>JAJPKB010000457.1 GCA_021323915.1 Chloroflexota bacterium | reverse complement strand
TGGCCGGGATCACGCCGCTGGCGATTTCGCCCGGCCAACGCCTCGACGAGGCCCTTCGCGCCGTCGACGCGCTACCCTTTGGCGGCACCGACTGCGCGCTGCCGATGCTCGACGCCGCGCAGCGCCACGCCAACGTGGATTACTTCGTCGTCCTCACCGACAACGAGACATGGGCCGGTGCCGTTCACCCGAGCCAGGCTCTCCGCGCCTACCGCGCTCAGTCCGGAGTCGACGCCAGGCTGGCCGTCGTCGCCATGACCGCGACGTCGTTCTCGATCGCCGACCCCAACGATTCCGGGATGCTCGACGTGGTTGGATTCGACGCGTCGACGCCCGCGCTGATCGCCGACTTCGGCCGAGACCACCCATCCTGACCAGACCAGTCGCCCGAATGCTCACGCTCCCCGCGCCGATGCCGCCACGTCGGCGCGCGCCTCTTCGGGCACGGCCTCACGAAGCGTCCGAAGCCCGCGCAGCTCCGGCCAGTAGGCCGCGATCGCGAGCACGACCAGAACGGTCCCGATCCCACCGCCGACGACCGACGCGACCGGCCCGAAGATCTGGGCAGTCAGGCCGGACTCGAATCCGCCCAGCTGATTCGACGTGCTGATGAACAGTCCGTTGATCGCCGCGACCCGCCCCCGCATCTCGTTCGGCGTGCGAACCAGCGTCAGGGTGCTCCGCACGACGACGCTGATGTTATCCAGCGCGCCGATCAGGAATAGCATCGCCAGTGAGAGCGCGAACGAGCGCGAGAGTCCGAAGACGATCGTCGCGGCGCCGAAGCCACTCACCGCCAGCAGCAAGGTTGGCCCGGCCCGGCGCAGCGGCGGCTGGTGCGCCAGGAAGAGCGCCATGCAGACCGCGCCGACCGACGGGGCGGCCCGCAGCCAGCCGAAGCCGGTCGGACCGACCTGCAGAATGTCCCGCGCGAAGATCGGCAACAGCGCGGTTGCTCCGCCGAACAGAACGGCGAACAGATCCAGGGTGATCGCCGCCAGGATGATCGGGGTGCGCCGGAGAAAGCCGATGCCTTCGCCGAGCGAGCGGAGCGTCGTCGGCTCGCGACGTCGCCGCGGCGCGCCACCCGCCGGGAACCCGACCCGGACGAACGAGAGCAGTCCCACGAAAGTCAGCGCCGCCAGCGCGTTCAGGACGTAGACGAGGGTCGTTCCGTGCAAGAATGCGATGATCAGACCGCCGATGGCGGGCCCAACGACCGCCGATAGCTGCCCCACGCTGCTGCTCCAGGTCGTCGAGTTCTCGAACACTTCCTCGGGCACGATCTCGACCGGCAGCGTCTTGGCAGCGGGGCCGTTGAACGCCGAGCCAATCCCGATCACCAGGAGCACGCCGTAGATCGACTCGATCGAGCCGTGCCAGTACGAGAGCGCCGCCAGGCCGAGCGAGCCCAGCATCAAAAGGCTCTGCGACGCCATCACGACCTTCTTGCGGTTGTACTGGTCCGCGACGTGCCCGGCCACCAGCGAAAACAGCAGGATCGGAATGACCTGAACTAGACCAACCATGCCCAGCACCAGCGCCGAGCTCGTCCGAACATAGAGCTCCCAGCCGATGGCGAGTGTCGGCATCTGGGTGCCCAGCGAGGCGACCATGCTGCCGGTCAGGAGCAGTCGAAAGTCGCGATACCGGAGGGCCTGGTACGGATCGTGGGAAGTCAGACGAGCCACAGGTGAGGCATCCTGCGCACGTGGATTCTCCTTGGAACGAAGGTCCCGCCTGGCCGAGCCGGCCGCCCGCCGGTCGGGCGCCGGCGCGTTCGGAGTAGTGTATCACGCCGACGCGGCAAATCGCCGAGGATGAGCGCCGACTAACCCGTTGCCGCGGATGACGATCGATCAAGCAGCCGGCGAGGCACCGCGAACGGCGTCGACCGCGGCGCGGTAATTCGCCGGTGGCGAGCCCGGATTGACCGAGCAGCCCGGCCCGATCAGTAAGTGGCGACCGTCGTCTGCGGCGAGCGCCGATCGAACCTGGCCCGCCACCTGCTCGGGCGTTAGCTCGGCAAACTCCGGCTTCGCGCTGACGCCGCCGAGCAGCGCCCGGTCGGTCAGACCTCGGGCCTGGGCGAGCGACGGATTTCCGTTGCCCAGCGCCCAGTTGACCGCGGCGGCCGGGTAATCGCGAAAGTCGGCGAAAAAGATCTCCTCGCCGCAGAGGTGCAGCACGTTGAACGGCGCGCCCTTGATCGGTTCGAGAATTTTCAGGTCGAACGGCCGGGCGAACCGGGCGTGCTCGTCGCGGGTCAGCATGCGCGGCCCAACCCACTTACTCGCGTAAAAGATGCCATCCGCACCCAAGTCGAGATAGCGGCGGCTCAGCGCGGCGTAGGTGGATGCGATCGCCTCCAGCCCGGACAGCAGCGCCGCCGGCTCCGCGTCCATCGCCGCGTGGATCGCCTCCGCGCCGCCGGGCAGCAGCGCCGCAGCGATCGTCAGCGGGCAGAAGATCGTCCAGATGATCGGCACGTCCGGTCCAAGCTGGGCGCGAACCAAGCGGAGGGCCTGCTGCTGCTCGAGCAGCACCGGATGGTCAAGCGACAACGGCTTCAATCGACCGAGCTCGGCGACCGTCGCGCAAGCGTGTCCGGTCAAAATGGGCCCGACTGTCGGAGACGTCGACCGGGTGTATTGGTTTCCCCAGCCCTCGGTAAAATAGCTGGCCCGCGACTGGACCTTGACGAAATCCCAGTCGTAGGCTTGGACGAATCGGGCGGTCTCGTCGGCCAGGTCCTCGGCGGAGTTCTCTCGGGCGAAGTTGTGCACCCAGAAGCTCACCGGGACCCGATCGACCTCGCGCCCGCCGACCGCGGCCAGCACTCGTTCTCGCTTCGTCATCTGCGCGCTCACGTCTGCATCCTTTCCAAATGTCACGATCGGGCATCGGCCCGATACCCCGCCGCAGCCAGATACCCAAATCAGAGCTCGCTCATTATACTCACGACCGATAATGATCTGTAAGCAGCCGGTAGACCAGGCTCGTCCGCACTGCTGTGCGTAGCCTTTCGTCCAGACGTTTCTCCTTCAATCGACGGGAGGCCGTGACCCGGATCGCGCTGACCAGCTTGGTTTTCGCGCGGCTGTCATCGACGATCAAATACGCGCCCGAGATCATCTCCACTCCGGCGCTGTAAGCCATTATGTGGAATCTAGATACCAGGGGAGCGGGCAGAGCCAGAGACGAAGTCGCTCCACCGGGTCGTTCCTTGGAGTAAGATTGCCTGTGTACCGCGGGAAACCGAAAAGGGTGGACATGCAGACGAGAAAAGTGGATGTTCCGGAGGAGATCTTTGATCTGCTCCGTCGATCACGTTTGGGAAAGCGATCAGCCGCTGATCAGGTAAAGAGCGCCCTGGCGATTCACTTGTTTCTGGAAGGACTGATCTCGGCCGGGAGAGCAGCGGAACTCGCGGAGGTGCCACGCCCGGAGTTCGAGGCGCTCCTCGTTGAAATGGGCTTACCGACCGTTTGGTACGATCGGGGCGACTACGACCAGGATCTCCAAGGGATTGCCGAAGCAGAACGGCGATCCCGGGCATCGTGAGAGCAGTCACGAATGCCGGACCGCTCATCCATCTGTCCTGGATCGGCCATCTGAATCTGCTGCCGGCCGCGTTCGAGGAAGTGCTTGTCCCACCGGCCGTCCAGGAGGAGGTGTTGCGCGCCAGTTCGGACGTCCTCGGGCTTGTCGCGCTGCGCGAGGCCTTCGCCGCCGACTGGCTCAAAGTCCGGGCGGTGGCGGATTCGGCTGCCGTTGCGACACTGCGGACTGACCTGGATCGCGGCGAGTCGGAAGCAATTGTGCTCATGCGCGAAGTGGGAGCGGACTTGCTCTTACTGGACGACCGGCGTGCTCGAACGGCGGCTCAACGGCAGGGCTTGCCGCTAACCGGCTTGATCGGCATCCTGCGTCTGGCGAGAGATCGGGAATTGATCCCCGCGGTGATGCCGCTCGTCGATGAGCTACGGCGGAATGGATTTCGGATTAGCACGGACATCGTGGAGCAGATCCGTCGTGAGGAGGCAACGCGCTGACGCGTGGCGCTCTGCTCCGGTCCGCTCGCGTGGGAAATTGTGGTGACCGTCCTCGGAAACGGATTCCAGGCGCGGCTCCGTGCCATTGGCGTCATCCGGACGCGCTCCGTCCCGGTTGACCTCACGACCTGGAATGTACCGCATTCTGGGTGAATCAGTATAGGCGGAGAGTGGCTCCTGGGCGGAGAGGGTTTGCTCCTTCAACAGAGTCACGCCCGATCCCCAGAAAGGGTCCAAAATGCATTAAGGGTGACAATGGTGGAGACTCGCCTGGTATCATGGGCGACCGAAGAAATCCGGGCGCGGCGAACCACGTCGTTTGGAGGAAAGAGCTATGCCAAGATTACAGGATCACGTCGCCATCGTGACCGGAGGCGCGCGAGGAATCGGCGGCGCGACGGCGCGGCGCCTGGCCGAGGAAGGCGCCAGCGTTCTGATCGTCGACGTCGACGGCGACGCCGCGGAACAGAACGCTCGCGCGATCCGCGACGCCGGCGGGACCGCGGCGACTATCGTCGCCGACGTCGGAAAGCACGCCGACGTTCGGGCGATGGTCGAGGAAGCGGAGCGGCGCTGGGGGAAGCTGAACGTCCTGGTCAACAATGCCTACAACCCGACCGCCGGGGACGATGGCGGCACCGCGGTCGACGTGGCCGAGGAGGCCTGGGATCGTGGCCTGGCGGTGCTGATCAAGTCGATCTACCTCGCGGCGAAATACGCTGTGCCGATTATGCAGCGCTCCGGCGGTGGCTCGATCGTCAATCTGTCGTCGGTGCATGGCCTCCTTCAGGCTCCCCGGGCGATGATCTACGAGGTTGGAAAGTCGGCGGTCATCGGCATCACCCGCCAGATGGCCCAGGATTTCGGCCCCTCGGGCATCCGAGTCAACGCGATCTGCCCGGGCCACATTGTCACCGAGCGGATCCAGGCTCAGAACTGGGATAACAACCCGACCGGCCTCCGCTTCTTCGAGGAGCAGTACCCGCTCCGTCGCTGCGGTCGACCGGTCGACATCGCCAATGCAATCGTGTTCCTGTGCTCGGACGAGGCGTCGTTCATCACCGGCCACGCGCTGGTCGTCGACGGCGGATTGACGATCCAGCTTCAGGAGAATCTCGGCGTGCACCTTGCCCACTTCATCCAGGAGCATCCCGACACCCGACTGCCCTATTAGCAACTTCAGAATCAAGGAGTAGACGTTCGACAAACCGGTAGCACGGGGGCTTGTCGCCGCTCGGCCGGTTGCACCAAGCAGGGGATAAGCCCCCGTGCTACGAGACGTCCGCTCGCTTGGGCGGTTAACGGCAGCGAGCTACGTCAGGGTCACGAACTCCGCGGGGCCAGGGGTAAGACATCCCGAAGGGGGATAACTCAGCCGTCTCCGGTAGCGTCCGGGGCACCGCGTCGTCGGACCACTGCTTCTCCGTGGTGAACGCGCTCCTCGGGCCACGCCCGTTACGCCACCTCGGCCCGCCAGGCGCGGATCGCCGCGATGTGGTCGTTCAGGGTGGCCAGGCCGACGCCCATGGTGTTCAGCGACAGGTGGGTGGCGCCCAGCGCCTCCCACTCCTCTTTCGCCCGGCGCCAGTCGTCGGGCGAGCCACGCAGGGTAAAGCGAGGCTCGATGCCAATCGTTCCGGGGTCACGTCCGGCCTCGCACGCGTATCGGTGAAGCCGCTGGATGACCGCCGCCCATCCCTCGGGCGGATGACGCAGCGGAAACCAGCCATCCGCGAGGCGGCCGATCCGACGAAGCACCCGCTCGTCCCAGCCGCCCATCCAGATCGGAATCGGCCGCTGGACCGGCCGCGGATTCAGTCCGGCGCGGTCGATGCGATGCCAGCGGCCCTTGAAGTCGACCATCGGATCGGTCCACAACGCGCGCAGCAGGTCCACCTGCTCGACGATGCGTGCCCCGCGGTTCGAAAACGGCTTGTTCAGCGCCAGGTATTCGACCTCGTTCCAGCCGACCCCGATGCCGAGCCGTAAGCGTCCCCCGGAAAGAACGTCGACCTCGGCGGCCTGCTTCGCCACCAGGGCCGTCTGGCGCTGGGGAAGCACAAGGACGCCGGTCGTCAGCTCGATCCGCCTCGTGAACGACGCGACCCAGCCCAGGAAGACCAGCGGCTCGTGAAACGAATGCCAATGGGTGTAATTCCCTCGCCAATCGGCACGGCCAGTCGGATCCGCGCCGAGAACGTGGTCGTAGAGGACCAGATGGTCGTAGCCGAGGTCTTCGACCGCCTGCACGTAGTCACGAAATGCGCTCGGGTCGGCGCCCGACTCGGTTTGCGGAAATACGACGCCAAGTCGCACCTGGAGATCACCACCCTCGCGGTTAGCCGACAAGTTTGAGACCGTCGGGGCCGGCTCCTCGCGCCAGAATACTCCCGAATTCTAACAGACGGGAAGCCACGCTGCGTCAGCTTCCGCTTTAATAAGAGGGTATAGTCCCGAAACAGACGGGATCGTTCCGGAGCGTGGGCGTCTCGCGCGCCTGCGTCCGGTTTCCCCGAGTGGGCGAGACGCCCACGCTCCCCCAGTTGTGTGCCTTATCACCATTCTTCGGCATACGCTCGTTCGGACCGGCCGTTGCCGGGCGGCACCCGTGGAGATACAATCACAAAAACCCAACCGGACCAACGCTATAGCCAGGGGGACACCGTGATCCTATTCACCGCCGACGAGCTTCGCGATGTCGCGACCAGAATCTTCCGGGCCGCAGGTGCGGAACCGGAGCCGACCGACATCCTGGTCAGCCACCTCATCGACGCTAACCTCGCCGGGCACGACTCGCACGGCGTGCTGCGAATTCCTGCCTACGTCCAGGCGATGAAGCGCGGACGCGTCCAGCCGAACGCGCGCCCGACGATCGTTCGCGAGACCCCGGTCTCGGCGCTGATCGACGGCAACTGGACCTTCGGCCAGGTTTCGGCGCGCTTCGGCATGGAGGTCGCGATCGCCAAGGCGAAGGCCCAGGGAGTCGCGGTCGTCGGGGTGGTCCGCTGCACCCATATCGGCCGCCTGGGGACCTACTCGACCCAGGCCGCGAAAGAGGGCGTCGTCGCGATGGTCACGATCGGCAACCTCGGGAAAAGCACCGCGCCGTTCGGTGGCCAGCAGGGCATCTTCGGCACCAACCCGTTCTCGTTCGGATTCCCGGCCGGCGACCGCGCGGATCTCATGGTCGACTTCGCCACGTCGGCCATTGCCGGCGGTAAGGTGATGGTCGCGCGCGCCAAGCACGAGCAGGTTCCACCGGGCTCGCTGCTCGACAAGAACGGGAACCCGACGACCGATCCGAACGCCTATTTCGACGGCGGCATGCTCTTGCCGTTCGGCGGGCACAAGGGCTCGGCCCTGGCGGTTCTCTCGGTGCTGCTCTCGCACGTGCTCACCGGCGCCTACGGCTTCGCCGACGAGGCCGGATTGACCGGCACCTTCATGCTCGCGATCGACGCCGGCCTTTTCCGCGACCGTTCCGCTGTCGAGGCGGATGCCGACCGCGTGCTCGAAAAGATCAAGGGCGTTCGACCGGCTCCCGGCTTCAACGAGGTCCTTGTGCCCGGCGAGCCGGAGGTCAACACCGCCGCCCGTCGCCGCGAGGAGGGCATCCCGGTCGCCGAGGATACCTGGAACGAGATTGTCGCGGCCGGCCAGAGCGTTGGCGTCGCCGTCGAAAGTAGGTAGCGATCGGCGAACCATTCGGCGATGAGAAGGAGCGAATCCCATGGGAATGACCGTGCTCGACGTCGAGGCCGCGAAGTCCGAGGCGATCGCCTACGTCGACTCGCAAGCCGACGCGTTTCGTGAAACGAATCGCACCATCTGGTCCTTCGCCGAGCCAAGCCTGCTCGAAACCCGCTCGGCCGCGCTGCTGGCGGATCTCCTGGAGCGGAACGGCTTCGCCGTCGAGCGCGGCGTCGCCGGCATGCCCACCGCGTTCGTCGCGACCTGGGGCGCTGGCGAGCCGCTGATCGGGATCATGGCCGAGTACGACGCGCTGCCCGGTCTCTCCCAGGAAGCGGCGGCCGAGCAACGACCGATCGTGTCGGGCGGCTACGGCCACGGCTGCGGCCATTCGGTGTTCGGGACCGCCTCGACGTTCGCGGCGCTCGCGGCCAAGGAAGCCGCGGAGAAGGCGGGGATCAGCGGACGGATTCGACTCTACGGTTGCCCCGCCGAGGAGCTACTGGTCGGCAAGGTCTTCATGCAGCGCGACGGTATCTTCGACGGCGCCGACGTCGTGCTTGGCTGGCACCCGAGCGACAGGACCGGCGCCGACTTCATCTCGAGCAAGGCGATGGTCTCGGTCCGGTTCACCTTTCACGGCGTCGCCTCGCACGCTTCGGCCGTCCCTCACCGGGGGCGCAGCGCGCTCGACGGCGTCGAGCTGATGAACGTTGGCGTCAACTACATGCGCGAGCACATCAAGGAAGACGCTAGGATCCACTACGTGATCACCAACGGCGGCGTTCAGCCCAACGTCGTGCCGCCTACCGCGAAGGTCTGGTACTACGTCCGGGCCGACAAACACCGCGACGTCGAGGAGTACGTCGCCTGGGTCACCCGGATCGCCGAGGCGGCGGCCATGATGAGCCAGACCCGCGTCGAGTGGTCGATCGACACCGATTGCCACGAGCAGATTCCAAATCGGGTCCTCGCCGACGCCATCGACCGCAACCTCAAGCTGGTCGGTTCACCCGGATTCGACGACGAAGAGCGCGCCTTTGCCGAGCGCATTCGCCAGACAATTCCCGACGCACCGGAGGGCCCGGCGCTCAACGACGAGATCGAGCCGGTCCCCGCCGAGCCGAGGCTGGTCAAGGGCTCGACCGACATCGGCGACGTGAGCTGGTTCGCGCCGGTCGGCCACCTCCGCGCCGCGACCCAGGCGAACGGCTCACCCGGCCACAGCTGGCAGATCACCGCCTGCACCGGCATGTCCATCGGCGAGAAGGGCGGCGCCGTCGCGGCGAAGGCGCTCGCCTGCACCGCGCTCGACCTGCTGACCAGCGGCGAGCTGCGACGGCAGGCGTGGGCCGACTTCAGGGAGCGCCGCGGCGCCGAGGAGTACACCCTGCTGATCCCGAAGGATCAAGGACCGCCTTTGCCCTGATGCGAACCGCCGATCCGATACATCGGCGGCACGCGCTCAGTCCGGCGCGCCGCCGGTCGCTCGCAGGAGCGTCTCCTGAACCAGGAGCTCGTGGTCCAGGCTTCGATCGGGCGGTTGGGCGCCGTTCAAACTCGCGACCAGCGCCGCTAGCTCGCGGTCGTAGAGGGTTTGGCGCGGCTGGCGGTCAAGCGGAACCGGCTGCTGGCCGGCGACGTACCCCTCCCGCGCCTGCTCAAGGCACAGCCAGAGCACCGGCGCCGGCTCGAAGGGCTCCATGAGCGCGGTGCCCTGCGTTCCGTAGACCTCGAACCGGCGCGCCATCGGTCGCGCTTCCATCGCCGCGATGTCCACGAACGCCAGCGCCCGATCAAACTCGAAGACGCCCAGGGTGTTGTCCGAGAAGGATGCGACGTCGGGCGTGGCGTCGTTTCGGAAGAACGCCTGAACGCTCCGGGGGCGCCCGCACAACCAGACGACCTGATCGAGCATGTGTCCCGCCAGGTCGTAGAAGATGCCGCCGCGATGACGGCTGATAACCTCGCGGCCGTTGCGCCCTCTCACCGGAATCGAGGTCGACATGTGGGCCCGAACCGAGAAGACGTCGCCGAGCACGCCTCCCTTCGCCCAGTCGACGATCCGGCGAAAACCATCGTGGTAGCGGAACATGTAGCCCATCTGGATGACGAGCGCGCGTGACCGCGCCCGAGCGACCAGGCTCTGAAAAGCTGGCCAGTCGTCGCCGGCCGGTTTGTCGTACCAGAGATGCTTACCGGCGTCGATCGCTTCGCCGGCCATCGCGAGGCTTTCGCTGTTCTGCCCTTCGATGGCCACCGCTTGAACGCGTGGATCGCCCAGCATCTCGTCGCGGGAACGGTACCAACGGACGTCGCGGTACGCCTCGTTCGCTTCGGCCTCGGCCCGAGCGATCGGATCCGGCTCGAAGATCCCGGTCAACTCCGTATCCGGATTGGTCCGGACCGCTCGGGCCTTGCCGGCCGCGTGTCCGTGCTTGGTGCCGTACTGCGCAATGAGAATCGGCACGAGCTCATTCTCCTTCCGCCGGTGCATAATCTGGGCGCCGATTCGGCATCGGCGGCCCCCTTACAGGTAGGCCGCGACCTTCTCGATCTCCTCGGACTCCGGAAGAACCTGAATCGCCAGGCCGTACGCGCCACGCGGAAGCTGCTGGATCGCCCGGTTTGCCGCCTCGGCCACCGTCGGCGCGGACCACTCGACGTCGCCATTGCGCAGGTAGATGTACTGCCCGGAGTAAGCGCGCAGAAGCTCCTGCCGGCGAGCCCGAAACACGGCGGCCTGCTCGATCGCCGCCGCCCGGGCGCCGATGGCTTGTTCCGTGGTGACCTTCATCTCAGTCTCGATGCTGAAGCGACGCGCGACCTCGGAGATGGCCACCCCACGCACCTCGGTCCCCGGCAGGTCGAGCGTGCCGACCCCGGCCCGCGCCGCCAGGCGCAGGTGGTTCTCCGACACGACAAACGGCTCGGTCGGAAAGTCGGCGTGGGGATCGAAGCCCATCACCGCCGCGCCGACGGCGTCAGTGGCGACCGGATCGTGGCCGGCGAGCAGCACGTTCATCTCGACCGGATCATGGTCCATGCCGTGGTTGGAGGCGATCAGGCCGTCGACGACCGCGAGGTCGGGCCGCAGCGTCGTCGCGGTGTCCACGATGACGCGCATCAGGCGGAAATAGTTGGTGTGCATGAAGTTGCGGAAGGTGGACCCGTACCGGTGAAACGGCAGGATTCCGAACATGTTCTTCACGCTCATGGTGACGCCGGCAGTGCCGTGCGCCTTCAGCTTTGCAACGGATACGACCGCGTCCACGTCGGTTAGCTCTCGGTTGAGGTACACCGCGCGGTGGATCAGTCCGCCGCCCGGTACCGGAACCGCGACGAGCTCGCCGTCGTTGCCGTTGAGCAGTCGAATCCCGAACTCGTCGACCAGTCGATGGGCGTCCATCCAGCCAAACACGTCGGCCGCGGTTCGGGGCGCTCGCGCGTCGACCCCCTCGGCGAACACGATCTCGGCGCTGGGATTCGCCTCACGGACGATACCCACCACCGCACGGGTCACCGTCGGCTCGGCGCAGCTGACGAAGCGCCCGGCGTGCTTGCGAATCTCCGATTCGCTGGGCTTCGAATTCGCGCCGACGTAATTCGGCTTGATCAGGATCTTCTTCGCCCGGAGCACGCGGTCCGGCACGCCCCCGGCGAGCGCCACCGTCTCGCGCACCGCCGCTTCCACCTCGGCATTCGAGCGATCGTGCTGGCAACGCGTCAGCGCGACGACTGGTCGTCCCACGACACCCTCCAAGACCCGAATCTGCGGTCGTTCGGCGCCCATTGTAGCAGACTCGCGCCCGAATCGCCGGCTGATGCTCCTTCAATTGCCGGCGGAGGGCTAGCCGGGATCCTTCCAGCCGGCGCCGGTCGCCGCCACGACGACCATATCGTCCGGCGCGATCACCCCGTCTTTCGCCAGGCGCGCCAGGCCGGCGAACGCCGCGGCAGTCGTCGGCTCGACGTCGATCCCCTCGGTCCTGGCGAGAAGCCGCCGCTGAGCCAGGATCTCGTCGTCGTCGACCGCGACCGCCGATCCGCCGGTCCGGCGAATCGCCTGGAGGATCTCTCGATCGCGTGGCGGTCGCTCGACCTCGATTCCACCGGCGACGGTCCGGTTTCGGCGGATCGCCGGCACGCGGTCCAATCCGTGCTCGATCGCCGCGACCAGCGGGGCGCAGCCGCTGCTCTGAACGGCGTGGATGCGCGGACAGCGCTGGCAGCCCGCTTTTTCGTCGAACCACCGGCGATATCCATCGAAGCAGCCGACACACAGCGAGCCGCCGCCGGTCGGGATCACCAGATGCCGCGGCGTCGCGCCGAGCTCCTCGATCAATTCGTAGGCGAAAGTGGCCATGCCCGCCACGAAGAAGGGATTCGCGTTGTGCCCGGCGTAATAGGCGCCGGATCGGGCAACCTCGGCCAGGGCCGCCTCGGTCACCGCTTCGCGCGTGCCGTCAATCGGCACGATCGTAGCTCCTACCCGTTCGATCTGGGCACGCTTGGCGGCGGGCGCCGCCGCCGGCACGAAGATCGTTGCCTCCACCCCGGCTCGGGCAGCGTAGGCCGCGACGCTCGCCCCGGCGTTGCCGGAGGAGTCCTCGATCAGGCGTCCGAGGCCGAGCGAGCGCGCGTGCGAGACGAGCATGGTCGTGCCGCGGTCCTTGAAGGATCCGGTGGGGTTCAGGTATTCGAGCTTCACGCCGACCTGTCCCAGGCGATGCGCCGCCGCCCAGCGATCGATCCAGGCGATCGGCGTCGCCCCCTCGCCCAGGGTGACGATAGCCGACGCCCCGACCGCGGGAAGGACCGGCCGATAGCGCCAGACGCCCCGCGCGGCCGGGTCGATCCTCTGGTCGGGCGTCAGCCCCGGCCACTCCAGGCGGAGCAGCCCCCCACACCGGGTACAGCGCCAATCGCGGAGATCCGCCGCCCGCCCGCAGTCACGGCAGCGAAGGGCGACGTCTACGCCGGCCACAGCTGACGCCCGCCGTCGACGCGCAGCACCTGGCCGGAGATGAACGAGGCGCCCGGTGATAGCAGAAACGCCACTGTGCTGGCAATCTCGCTGGCCTGTCCATAGCGAACGAGCGTGCCACCGGTCACCATCATCTCCTGGTCGATCGGACGACTGGCGAGGAAGCGGGGCGTGACGGTCGGACCGGGCGCCACGACGTTGACGGTTACGTCGTAAGGCCGAAGCTGAGCCGCGAGGCAGCGCGAGTACTCGGCGACCGCCGCTTTCGCCGTCGCGTAGATGACTTCCGTGGTGTGTCCCGCGGTGCCGCCGGTGCTTCCGAAGTTGACGATGCGGCCGGCCCGCCGCTCGATCATCTCCGGCGCCACCTGCCGGCACACCAGAATGCAGGACATCAGATTCCGATCGAGCACCGTCTTAATATCCTCGAGCGAGACGAACACGGCGTCGTTGGCCTGGGGCTTGCCGCCGCCCGGGCCGGACGTCCCGGCGGCGCCGATGTCGCCGCCGGCGCAGTTCACCAGCCAGTCGATTCGGCCGAGCTTCGCCCGGATCTCGCCGACCACCCGCTCGACAGTCGGCGGATCGGAGAGGTCGCCGTGGACCGATAACACCTCGGCCCCGTGCGCGTCCGCGATCGATCGCGCGACCGCCTCCAGCGAGTCCGCCTCGTTGAAGGCGCGCGAAGATGTCGGCGTGGTGCCGTGCACGACGACGGTGCTCCCGAGGCTGGCGAGGTGATCGGCGATCGCCCGCCCCAGCCCCCGCGAGGAGCCGGTGACCCAGCTGATCTTGCCGGCGAATGGCCTGGTCGAGGTATCCACGTTGGTAACCTCCTTAGCCCCGCATCGGACGTCCGGGGCGGCGGCAGTCTAACACGCCCGGTCGCCGAGGGTCAAGGGAGCCGGGCCGCGCTCGGCACGAAGCATCGCGCCGAGAAGACAGAACGAGAGATCACCGCGATTCTGAATCTGGAAGGTCGCCCGGGCGGCTTCCGGGGCCTGCTGGAACAGGGTACGGAGCATCCCCACCGCCTGACTCGGCGTTCGCATGCGTTCCACCCAGGTGGTGAAGTCGAGCGTGACGTTCCAGGTGTGGACGACCTCGGAAACGAGACCGACCGAGTCGAGCAGCTCGCGCCACTCCAAGATGCGGTGATCGCGGACGTGGGAGCGGTCGCGCAGGTACTCGATCGCGTTCACGAACGTGTCGAGGGCCGGATCCTCTGGCGCGATGGTATCGGCAAGCAGGAAGCGGCCGCCGGGCCGCAGCACCCGCGCGACTTCCCGAGCCACTCGGAGCGGCTCACGGTAGTGGTGCGCGCTGTAGCGCGAGGTGACGACGTCGAAGCTGCGGTCGGGAAAGGGCAGCTTCATCACATCGCCGTGAAGGAAGCGTACGTTGCGAATGCCACGCTCGGCGGCCAGACGTGAGGCTTGATCGAGCATCTCCTGGGTAAGGTCGATCCCGACCACCTCGGCCACGTGGGGTGCCACCGCGAACGCGGTGTGGCCCACCGCCGTACCCAGGTCGAGAACGATCTCGGCGCCTTTCGCGCCGATCGCCCTGACGAGGATCGGAAGATCTTCCCCACGAGCGTGGGGCTTGCTCTCGACGTAGGTCGCGGCAACGGCGCCAAATTGGGTTTGGATCTC
>JAJPKB010000051.1 GCA_021323915.1 Chloroflexota bacterium | reverse complement strand
GACACGTCGGTGCCGTCGGCGAGGTTATCGTTGATCGCGATGACGAGGTGCTTATCGCCGGGTTCGCTCAGGATCGTCCGCACGACCTCGGTGAATCCCACCGGGTTCTTGATGAGCGCGAAGTACAGCGTTCGCCCGCCGACGCTGATTCGCTCCAGGCGGCCGAACGCCGCGCTGAAGCCCGCGACAGCGGCGTCGATCGCTTCGATCGGGGCGCCTAACGCGACGGCACCGGTCACGGCCGCCAGGAGGTTGTACGCGTTGTAGAGGCCGGGCAATCGAAATCGCCACTCTCGATGGCCGAAGGGCCCGTCGACGTTCAGCCGACTGGCGTCGATTCCCTCGAACGAAACAGCCGACGCGACGACGTCGGGGATGGGCCGGGCGAAGTCGCCGTCGGGGCAGCGATAGCGACCAAGATGGGCGTAGCTGACCGACACGTAGCTCAACGGCGAGCCGCAGACCGGACAGTTCTTGGAATCGGCGACGTGTCCGAGCTCGGTACCGTCCGCGGCTGGACCGTCGACGCCATAGTAAAGCACGCGAGCCGCCGTCTCGCGGCCCAGCGCCGCGACGCCGGGATCGTCCGCGTTCAGCACCAGCGTCGCCTCGGCGGGGAGAGCGCGGACGGCGTCACGCCAGCGGCCGGCCACGAAGTCGACCTCGCCGTACCGGTCGAGCTGATCGCGGAAGAGGTTGGTCAGCACGATAACGCGAGGACGAATCGAAGGAAGAACCCGTGGCATCACCGCTTCGTCGACCTCGAAGACGCCGATGTCCCCGCCGGACCGACCGTTCAGTCCGCTCTTCTCGATCAGCGCGGTGGTGAGTCCGCTGGTGAGGTTTGCCCCTGCGCGGTTGTGCACCGGCGTCCACCCGGCGAAGTCGAGGATCTCGGCCAGCAACCGACTGGTGGTCGTCTTTCCGTTGGTGCCGGTTACTAGCGTGCTACCGAACGGTAGTGCGTTAGCTAGCTTGGCCGAAATCGATGGGTCGACGCGGGAGGCGAGGATGCCTGGAAAGGCCGTCCCGCCGCCGAGGCCGAGCCGACGGCAGGTCAACGCCGCGAATTTTCCGATCAGCACCGCCGTCGTCAGTCGCGGATCGAGGGGCGGGCGCCGATTCGTCATCGTCGGATCATGGTTCGCTACCCGGGCGGTCATGCCACCTCTCGCCACGCGCCTGCTGGAAGGTAGACCGGACTCGCGCGACAATTGGAAAGCTGGATCGACGTCAGGCCGCGCGGGCCTGGTGATTCCGCCATTGAACCGCCGCCGCGTCTAGCCGCTGCCAAAGTATACCAGACTCGGCCGCCGCCTCGCCGGTCCCCGTCCGAACGGGCAAGAAGCCGGCCACGCCGGCGCGCTGGCGGTCCGTGGCACGCGGCGTGCGCTGGTCGAGACCTTCGCCCCGGGCACGTGCCACGTCAATCGGTTGGCCGTCCGCACAATATGTTGAAAGCGCCAATGCCGGATGCTACAATATTGTGAGGAGCCGACCGAAGGAGAAGAGGGGGGACGTTGACCGCCGCGGTACTCGTACTCAATCAGAACTATGAGCCCCTCAACGTGTGCAACGAGAAACGGGCGATCGTGCTGATCAACCGGGGAAAGGCCGAAGTGCTGGAGCACGGCCAGGGACACATCCGAACACCGTCGCAGAACTTCGCGCGCCCATCGGTGATCCGCCTGATGTACCTGATTCGGCGGCCGCGCCCAAAGGCCCGTCTGACTCGCCGCGAGATCTTCCTTCGGGACAACTTCACGTGCCAGTACTGCGGTGTGCGCGGGAAGGATCTGACGATCGATCACGTCATTCCTCGGCACCGAGGCGGCAAGCACAGTTGGGAAAATCTGGTGAGCGCGTGTCGATCGTGCAACCACCGAAAGGGCGGAAAGACGCTCGACGAAGCAAAGATGGCGCTCCGGCGCGCTCCGGCCCAGCCGCGAATTTCTCCGTACTACGTGCTGAACCAGTATCTCCACTCGTACACCGAGTGGCAGAAGTTCGTTCCCGAGTGGGAGCTTGCTTCTTTGACCGCCGCGTCCTGAGGACGTTGGAAACAACGTCCTCGACGTACCTCGCTTACGCCAGCAACAGCGAGCGAAGCTCCCCCTCCTTCTGAGCGCGAGTCAACGCGATGAGCTGATCGCCGGCTTCCAGCCGGGTCTCGGCGGTCGCAATGCTGGTTTGTCCTCCCCGAATGACGACGAGGATCAGCGTATCCGCGGGCAGCATCACTTCCTGGAGCTTCTTTCCCGCCACCGACGAACGCGGCGACACGTCCGCTTCGACGAGCTCGAGATCGGCGTCGCGTAGCATCCGAAGGTGGATCAGTGCCTGTGCCGGAAGCTCCTGCTCGATCTGCTGCATGATCAAGTCGGTGCTCGACACCGTCGCGTCGATGCCCAGCAGCCGAAAGATCTGCTCGTTCTTCGGGTTGTTAATTCGGGCGATCGTTCGCGGGACGTTGAACTTCTTCTTCGCCATTTGACAGATGACGAGATTGTCTTCGTCGTCGCCGGTTACGGCGACGACGACGTCGGCGCGATTGACGCCCGCCTCGCTCAGGATGCTCGCCTCGCACGCGTCCCCTCGAAGGACCACGCTGCCGAGCTCCTCGTTGATCGAATCGGACTTGCGTCGATCGCGCTCGATCACCAGCACTTCGTGGCCTTCGTTGATCAGCGTCTTGGTTAGATAAAACCCGACTTTGCCGCCGCCGGCAACGACGACGTACATACCTCGCTCCTCGTAATCATGCCTGTCCGGGTTCGTCGAGGGGACGAGAGTCGGCCACGCGGGAAAGTTTGCGTGACCGCCCGATCAACGCGCCGCCTCCGGCGCCTGCTCGTCGAGCGATGAGCCGCGTCCTTCGTACGCGTCCAACATCTCTTCGATCATCTGCGCGCCCAGCGCGGTCGGGCAAACCGTTTCCAGCCCCAGGGTCTGGTAGGTCTCCTCTCGAATGGGATCGTAAATCCGGGTGATCACCTTGGGGACGTTATGAAGGATCTTTGCCATCTGCGACGCCATGATGTTAGTGTTGTCGTCGTTGGTCACCGCGGCGAAGACATCTGCCTTGTCGATTCCCGCTCGCTTCAAGGTATCGTCGTCGATGCCCTGTCCCACGATGGTTTGGCCTCTGAAGTCGGGAGGCAGACGACGAAAGGAGTCGGTATTGCCGTCGATGACGCGCACGTCGTGTCCTTCGTCATCGAGAACCACGGCCAATCGGGCGCCAACCCGACCACATCCCAGAATCAGTATCAGCATCGCTTACGTCTTGCTCACCCTCTTGGCTGATCGGCGGTAGCCGCGGCCGCCCTCTCGGCGACGAGCGGGCCCCGGCTGAGCCAGACCCGACACGGAGCGTTCTTCAGCACGTAGGACGCCGTGCTTCCGAGCTCGCCGTCGATCGGGCGCTTTCGCTGGGAGATTCCGAGGAGGATTCCGTCCACACCTCGTTCCGCCGCCTCATCGACAATCGCCGGCCCGATCTCGCGCGCCTGGAGAAGCGCGGTTTCGGCGGGTACCTGCGCCTTTTCGCACCACTGCTCGACCGAGTCGAGGAGCTTTTCTCCCTTTTCAATCTCCGGGCCGATCTCGGCGTCGATCGGCAGCGAACGCTTCACTTCGATCACGTAGATCGCGTAGATCGTCGCGCCGAACCGTCGAGCGAGGCTCGACGCCATGAGCAAGACGTCCTGGTCGGTCGAGTCTCCCGTCACCGCGATCAAAAGCTTTTCGATCTTCACTTGCCTTCTCCCGTGGCCCGTTGCCCGCCCGCCAGCCCGTGCACGGACTACCGACACCAACTCGGATTGTGAATTCGGAAGGAGTATACACCGCGATTCCGGGGCCAGCAAGGCAGACCGCGGCGACGACGAAGCGCGGTTGGGAGCGGCGCCCGAGGCCCGTCCATTGATGAGGCACGTTCCGACGCGTTGGATTCTCCGGGGCAATCACGGACCGTCCGCGGCTAGACGCCGTGCTGTGGGGCGGCCGACGCGCTCGGCTGCTCGGGGCTGGGGATGCTACGCGCTTTGATCGCGATAGCCAGCAGGCCGGCGAGCATCCAGACGGTGGCGACGACATGCGGGAAGTGCATGTCGACGAAGTGGTGGTCGAACAGACCGGCCACGAGGGCCGAGACCAGCGCCGCCAGGCACGATAGCGCCAGCGCCGAGGCTTCGTCGCGGGCGCCGAGACATCGGCGGAGACCGCGGAGCAGGATGCTGGCCATCGTCCAGCTCCAGATGGCCAGCCCGATCAGGCCCACCTGCTCGGCGATCAGCAAATAGATGCTCGACACGCCCACGTACAGATCGACGTCGGGCGCTTCGCCGAAGCCCACGCCAAACCACGGGTACTCCGAGATCAGACGGAAGGCGTCCTTGTACTCCCCGAGCCGCATTGCCGCCGCCTGATCCTGCACCTGGATCCCCGATTCGAGGTGCTGGTAAAAGCTGCTCTGATCGACCTGCGCCGAGAGGAGGACCGCGACGCCAAGGAGCGCTCCGATCAGCCAGAGGCGTCGATATCGGAGGGTCGCGATGACCGCGCAGCCCGCCAGGAAGCCGATGAGCGATCCCCTCGAGTAGGTGAGGAGAAGCGCGATGAGAGTTGGACCGAGGGCGCCGAGGCAGAGAAACTTCGTCCAACGTCCGCGGGGCAAGGCCAGCAACCCGACCGCGACGACGCCGGACATCATCAGCGTCGCGCCGAGGATGTTGGGATCGATCGACGTCCCGATGGCTCGCTGGGTCGTTGTGCTGGCGATGTACTGTAGGATGCCGGTCGAGGGATATCCGAAGCGCGAGAGCGAAGCGAGCAGCCTCGTCGCGGTCGCGGCCGGCAGGAAATAGAGCACGATGGCGACGAATCCCGCCGCGGCGCCGCCCGCGACGAATCCGATGAGCAATCGCTGCACCGTCGCCAAGTCGCGGACGCAGTTGACCACGCCAAAGAAAAAGACGATGGCGTCGATGAGCTCGCCGAACAGGCGAACGTCCGACGTCGTTGTCTGATAGGCCGTTCCAAGGACGAAGGAGGTGAGGCAGACCCCCAGGAAGAGCAAGACCTGAACGTCGATGCCACTCGCTCGGAGGCGTTCGCTTCGATCTCCCAGGGCGCGGAAGATCCAGGTCAGAAAGACCGCGATCAGGCAAAAATCGACGAGCGTGGGCTTGACCGGTCCCAGCGAGATGGGGAGCGCGACGAATGGGAGAAGTGTCGCGACGCCGATGAATCCAAACAGCGCGAAGCGGACGTCCGCGACGACGCAGACGAGAGCCGCGATTCCGATGAGGCCGGCGATGGTGTAGAGGGGAGAAGCCGCCGCGACCAGGACGCCGAGCACCGCCCCGACCGCGACGCCGAGGGTCGCCGTCGCGACCACCGGGGGCAAGCGTGGCACCGGCGGCCAGCGGCGCGAGCCGGGAACTCCGAGGGCGCTCTCCATAACTCCGACAGTATAGCACGGCCTCAAATTGTCGAGCGAGAGGGGCAGGTGCTACAATGCCTGAGCGACCGACCGAACCAGGTTGGAGGGAGCGGCCGCTCATCCGCGTGCCCCGGAGACGAAGCGGGCGATTGTTTCGAAGGTGCCCTTCGCGAGCGTAGGAGGCGAGGACAGGCACCCGAGCGCGTACCGGGACCGTCGACGAGGGAGAGGCAACGACCTTGAAGAGCCAGACGGCTTTGCCCGCGAAAGAGAAGACCGATGAGCCACGAACGGGATGGCTCGACGTTTCGCGAGGCGACCTGGCCGCTCATCTCGCCCTGTTCGGCGTCACCATCGCGTTCTTCTGGCCGATGGTTCGGCCCTTTGGCCCGCGGTGGTACATGGCGGCCGGCGACTTTTCCCGCCAGTTCTATCCCTTTCGCTTCTTCGAGGCTCACGAGTGGTGGCACGGCCGAATTCCGCTCTGGAATCCGGACATGTTCGCCGGCCATCCTTTTCAAGCCGACGTCCAAACCGCGGTCTTCTATCCGTTGGCGATGGTGAACGCGATTCTCTTCGGATGGCGTGGCTTTCCCTACCGCGCGCTCGAAGGAGAAGTCGTCCTTCATACGCTCCTGGCCGGCGTGTTGACCTACTGGTTGGCGCGCTATCTGACGGGCTCGACGATCGGCGCGCTGGTCAGCGGTCTGGCGTTCGCCTTCGGCGGATTCATCACCAGCTACCCGGCCGAGCAGCTGCCGGTCCTGGAAACTGCGGTCTGGCTTCCCTTGATCGTGCTGTTCCTCTCCATGGCCGTAGACGCAAGACCTCGTCTCCGACCTGGCTTCGCGTCGCCAGGGGCGGAAGCGATGGGCGACGCAGTCCCTGGTTCGCCGGATGCGCCCGGGGAGACGCCCGCGCGGCCGAGCGTCGCCTGGCATTGGCTGATCGCCGCCGGCTTGGCTTTCGGCATCGCCATCCTCGCCGGCCATTCCCAGACGGACTTATTTATCATTTACGCGACCGAGGGTTATCTCCTCTGGTGCCTCTGGCGGGCCAAAATCGACCTCAAGCGGCGGGTGCTCGCCCTGGCGGTGTATCCGGTGCTCGCGGTCGGCCTGGCCGCCATCCAGATTCTGCCCTCGGTCGAGTTTCTCGGCAGCAGCACACGCGATCAGATGGGATACGCGCAGGCCGCCTGGGGTTACCTTCCCTCGTCGCTTCCGGAGATCTTCGTTCCGCTCTGGCACGGCGAGAAGGCGCTTTCGATCGGCGTGGCCGCGCTCGTTCTCGCGGTTATCGGGGCCTGGGCCAGTCGACGCGAGCCCATGGCATACTGGACCATGGCCGGGCTCGTCGCGATTCCCCTTTCGGTCGGCGGAGCGACGCCGCTGTTCTGGGTGCTGTACCACGTCGCGCCGGGCTGGGACCTTTTCCGCGACCAGGAGCGCGTGATTTACGTCTTCTCGTTCGCCGCCTCGATCATGGCGGGGCGCGGCGTCGCCTACTTGCTCCGGTCGGATCTCAAGCCGTGGATCGTCTTTCGCTGGACCGGGCTCGCCGCCGGGTTGGCGCTAATCTTCCTGGTGTTGTACCTGGTGGCACCGCTGATTCGCGCGCCGGCGCCGTTGCGAACGAATTTCGCATTGAACGTGGTCGTGCTCGCGGTGGCCGCAGCTTTGCTCGCGGCGCGCGCCCGAATCGTCGCGGACGGCGGGTGGTCGCTTAACCGCCTCGATCCGAAGCCGCTGCTCGGCGTTGGCCTGGCGGCGCTGGTCGCCTTGGAGTTGTTCGCGATCAACGCCGGGAATAATCTGAGTCCGGTTTCGCCGGTGCCAGTTCCGAGACTCCAGCGCACCGCCGATTTCGTCCACAAGTTTCCGGAGCCGTACCGGGTGCGCGGAATCAGCGAGGCAGTCTTTCCGTCAGATTACGGCTCGGTCCTAGACATGCCGACGATCGGGGGCGATACCCCCTTTCAGTTGCTGCGCATGCGCGACATGCTTGCCGCCGATGCCGATTGGCGGGTCTGGCAGATTCTGAACGTCAAGTTCTTCATCAGCAATGGAGGGCCCCTCGCCGGCCTGAGCCTGGTCTTTCAGGACGGACCGCTCAAGACCTACTTTATGAGCGATTCGCTGCCCCGCGCCTGGGCGGTGCGCGCGGTAGAGGTCGCGCGGGACCCCAATCAGGCGCGGCAGATGATTCTCGCGCCGGGCTACCACCCGGGCAACATCGTCGTGCTCGAGCAGCCCACGTCGATCGGGCCGTTCACGCCCGGTCCGCGTCCAGACGTGAAGATCACCCACCTCGATCCGCAGCGCATCGAGATCGACGCGAACGCGAACGCGAACGCGATGCTGGTTCTCGCACAGCAGTACTACCCTGACTGGCAGGCCTATCGGGATGGCCAACCGGTCACCACTTTCCGCGCAAACTATCTCGCGATGGCGTTCGAGCTTCCGCCGGGGCGCCACCACTTCGTCATCGTCTACCGTCCCTGGTCCTTTTACCTGGGAGCGGCAATCTCGGCGCTGACCCTGCTCGCCGCGATTGGATTCGTCGTCTGGCGGCGGCCCGTCGGGCCGGGGACGTCGGCTTGACCGCGCGTCGCCCTCGATCCTGGGCCCTGGCATGGTGGTTACTGGCCCTGTCGGTGACCGTCGTGGCCTTTGGGCTCCGAATTCACGCGCTCGGCGTGCCGAACCTGACCGGGGACGAGTGGTTCATGCTGCGCAACCACGATCAGGGACCGCTCTGGATCATCCATCAGGCCCACACCTTCGAGCCCCATCCACTGCTGTACTACCTGGGCCTGGCCGGTTGGATCGAGCTCGCGGGCCGCTCCGAGTTCGCGATGCGGTTCCCATCGGTCGCGTTTGGGACCGTTCTGGTCGTGGCCTCGATCGGGCTCGGACGTGCGATTATTGGTCCGCGGGCGGGGGTGATCGCCGGGGCGGTGGTGGCGCTGAACCCGTACCAGATCGCCGAGGCGCAGAACGCGCGCAATTACGCGATGGTCGTATCGCTGAGCGCGGTGGCGTCACTGCTCTACGTTCGCGCTCTGAGACGCAATCGGCGCCGGGATTGGGCGGCCTACGGCGTAGCGATGTTCCTGGCCCTGAATACTCACTACGATGCCGCGCTCGTCCTGATGGTCCACGTGGCCTATGGAATCGTCTGCTACCTGATCGCCGCTCGCCGCGGTTGCCAGGCTCCTTCGGTCGCCTCGGTCGAGAAGGGCGCGATCGCTGATCTGCCGTTCACGGTTTCTCGCGATTGGATCGCCACGACGGCGGTCGTCGCCGTGCTGTTCGTCGCCTGGCTCCTCTACGCCTGGCCTGCCTTGCTCGCCTACCACGGATATTTTCCGGCTTCGGTGAGCCTGCGCCACGTTCTTACCCGCTCGCTGGCGACCTTCAGCCTGGGACAGACGGCATCGATTCCGGAGGCATTTCCGGCCTTCGGGCTCGCGGCGCTGGGGTTGGTCTGGCTACTCGTCCGGCGTCCGCGGTCGGCGACGTTTCTGACGCTTTATACGCTGCTGCCGATCCTCGTCGTGAGCGTGCTGTTCCTGGTGCGCCCGATGTTCGACGAGCGTTACCTGATCGTGCTGGCGCCGGGCTATCTGGTGATCCTCGCGGCCGGCCTCGAAGGACTCTGGCAGGTCGCGGCTCCGATTGGGATCGCCGGAATCGCCGGATCGCTCGTCGTGCTGGTTCCGACGATCCCTCGAACCTACCAGACCATGCTGACCGATCGCACGGACTATCGCTCGATGGCCGCCTGGGTATCGACCGACGGCACCAGCTCCGATCCGATCGTCGCCACCGGCTACGGTCAATCCGAGCTCTTCGGCTATTACTACCACGGAGGTCGAACCGTACAGGTGATCGACCAGCCGTCGGCGCTCGCGGCGGCGTTGCCGTCGCTGCTCAAAGACCACGACGGTCTGTGGCTCCTCCCGTACTGGCAGAGTCCGCCGGACGTCGCCGCGCTCGACGTCTTGAATCGCGATGCCGCGCTCGCCGCCCAGCGCTGGTTCGTGAACGCTCGCGCGCTGTACTACGCGTCGCCGTCGCGGTTGACCCGGCCGTCGGAGACCCGCGCGACCTGGGATGACCGCCTGACGCTTCAGTCCGCCGCGTTGACCGATGCCGAGATCCAGCCCGGCCAGGCCGTCGCCGCCGAGATTCGCTGGAACGTCCTGGCGTCGCTGACAACCCCGAAGGTCTCCCTGCGTCTGTTGGACGGTCAGGGCGCCCCGGTTGCCCAGTCGGATCTCGCCCTGGCGGACGGAGCATCGCTGGCGCCCGGCGACCGGATATTCCGAATCGGGCTGCTCACGCCGCCGTCGTTACCGCCGGGCGCCTATCAGCTGGCCGTTCTGGTCTACCGACCCGACAACGGCGCGGCGCTCAAGCTAACAACCACCGCGCCGGTTCTGGATGGCGCGGTGACCCTGGGATCGGTGCAAGTGGGAGTCCGTTCCCAACCGGTTCGGCCGGCGGAGGCCGGCGTCGATCTGGTCGACGCGGTAGCTTTTCCGAATGGAATCTCCCTCCTCGGCCGCGACCCGCTCGGGCCGCCGCGCGCCGCCGGCTCACGGCTGTCCTTCCGGATTCTCTGGCGTTCCGACCGGCCGTCGTTGCCGGACGTGACCCGCTCGCTGAGCCTCGAAGACGATCGCGGGCATCAGGTGAGCCTCGTGAGCGGTCCGGTTCTGCCGTCGTTTCCGACGTCGCGCTGGTCGCCCGGGCAGATCCTCGCCGAGCGGATCGACTGCCAGATCCCGGCCACGACCGCGAGCGGCTCTTATCACTTGGACTTGTCCGTGGGACGAGGGGCACGGTCGGTCGACCTTGGCACGGTGGTGATCTCCGGTCCGGTGCGGAGCTTCACCCGGCCAGCGGTGCGTGCGCCGATTGGGGCGCGCTTTGGCGGCTTCGCTACCCTCCTCGGCGACCGCGTCGACGCGCCCTCGGCGCGGCCGGGCGGACACCTGGACGTGACTCTGATCTGGTCGGCGACCGGTACCGCCGATAAGAGCTATACCGCCTTCGTGCATCTGGTCGACCCGGCCGGGAAGATTCAGGGACAGATCGACCGTGTGCCGGTCGATGGCACCCGTGCGACCGATGGCTGGGTAGCCGGCGAGTACCTCACCGACTCGTACGTTGTGCCGATCGCGGCGGCGGCGCCGGCCGGCCAGTATCGGCTGGAAGTCGGTCTGTACGACCCGAAGAGCGGGGCGCGGGTGCCGGTCGTGACGTCGGCCGGCGCATCTACCGACCACGTCGTGGTGGGAACGGTCCAGGTGGCAGGCTGACGTGGGCGATCGACGGTCGACCGCGCGGCTGCTCCTGGCGATGGTACCGGTCCTGCTGCTCGCGGCGGGCATTCGGGTCCTGGGACTGGGCAACACCGATCTCTGGGGCGACGAAGCGTTCAGCGTGATGACCGCCCTGGGCCCGGTCAACCACCTCCTGGACATGCTCTCGACCGGCGAGCCCCACCCGCCGCTCTATCCCTTTCTGCTCGTCGTCTGGCTTCGCCTCTTCGGCCACAGCGAGCTTGTCGCCCGCCTTCCATCGGCTTTCGCCGGTATCGTAAGCGTGTCGGTCGCGGCGGCGCTGGCGCGAGCGGCATTTCGTCGCGAGACGCCGTCCTTAACCGGCTCCACGAAGGGGGGCGACGCGGCGAGTCGAGCTCGGAACGGTCCTCGGACGGCGACGAACCCGAACCCGGAGTGGCTCGCGAGCGGCGTCGCCGCGACGGTTGCCGGGCTCCTGGTGGCGCTGAATCCGATCCAGGTGTGGTATTCGCAGGAAGCCCGGATGTATGCCCAGGTCAGCTTCTTCGCCGGACTGGCCACCCTGGGGCTGATTCGCCTCTGGCAGGGGCGCCGTTGGAGCAGCGTGCTTTACGTCGTGGCGATTCTCGGCGCCGCCGGCAGCCACTATTACGGGCTTTTCGTCCCGGTGGCACACGGCATCGCCGTGCTGGCGCTCGCGCGGCAGCGGCGGGCCGTGCTCGGTCGTTGGCTTCGGGCGGTGGTGATCGCGGGTGTCCTCTATCTACCGTGGGTGATCGTCGCGCTGCACGTCTTCACCAGCTATTACGGGGCACAGCCGGGAACGGTCAACCTCTGGGCAGTCGCGCTCAGCGCGTGGGTACGAATCGCCGCCGGGTGGTCGCTGTCCTGGGGCCACGCGCTCCTGGCCGCCGCGCTGGTCTCGGCGCTGGTCTTCGTCGGATTGGCGGCTCCGGCGGTGTCCGAGAACGATCGATTCGCCCGCGGCACGCTTGGCGCCTGGCTGTTCACGCCGTTCGTACTGGGATTCTTGATCTCGCTCGTCCGCCCGATGTTCGCCGAGCGTTACCTGGTCGTCAGCTCGCTGCCGTTCGCGCTTTTGATGGCGCGTGGCGTCGTCGGCGTGGCGAGTGCGGCGCGCCCCGTCGGGTGGTGGACCGGCATGGCGCGGTCGGCTCCGCAAGGTGTCGCGATTCTTCCCGGTTCGGCGATCGCCGCGCAGCGGAACGGCTCGTCGAGGCGATCCCACGCACGATTGGCGATCGCCGCGGGACTATTGTGCGCGGCGATCGTGCTCGCGCTCGTTCCCCTGGACAACGTCTGGATCGGGCGCTATCTGAAGAGCGCCTACAACACCCACATGGGCATGGTGAACGCGTTGGCCCGGCCGAACGACGCGGTCGTCCTTGACGGGACGTCACAACTGCCGCTCTATCACTACTACCTCACCAGGCCCTTTCCCACCTACCCGTTGCCGGAGCGCTTGCCGCTGGACGAGAGCGCCACCGCCGGCGCGCTGGCGCGGATCGCCGACCGTTACGAGGGCGTCTGGGTCTTCCTTTACGCGACCCCCGACTACGACCCGAGCTACTTCATTCCGCGCTGGCTCACCGCGAACGCGTACCGAGCCTTCGACGTCTGGGAGGTCAACGGTCGGCTCCAATATTATCGTTTCGCCGCGTCGAAGACGATGACCGATCGCTCGTCCGAGGTCCGGTTCGGAGACTCGCTTCTCCTTGAGAAGTACGGGTGGCGCGACGCCGGATACTCCGCTGGCGAGAGCGTGCCGATCGACCTTGAATGGCGCTGGCTGCCGACGAAGCTCGGCGATCCGCTGGTATCGATGCGCCTGGTCGACGGCACCGGAACGACCTGGGCTCAATCCGATCAGAGTATCGGGGGCGGCTACCTGCCCGCTGGCGCATGGCCGGTCGGCCAGGCGATCGACGACCACCACGGACTGATGATTCCTCCGGGCACTCCGCCCGGCACTTATCAACTTCTCCTGAACGTGTACAGCGCCGATCATCCGGAGCACCTTCCGGCGAGTGGTGAGGGAGCGCCGCTTACTCCGGCTGGCGTGAGCCTCGCGACGATTCGGGTCGAGCAGCCGGCCCGGAGCGTCTGGACGGGCGGCATCGCCGGCTTTCACCGGTCCGGCGCGACATTCGACGGGTCGGTCGTCCTGCTCGGCTACTCCGGCAGCGATTCGGTCAAGACCGGGGAATCGGGGTACCTGACGCTGGTCTGGAAGGCGCTGACGCCCCACCCGGCGGTTTCCGCGCTCCGGCTGGAGCTGCTGGATACGAACGGCGCGATCGCCCAGCAGCGCGACGTTCCCCTGGCGACCGCGTCCTACCCGCCGGCGAGCTGGAACCCGGGCGACGTGCTCCGCGAGCAGTATCACGTTCCGATCAGCGCGCACCTGTCGCCGGGGGCTTACCGTCTCGCGGTTCAGCCTTTGCCGGGCCCGAGCCCGGCGACGGTGCTAGGCTCGTTGACGGTGCAGGCGGGGGTTGCCCCGCCGCCGGTGGCACCGCCGGGTCACCGGCTCGACTTCACTCTCGGCGGGTCGGTCGCGCTGACGGGATTCGATCTCGCGTCGACCGACGTTCGACCAGGGCAGACTATCCACCTCACCCTTCACTGGAGGGACGTCGCGGCGCTGGACGGCGATTACACCGTGTTCGTCCACGTGCTGAGCCAGGCGCAGAAGGTCGTCGCTCAGCGGGACCAGCCGCCAGACGGCGGACAGCGTCCGACGTCTTCGTGGTTCCCGGGCGACGAGATCCTCGACCGTTATGACCTCGTCCTGCCGGGGAATCTCTCGCCGGGAGACTATCCGATCGAGGTTGGAATGTACAATCCGGGCGATGGCAAGCGGCTTCCGGTCACCGAGCAGGGAAAGCCGGCCGGCGATCGAGTCGTCGTCGCCACGGTGCGGGTGGGGCCGTAGGAAGGGCAAGGGGTAGGAGAGTGCTGAAAACGCGAACGGGATCGATGGCCAATGCGGCTCAGGTTTCCCGTAATTATGACAAGTTCTGGCTGGCGCTGGCGTTCGTCGCGGTCGTGCTGGTCGCGGCGCTGCTTCGGATCGCCCGTCTGCATTCGATCCCCCCGGGGCTGTTCTTCGACGAGGCGGCGAATCTCTTCGACATCTCCGACATCCTTCAAGGTGCTCATCCGATCTACTTCCCGCGAAACAACGGCCGCGAGCCGATCTTCTTCTACTGGGCCAGCCTCTTCGCCAGTCTGTGGGGAGTCAACGGCTACGCGTCTCGGCTGTCGTCCGCGGTTGCCGGCACGCTGACCGTCGTCACGACGTTCCTCTGCGCGCGGGAGATGCTGCGGACCTGGAGCAAAGATCGACGCTGGGCCGATTGGGCCGCGCTCGCGGCCGCCTTCATCCTGGGCATCACGTACCTGCACGTGCACTTCAGCCGCAACGGCCTCCGACTGACTACCCTGCCGCTCTTCCTTGCCCTCGGTTATGGAATGCTCTTTCGCGGCATCCGTCGCAACTCCTGGTCAGCGCTGGCCTGGGCGGGCGTTTTCGGCGGGCTCAGCCTCTACACCTACATTCCCGGGCGACTGGCGCCGATTCCCCTGCTTTTCCTGCCCTTCGCCCTCGGCTTTCCGGGTCGAACCTGGCGGGCGTTCTGGCAGATGGCGTTCGTGGGGATCATCTGGCTGGCGGTCTGGCTTCCTTTGGGGATCTACACCGTTCATCACCCGGGGGACGTTCTCGGTCATACCGACGACGTCTCGATTCTCAACCCGGTCAACAACCACGGCGATCCGACCGGCGCGGTCATCCACGGCATCGTCGCGACCCTTGGTGGCTTCTCCTTTGCCGGACCCCGAAACGAGGACCAGAACCTGGCTGGTCGCCCAATGCTCGATCCCGTCCTGAGCGTGTTCTTCTTCGTTGGACTGATCGCGATGATCGCGTCCACGGTGCGGACAAAAGAGCCGGCGACAGACGGCCAGACCCCCTCGGCGCGCTCGGCGGTCGTTCTGTTTCTCGTCGTTTGGATCCTGAGTCAGGCGATGCCGTCCGCCCTGGCGGTCGGTCCGCCGGGCTTCCCACGCATGTACGGCACGCTGCCCGCGGTCGCGATCATCGCCGGGACCGGCGTGGGACTGAGCTGGCAGGCGATGGTTCGGCAAGGGGTCACCCGGATCGGGACCTGGGCCGTCGTCGGGGTCGCCCTGGCGATCTCGACCGCCTGGACGGTCCACGACTATTTCTGGGTGTGGGGACCAAGCCCGGACGCCTACCACTGGATGATGGGCGATAAAGTCGACTCGGCGACGTATCTGAGTGCCTGGGTCGCCCGCGACCGCGTCTTTCTGGCGCCACTTTACGCGCAGGACAACACGATCAAGTTTCTCACCCGGCAGTCGCCGGCCCAATCCTTTGACCTCGCCGATCTGGTTATCCCGACCGATCGTTCGCGTGGCGTGCGATACGTCTTCCCGACGTCGGAGCAGAGCGACGCCGCCAAGCTCGCCGCCGAGCTGCCGATGCCGTCGACAATCGAGACGTTAAAAGATCCAACCGGTCGCTATTCCATTCTCGTCTCGGTCGACGTGGCGGCCGACCGGTTGCCGGCGCCGCCAACCAACCGTCTCGCCGCGTTCGACGGCGGGATCGCGCTCGCGCGGGCGAG
>JAJPKB010000220.1 GCA_021323915.1 Chloroflexota bacterium | reverse complement strand
TGCACGAGATGCGAACGCCCCCGAGCCCGCTTTCCTCGCACCAGCAGACGCTGCTCGCGATGGCGCGCTCGGCCCTGCCGCGCTTCCCGTGACTCACCAGGACCGGCGCGCCACCGCGGTCACTCGCAGCAGGCCGACGCCGCTGATCAGGATCAGGTTCGCTTCGCCGAGTCGCTTGAGGGCGCGGCTCGCGAACCGGCTGGTCAGCACGGTGCCCGTCCCGTAGGAGGCGAGGATGATCCCGATCGTCAGGTAGTCGATCCCGAAACGCGCGTTGAGGTAGGCGCCGAGGTAGGTGAAGCCGCCGTAGCTGAAGACGCCCTCCAGGCCGACGAAGAGGAAGAGAAGCCGGGCCTGCCGGAGGTGAAGCACCTCGCCGTAGCGGCGATCGGCACGGGCGGTCGGGGCCGGTCCGGCTGATTCGCCCTGGTCGACGGACACCCGGAAGAGCATCGCCGCGATCAACAGCGCGCCGAGGCCGTAGAGCAGAAACAACGCGCGCCACGAGACGAACTGGCCGATGATCCCGCCGAACGCCGCGCTCGGGGCGTTGCCGGACGACGTCGCGCCCATCAGATTGGTGATCACCTGCTGGCGCACTACTATGACCCGACGAGCGGACGATTCCTCAGCCGGGATCCGCTTCTCGGGACGTTAGCAGTTCCGCTCTCCCTCGACGCCTTCAGCGACGTCCTGAACAATCCCGTCGCGTTGATCGATCCAAGCGGATTTTCCGCCAGCCGGGTTACCCGCGACGGTTCGACCGACCACGCGTGCTTCAGTAGGGCCGGGGGACTATTTCAAGGGTATATCATCAATGCTCAGTGCCTTGACGCGCCGTTCGGTGTCCGGGTTATCGCCGCCGTCGTTCAGACGCCGGCCGGCCCGCGCGTGCTCTCGACCATCGTGTTCGCGAAGCCACCGCGCAATAATGGTGGCGGTAAACTGCGTGGAGGGATGCGCGTCGGCGCGAGCAGCGGTTGCTTCGGCTAGTCACGCGCAGAATGAGTGTCGACCGGGCCGCCTTGTTCAAGCAGCTTCTCGAGGACGCGAAGACGATGGAGGGACGCGGGGGAGCCGACAACCCGGATCCCGCGCTCCTCCAAGAGATTCGAGACGCGATCTTGGGTGGAAGTGGGAAATGACGATGGGGACGGAAAACCTGGGTGTACCCGACGATCTGGACCGGAGAGCGCTCGCTGTCCTCGGCCGTGACGCCAAACCGGTGCAGGCGTACGTGCGCAGAATGAATCGGATCCACTGGCTGGAACGGGCGGGACAACCCGAGGAATGGGATCACCGAGTCGTGCGGGTGTGGGACCTTGAAGAGGCGAAGCGAGCCGAACGCGCCTTTCGGCCGGTCCACCGGGCGGTCTGGAGCGGACTGGAGGCGATCGGCAAGGCGGCAGACCGATTCGAGGCTATGGAGGCCGCCGAGGACTACTGGATTGTGCGCTTTGACCCACGCTTCGATCAGCACGAGCCGCCGTACGTGCATGAAGTGCTGTTCGCCGAAATACGAACCGACATCGTCGGCGCACTTCGCGAAATCGTCCTGGACGATTGGGCGACGGTACGGTTCTTTCGGCAAAAGATCGATTGGTACGCGAAAGGTCACTGGTGCGCCGCGGTTACACCGGAGGGGCAGAAGGTCGTCTATTGAGTACGGCAGAAGGTTGAGTCCCGCGTCGGTGACGAAGCGCCCTGACTGACCCGCGCGACGGTGATTGTATTACCTGAATCAGCCAGGCGCTCTTCTGACCACGCAGCAGATCCGACGTTAACCCCATGAGATTACGGGACGGCCGCGGAAGGCGAACGTCGAGTCAACGTCCGAGAAGGCTCAAGGAGCCCTTCCGGAGCGTCAGCTCCCCGGCCAGGTGAAGTTGGCGAACACCCAGTTGAAGAGCGGCACCGAGTCGTTCACGATGTCGTCGCAGTGCATCAGCACGACGTACACCCGGTGGCCGTCGCGCGTCGCCGAGGCGACGATCGTCTTCCCGGCGTTGTCGGTGTAGCCGATCTTCACCCCGTCGGCCCCCGGATAGCTCCGGAGGAAGCGGTTGAGGTTGTAGACAGTGAACGTTCGCGAGCCGCGGACGGTCCAGCTCCGGGTCCGCGCCAGGACGCGGAACTCGGCGAAGTGGGTCATCCCGTAGCGCGCCGCCATCGCCAGGTCGTAGGCGCTGGTGTAATGGCCCGGCGCGTCGAGCCCGTGGGGATTGACGAAGTGGGAGTCTCTCAAGCCCAGCGCGCTGGCCTGGGCGTTCATCAGGTCCGCGACGCGCGACTCCGACCCGCCGATCCCGTTGGCGATGGCGAGCGCCGCGTCGTTCCCCGAGGGCAGCATCAGACCGTAGAGCAGGTCCTCCAGGGTGTAGGTCTCGCCGGGATTGATCCCCATCAGGGTGCTGTCAGGAATCTCGGCGGGGTCGAACCGAACGGTGATCGGCTGATCTAACCGGCCATAACGCAACGCGACCAGCGCGGTGAAGATCTTGGTCAGGCTGGCCGGGGCCAGCTCGCGGTGCGGATCCTTCCCGTAAAGAAGCGCGCCGGAGTCTTCGTCGACGACCGCGATCGACCACGCGTTCACGTCGGGAGGCGGAGCCGAGCCAGTCTGAATCGGCGCGGCCGGCTTCGCGCGGCCGGTTCCGGGGTCGGCCTCGGGCCCGAAGGCGCGCGTCAGATCGCTGCCCGGCAGCTGACTCGGACGGTCGATCCAGCCCGGCTTCGCCGGGTTGTACTGCCCGAAGTACGGACTGCTCCGCGCCGCCGCGAGGAGGTCGGCCGGAAGGTTCTTTCCGGTCAGGATGCCCTTGAAGTAGTCGGCGAGAAGAATCCCGTGGGTGCAGCGACACGCCGCGTCGTACTGGAGGATGCCGCGCTGGAACCGCTGGTAGACCACCCCGTGGTCGCGGGGATCGAACGCCGGCAGACTGGTCGGCAGACCCCAGACCTCCAGGTCGAACCCGGCCATCAGCCCGAGGTCGGCGCGTCCGGACGGAAATGCGACCGCGGTTGGCACGGTGTCCAGGAAGCTCCGATCGAACCGGACCGGGATTCCGTTCCACGAATCGGGCGACACCCGGGCGATCCAATCAAGCGCCGCGGTGGAGTAGTTGGGCGTGCCGACGGCGGGGGCGGTCGCGACGAGCGACGGATCGACGCCGGGGAAGACCGCCCCGTTCACCTGGTTGTACGGAAAGAGGCCGTTATCGAGGAGATTCAGCAGCTGGACGTGGCCGTCCGGGTACCGCTGCATGATCGCGCGCTGGAATACCTGGACCGGAAAGCCCCGAAAGGTGAACTCGCGGGAGACCGGGTAGCCGAAGGTCGAGACGCCGCCGCGCTTGATAAAGAAATCGAGAAAAGACGGATCCTCGATCGCGTAGCCGGTCGCGCTGAAGAAGAGCGTACCGGCCGCCTGCGCCGGCGCCGGTCGGACGAACCCGAGGGCCGCGATCGCGACCGCCAACCCGAGGATGAGCCTTTTCCACCACACGGCACGCCACCGCTCCTTCGCTCGACTTTACATCGCGCCGGGGATGGTTGCCAGTCCTATTACCGAGTTCCAATCAGGCTCGAAATTTGCCGTCGGCCACGGGATCGACGTCGAGAGTGCGAGGATGTATCTTTTCCTGTTTCGGGTGCGCGCCAAGTCGCCGGACGACGCGCCCCGGATCTGCGGCGTGTTCGAGCACGCCTTGAGCCTGTTCCAGGAGCCGGGCTGGATCGGCGGCGCGTGCGTCGTCAACGTCGACGACCCGCGCGACATCCTGATCTACGAGCAGTGGGGAAGCCTGGCCGCCCTGCAGGCGTGGCAAACCTCCGCCGCCCGCGCGCGCGCCCATCACGACCTCGAGCCTTACATCGAAGGCCCACCACAAGAGACGACGTATCGCGACGCGATCTGACGCCGCTCCACCGGACCGCGCCAGCCCGAGGCGCTCCGGAACGCGCCCGTGCCTCCCGCTCCGGCAGGTATAATGGACCCGCGGAGTTTCGGCGGGAGGTGCGCGGTGGCCAGTTCAAGTCTTCCCTACGTCACGGCTCAGGGCGGTCCCTACGAGCGCGGCTTTCAGCACGGCCGCCAGTGTGGCGATCTGATCCAGCGGTACCCGGACGTACTGCTGGAGACGATTGCCGTCGAAGCGAGCTGGCGTGCGCTCGATCGCTCGCGGGCGCCGATCCGCCGCGAGGACCTCCTGCGCTGCGCCAGCGCCTTTCTGCCGAGCCTCGAGGCCTTTGCCCCCTGGCTGGTGGAGGAAGTCCGGGGCATCGCCGACGGCGCGAAGCTCCCGTTTCTCGACGTCTTGCTCGTCAACGTCCGGGCCGAGGTAATGGGCCTCCTGGCCTCCGGGGCGACGACCGCCGCCGAGGGATGCACCGCCTTCGCCGTCGGTCGGACCGCGACCGCCGACGGTAGCATCCTGGCCGGACAGAACCTCGATCAGGACCGCCTCAACCAGGATCTGCTGATCGTGCTGCGGGTCGAGCCGGACCACGGCCCGTCGATCCTGATGTGCACGTTCGCCGGACTGGTCGGCTACACCGGCGTCAACTCGGCCGGCGTCAGCCTGTTTCAGAACGCGCTCTCGACGCCGGTCTGGCGCGCCGACGGCATGCCCCACTACTTCATGAAGCGCGCGCTGCTCGAGCAGACCGACCTCCGGGGCTGCCTCGACGTCATCGGCCGGGCGCGGGTGTGCTCGTCGGGCAACTATGTGCTGACCGACCGGACCAATCTCGTCGACGTCGAGGTGACCCCGGACGGCTTCGCCACCCTTTCGGCGGACGACGACGTGCTCGTCCACACGAACCACTTCGTCGCTCCGTCGCTCGTCGACCGGGAGGCGCTCCTGCCGCGGCTTCCCGACTCGGCCTGTCGGGCGCCGCGGATGCGCGACCTGCTTCGCGCGCAGTCCGGGCGGGTCAGCGTCGAGACGTTGAAGGCGGCGCTGTCCGATCACGACGGCCACCCGACCTCCATCTGCCGCCACCAGGGCCGGATGATCTCGATCGCCTCGATGATCGCCGAGCCCGATCAAGGCCGGTTGTGGGTATCGGTCGGAAACCCGTGCGAGAATCCGTACGTCGGCTACGAACTTTAATCGTCCCTCACGACGGCGGGTTCTGAGTCGGCAGCGGCGGAGGCGGTGGAAGGTTCTGCGGCTGAAGGCTTGGCGGCAGCGACTCGAACGGGTTGATCACCTTGAAGCTCGCGCTCGCGGTCGCTCGGCTTTGCTCGCCGACCGCGACGAAGGTGACCGATTCTTTCGCGTCGCCCGGGACCCCCGCCGCGCCGCCGGCCGCCAGCCAGCCGGAGTCGTCGGCCTGGGTCTCGTCGACGACCGGGCCGCTCGAGCTGCCAAGGTGGATCGCCACCCGCTCGCCGGCCGCCCAGCCGCCGCCGGAGAAGCCGACCGGCGTTCCGGGCGGTCCGGACCAGGTGGTCAGGTCGAGCCACGGCTTCGGCGCGAGCACGTGGAACGCGGCCGTCACCTCGGCACCGCTTGCCGTGCCGTCCAGTCTCACCTGCAGCGAGCCGTCGGAGGCGTCGTAGGGAACGCGGAGCGGACCGACTCCCCAGAAGTTTCCGTATTGATCGGCGACCGTGGTCAGGGCCGGCGCGCGGCTCTGGCCGAGGAAGATCTGAACCGGCTCACCCGGCGCGAACCCGCGCACGTTCAACTGAATCGTGGTGCCCGGCGGACCGGCCCAGGGGCTGAGCTGAACGACCGGGTTGAACGCTTCCACGACGACGTTCTCGGTCAGCTTCTTGCCGCTCGTCGCGCCCCGCGCCACCAGGGTGTAAGCGCCCGGTCGGAGGAGCGGGAACTGCTTCTGCGCCCAGGACGTGTTGCCGACGTCGTCGGCCCGCAAGGTGGCGAACGCCGTCGGCTTCGACAGCTTCGTCGGGTCTTGCGATTCCCCATTCGGACCGCGCGGCGCCGGCTCGAACGACACCTGAATCGCCTCGCCCGGCTGAAATCCTCCGACGATGAGCCCGAAGGTCGCCAGTGGCTTGATCCCGTTCGTGCTGACGTTGATCCAGGGCGCCTTGGCGTGGACGCGGAGGGTCGCCGTCGCCCGCTGGCCACCGGGCTGGCCGACCGCGACCAGCGGATGGGTTCCCGAATAGAGGTCGTCGGGCAAGGTGATCGGACCGGCGTTGGCCGTTCCCGCGGCGTCGGCGCGGGCCCGTGCCAGCTCGAGATTGGCGGAGCCGCTCGACCCCGGTCCCACTCGGAAGATCACCGTCTCGCCCGGCTCGAAGCCACGCGCCTGAAAGCTCACCCGCCCATCCTGCGGGGCGAGCGAAGGCGAGACGCTGAGCGTCTCCTGCCGACTCGGCGGCGGCGCTCCGCCGCGGCCGGCCGGCGAACGGGCGAGCGTTCGCCCGACCATGAAGGCCAGGCCCCCGACCAGCGCCAGGCCAGCCACCACGAGCCAGATCCGGTTGTCACGTGTCGTGATCATCCCCCTTCATCGGCAAGGGGCATACCGGACCCGGGGAGTCGTTCCTCGAAGGAGGAGCCGATCAGGGATCGCCGGTTCCGTTCGCGTGCGTTCCCGGCGCGCTGACCTCACGTCCGTCCATGACGGACGTTACTTTCGTTTCCAGCTGCCGGACCTGCCATTCGAGAATCGAGACGCTCTGCGCCAGGTCCCGACGGTGGTCGGCCAGCGTGGTGACGATCACGCTGTGCGACAGCAGGATTGCCAGCGCGAACAGCATGCCTAGCACGAGGACCAGCGGCGGCGCGTCGCCGACGTCGAACGCCACGCCCAGCGCCCGAACCGCCAACGGAAAGACGCTCAGAACCAGGATGACCGCGTTGGCTCCCAGCCAGGGAAGCGCGTACTCCTCACGCAACCGGCGTCTGCGAACGAGCTGGACCGTGACCGTCAGCAGCACCAGACTGATGATCGCAGTCACGATCGACTGCGGGTTGAACATCCGCTACCTCCAGCGCCGACGCGGCCGCCCTCGGAATCTGTTTCCACGACGTGAGCAGAACGGCGATCGACACTTTCAACGCATAGTAGATCGAACGCCAGCTACCGATCGACGAGACACCGGCCAGCCGTTCCCCCATCCGCACCGGCACTTCGCGGGTCGCCAGGCCCGCGCCGTGAAGAATGATCCGGCTCTCGACCTCGGGATAGTCCTGCGGCATGTAGGTGGCCAGCACCTCGGCCGCTCGGCGGTTCATGACCACCATGCCGGACGTCGTGTCGGTCGCCCGGGTTCCGGTGAGCCACGACACTTCGCGGGCGAACAGTCCGATCCCGAGGCGACGGAGAGGGGGAATCTTCATGTCGACGTCTCCCCCAAGAAAACGTGACCCTACCGCCACGTCAGCCTGGCCCGAACGCACCGTCGCCAGCAGGCGCTGTAGCGCATGGGGATCGTGTTGCCCGTCGGCGTCGATTCGGAGCGCGTATTCGTAGCCGGCGCGGCGGGCGAACTTGAGCCCGGTTTGAACCGCGCCGCCGATCCCCAGGTTGAACGGGTGGCTGACAACGAAAGCGCCGGCCCGCCGGGCTTCCCGCGCGGTCGCGTCCAGCGATCCGTCGTCGACGACCAGAATGTCCGCTTCGGGCAGGGCGCGCCGAGCGCGACGGACGACGTCGCCAATGCACAGGTGCTCGTTGAACGCGGGTATGATCAAGAGGAGGGCGTGCCGCCGCCCGGCTGGACCGGAGGCTGGCGGCTCGGTCGACATCCGCGGCATCAGCTCGTTCTCCTTGGACCGTCGTCCCGGTCTTACGGTTGACTCGCCGGCGCGGGGCCCTCGCCGAGGATGAAGCCGCGCCGGGCCAAATAGGCGAGAATCGCGCGAGCGTTCTGCTCGGCCGTGTGCTTGACGGTATCCAGCGTCAGCTCCGGGGACTCCGGCGGCTCGTAGGGATCGTCGATGCCGGTGAAGCCGGTGATCTCCCCTCGCCGCGCCTTCGCGTACATCCCCTTGATGTCGCGCTCTTCGCATACCTCGAGGGGCGTATCCACGAACACCTCGACAAAGTGATCGCTGCCCACCAGGTCCCGCACGTCGTTGCGGGTCGCCCGGTACGGACTCACCGCGGCGCAAACCACGGCGCCGCCGTGGCGCGCGACCTCCGCGGCCACGTACCCGATCCGACGGACGTTGGTATCGCGATCCTCTTTGCTGAACCCGAGGCCCTTGGACAGGTGCGTTCGCACCACGTCGCCATCCAGCACCGTCACCTGGCGGCCGCTCTCCAGCAGCAGAACGGTCAGCACCTCGGCAGTGGTGGACTTTCCCGCTCCGCTCAGGCCGGTGAACCAGATGCACACTCCCTGGCGATGCCGCGGCGGATAGCTTTCGGCCAGAATGGCCGCCACCTCGGGACGGGTGAACCAACCGGGCAGCGGGCGGCCGACGCTCAGAAACTGCTCGCGCACCTGGGAGCCCGAGATCGTCGCGGTGCGGGCGCCGGCCGGTATTTTCGTGACCTCTTCAAAGCGCTCTTCCTCCGGAAGGTAGAGCAGCTCGGGAAAGGGAAGGACCCTCACCCCAAGCTCGTCCTGGTAGGCGCGTACCAGCTCTTGAGCGTCGTATTGACCGTAGAAAGGGCGGCCGGTCGAATCCTTTCCCGGGCTGGCGTGATCGCGTCCCACGATGAAGTGGTTGGCGCCGTGATTACGCCGGATAACCGCGTGCCAGAGCGCCTCGCGCGGCCCGGCCATGCGCATTGCCAGGGGCAGCAAAGCCAGGACCACCCGCCCGGGCGCGTAATAGTTCCTCACCAGCGCCTGATAGGTACGGACGCGGGTGTAATGATCGACGTCGCCTGGCTTGGTCATGCCCACCGACGGGTGAAGCAGCAGGACGCCGTCGACCTCCTGCACCGCCCGCTTCGTCAGCTCCTCGTGGACGCGGTGAAGTGGATTGCGGGTCTGGAAGGCGACGACGTTCGGGTAGCCCGTCTCCGCCAATCGCGCTCGGACCTGCGACGGCGTCAAGCGCAGATCCTGAAAGTCGTAGTGACGCGGAAGCTGCAGCACCCGCGGCTTACCCGATACACAGAGCCTGCCCCACCGGTACAGCTCGGCCACCAGCGGATGGCGCGGGTCCTGGGTTCGGAACACCGTCTCCGACAGCGCGGCACGGTCCCAGGCGAAGATCTCGTCGATCGTCATGACCGCGAGGAGATCGTTTTTCGCGCTTCTCAGCGCGACGTCCTGATCGAGGTGGATCGCCTCCGTCGCGTCGACGGTCAGGATAATCGGAATCGGGAAGACGTGCCCGCTCGCGAGGCGAAGCTCGTCCAGCACGCGCTGGTAGTCTCGCTGCGTCATGAAGCGATCCAGCGGTGAGAATCCCCCGGTCGCCAGGAGCTCGAGATCGCAAGCCGCTCGTTCCGACAGTTGGATCGACGGCAGACGGCTGGCGTGCGCCTTCAGGTCGGACGCTTCGTCCGGCGAGGCGATCAGGTCGACCAGGCTCCCGCCGTACGGTGGGATCAACGACGCGGTCGCGGACACGATCGGCTTCTCCCCCCGTGAGCTGGCGTCGGACTATCCGGTACACGATAGCGCCAAACGGGCCAGGAGTATATCGACCAAAAGTCAAAGCACGGTCGAGTATACGTTAAGATTGTGTTGAGCGAGCCTTCGAATCAACCCAATATCGCCTCGACAGCGAAAGATCCGCGCGGGCGGGAAACGGTGGCGGGCGGATCCGTCGTCACTCAACCGCCGCCGCGCAAGTACTCTTCGATGGCCCGCGCGTACGCCCGCGCGATGAGATCCTGCATCAACGGCTGGATCGCGGCCGAAGCCTCCGCCGGATTCGAGAGAAAGAGCGGCTCGCTCAGCGCGCCGGGCATCTGGCTCGGACGGAGGCGACCGGGAACGCCCGGCCCCAGAATCACTAGATGGTGGTAGTCGCCGGCCAGCGAGCCCAGGCTCTCGACGGCGAGGTCCTGATCGTCGGTCACGCCGCGATCCGGCGTATCGTACCCTGCCGCCCGAAGGTCGCCGATCAGCGCTTCTTGCACGACTGTCGCGAGCCGAAGGCTCTGGCTGCTGAACGGACGCGCGGAATCGTAGAAAGTCTCGGCGCCGGCCACCGACGGATCGTCGAACGAGTTCAAATGAATGCTCAGCAGCACGCGCGCGCCGCTGGCGTTTGCCCGATCGATCCGTCGCTGAAGGTCGGCGAGCACGCCGTCGGGCGTCAGGGCGGTGCCATCGCTGGTGTAATCGGACGGACGCGCCCCGGGCAGGCTATCGTCGACCCGCGACAGAACCACGCTGAAGCCATCGCCGCGCAGGATCGCGGCGGTTCGCAGGGCGATGGCGAGCGCGACCGTCTTCTCGTCGACCGTCGTTCCATCGCTCGTGGTGCCAATCGTACCGGTGTCGACGCCGCCGTGGCCCGGGTCGAGAAAGACGACCGCCTGGCCAGGGGTCGGCGTCGCGGAGGGTGAGCCGCGCAGGACCGGGGTCGGGTCGGCTGGAACCGGGAGCGGCGGGCGGTCCGAGCGCGTCGACGGCGACACCGACCGAGTAGGAGACGGCGTGGCCACCGGCACCGGATGCCGCCAATCGAACGACCCCGGCGCGAGGAAGGCGGACTCGTCGGGCGAACGGTGTCCGGCGCAACCGGCCAGCGATAACGCGATCAAGAGGAGCGCGAGGGCCGCTTTCAAGCCGATACCTATCGCACGACCTAACCACGGTCGACAGACTTGCTAAAACAGTTCCAGCATTCCAAGAGCAGGTGCCCGAGCTAACGGTAGCGCGGGGGCTCGTCCCGCTCTGGGCCAGGAGACGAGCGAGGGACAAGCCCCCGCGCTACAAGGCGCCAGATGGGTAGATCGGGCAACGGGCAGGCGCTATCCTATTGACTAGCTTTCCCAGACGGGCTATTATACTTCTGTCGAACAATTTGATTTGCTAAGTATATGTCCGCCCGGGAGCTCACGACAACGTCCGCAGACGAGAATATCACGAGAATGGTGAAGCTTCATGGCAACCTCAACAATCACCGCTGAGCAGTGCGCCGGGCTAGTGATGGAGAACATTCCGCCGATCATGCGCTTCGTCCGGGCGGAGATGCGCCGACACGGCGCGCCGGGGTTCTCGATGCCCCAGTTCCGGGCGCTCGCGTTCCTGAGTCACCATCCTGGCGCGTCGTTGTCGTCGGTCGCCGACCACCTGGGCGTCACCCTCGCCACCGCGTCGACCATCGCCGACCGGTTGGTTCGCCACGGACTCGTCGAGCGGGCAGCCGACCCACGGGAGCGACGGCGGATCACCCTGACGCCCACCGCCGCGGGACTCGATCTGTACCAGCAGGCCCGGATGGCCACTCGGGCGAAGCTCGGCCACATGCTCGAGGCCCTCACCGCCGAACAGCTTCACGAGATCGCTACCGGCTTGACCCTGCTGAGCGACGCGTTCCGAAAGGCAATCGACGAGACGAAGCACGTCACGAGCGACGGAGCGTGATGGCGGAGCCGCCGTCGCCCGCGCTGGAGAAGGATCGACCAGACATGAGCACCCCGCGATCAACTCTTTCGGCGGGCGCGCCGCCCCGCGGCGCCCGATTCGAGACCTTCGGCTCGCTGCAGCGCAACCCGAACTACCGCCTTTACTGGGGCGGCGCGTTCCTTTCGAACGTCGGCACCTGGATGCAATCCGTTGCCCAGGGGTGGCTGGTCTACGAGCTGACCGGCTCGACGCTGCTGCTCGGAGTGGTGAGCTTCGCCGGGTCGATCCCGATCCTCTTCCTCTCGCTGTTCGGCGGCGTGCTGGCCGATCGGGTCGAGCGCCGTCGTTTGATGATCTACACCCAGACCGGAATGATGCTCCTCGCCTTCCTTTTGTCCGCTCTGACGTTCGCCCACGTCGTCACGGTCTGGCACATCATGGGAATCGCTTTTCTCAGCGGGGTGGTCAACGCGTTCAACGCGCCGGTTCGCCAGTCGCTGATCGCCGACCTGGTGCCCCGGTCCGATCTTCAGAACGCGATCGCCCTGAACTCGGCCCAGTTCCAGAGCAGTCGTATCCTCGGCCCCACCCTCGCCGGCGTGACCCTGGCGACCGTCGGCCCTGCCTGGTGCTTCTTCGTCAACGGCGCGAGCTTTCTTGCCGTGATCGCCGCCTTGTTCCTGGTCGTCGTGCCGCCGCTCCCGCCCCGCCGTCCGCAGTCGGTGCTCCGAAACGTCGGCGAGGGCCTGCGCTACGTCTGGAAGCAGCCGACGATCTTCGCGCTACTCATGGTCGCGGCTATCCCCGGCCTCTTCGGTCAGCCTTACCAGCCGATGCTTCCGTCGGTCGTCTCCAACGTCCTGCACACCGGCGCGACCGGTCTGGGCCTTCTCGAAAGCTCGGCCGGAGCCGGCGCGCTCGTCGGCGCGCTGGTCGTGGCGTCGCTCTCGAGGAGCAAGCGTCGCGGCCGGATTCAGCTTTATATGCTAACCCTGTTCGGCCTGGCGCTCGTCCTGTTCAGCCAGAGCCACTGGATGCCCGTCTCGATGGGCCTGGTCTTCCTCGTCGGGACGGCGAGCATGGCGTACAACTCATTGAATCAGACGTTTCTCCAGAGCCTGGTCGACGACGAGATGCGCGGGCGGGTGATGAGTCTCCTGACGCTCACGACCCTTGGCCTTCAGCCGCTGGGCGCGCTGCAGGCCGGCGTCGTCGGGCAGCAGTTCGGAGTGTCGACCGCGCTCTTCATCGGCGGCGTCATCTGTATCCTGGTTAGCCTCGTCGCGACACGCGCCCGCCGGGCCGGCCTCGACGACCTGGTGTAGAGTGCGTCCGGCGATGGCCCGGGGAATCTATCTCCTTTTGCTCTTCCTTCCACTCGTCGATCCGCGCCGCGCGAACTACCCGCGCTTCGCCGGCGCGTACGCCACCATCCGCCTTTCGATCACCGTCCTGCTGGCGGTGTTCTACGCGATGCTGCAGCTGGTCGCCCGCGGCGTTCCGCTCGATCCGACCCGGTTCGTTCTCGTGCTGGTCGGAGGGATGTTCGTCTTGATCGGTGTCGTCCTGATCGCCGCCGGTCTGGTCGTCGTGGCCAGTCTGACCGGGATGATCGTATACTCTTATTAGTCTGGAAGTCCGATCCCGATCGAATGTCCCCGGCCGACCGTTCCGGGCGTGGACGCCCACCGGCCGGGCCGCGTCGGCGTCGTGGCGCTAGGAGCAACCAATGGATCTGCAGCTCGGCGGTCTTCACCACGTGACGGCGGTCACCGGCGACGCCGCCCGGAACCTCACGTTCTATACGCGGACGCTCGGTCTGCGACTCGTCAAGAAGACGGTCAACCAGGACGACGTCTCGGCCTACCATCTGTTCTACGGCGATCAGCTGGGGCACCCCGGCACCGAGGTCACCTTCTTCGACTGGCCGAACGTCGGACCAAACCTGGCGGGGACCGGAACGATCGCCGCGGTTGCCTTGCGGGCGCCGACCCGCTCATCCCTCGACTGGTGGGCCCGGCGCTTCGACGCGCTCGGGGTGGCCCACGGCAACCTCGAAGACCACGCCGGGCGGGCCACTCTGCCATTCGACGACCCCGAGGGGCAGCACCTCGAGCTGGTCGCGCCGCGCGACGCCGAGACCGTGGATTCCGGCGCCGCGCCCTGGGGCGGCAGTCCGGTCCCGGCCGAGCACCAGATTCGCGGATTGCACGCCGTTCGGCTGGTCGTGCGCCGAGGCGACCCGACCGTTCGCACGCTGACCGAGACGCTCGGCTTTCGGGAGATCGGCGGGTACTCGATCGCCGACCGGCAAGAAACCCTTCGCTCAGTTCGGGCGTTCGAGGTGGGACCGGGCGGCCTGGGCGCCGAGGTGCACCTGGAGGAGCGTCCCGACCTTGAGCGTGGCCGGGTGGGAATCGGCGGCGTTCACCACGTCGCGTTTCGGGCAGCCACGAAGGAGGATCACCGCGCCTGGCGGCGGCGAATCGGCGGGGCCGGCCTGCGAGTCACCGAGATCATCGACCGCTTTTACTTCGAGTCGATCTACTTTCGGGAACCGGGCGGCGTCCTGTTCGAGGTCGCGACCGACGGCCCGGGTTTCGCGACCGACGAGGATGCCGCGCACCTGGGCGAGCGCCTGTCGCTGCCGCCGTTCCTCGAGCCCGAACGGGTACGCATCGAGGCCGGCCTCCGACCGATCGAGCCAGCGCCGGAGCCGACTCCGTCAGGTTAAGCGAAGCGGCATCGCACCGGAGGCCGACGATCCGGCTCTCCACGGTCGGGCGAGGCGCACGGTGTCGCGTCCCGCCTGACGAGCAATCTACAGCAGATCCGGCCGCGGCTGACCGATCTAACGACCGGACGTCTCGAAGCGCGGGGGAGCTTGGCCCTGGGGAGTGGCCAGGTTTGGGGATGAGGGAAATTCCCGGCGCCCCGCGAAAGGGTGGCCACTCCCCAGGGGCAAAAACGCCCGCGCTACCGGTCTGCCGAGCGCCTGCTCCCCGAATCCCGCGCTTGCTCTACCGCTTGCGCGCCGCGAGGACGCGCTCGGAGGTCATCGGAAGGTCGGTCAGCCGGGCGCAGATCGCATCGCGGATCGCGTTCCCGATCGCGGCGGGACCGGGAATCGCCGGCGGCTCGCCGACGCCCTTCGCCCCGAACGGCCCTTCCGGCGCCGGCACCTCGACGAAGTCGGTCTGCAGCGAGGGCACGTCGAGGGCGGTGGGAAGGGCGTAGTCCATCAGCGTGCCGGTCAGAAGCTGGCCGTCCTCGCCGTAGACCATCGCCTCGCGGAGCGCCCAGCCAACCCCCTGGACGATGCCGCCCATCATCTGGCCGTGCACCGCCGCCGGATTGATCGCCTTGCCGACGTCCTGGATCGCCGCGTAGTCGCGCAGGGTGACGTCGCCGGTCGAAGGATCGATCCGGACGTGGGCGATGTGGACGGTGAAGCCCGGCGCGTTCGGAGCCTGCCCACGCGCGCCCTGGCCGTGGACCGGCTCGTATCGGCCGCCGAAGCTCATGCTGAGCCCGGCGATCTTCTCGAGCGAGATCGAGCGATCCGGCACGCCCTTCACCCGAACCAGACCGTCGACGATCTCGAGGTCGTCCGGTGCCGCCTCGAGCTGATCGGCGGCGATCGCCAGCACCTGCTCGCGCGCGCGCTCCGCCGCCCGCTGGACGGCGGCGCCCACCATGTAGGTGGTCATGCTGCCGCCGGCCACCGGCCCGAACGGCGCGGTGTCGGTGTCGCCGTTCACCACCTGGACCTTCTCGATCGGCACGCCGAGAACCTGGGCGGCGATCAGGGCAAAGCTGGTGTTCGTGCCGGTCAGGTCGACCGAGCCGGTGAGCACGGTGAAAGTGCCGTCCGATTCCATCCGGCAGCCGGCGTTCGACGGCATCAGCCCGCCTGGCCAGCCGCCGACCGCGATGCCGATCCCTTCGTTCGGCCCGAGCGAAGATCGGCGCTGCCAGAGCGGGTGCGACCGCGCCTTCTCCAGGCACTCGACCAGACCGATTCGCGGCCAGGGTCGGCCGTTGAGCATCGGGTCGCCCTCGACCACCGCGTTCTTCAAGCGAAGCTCCAGCGGATCCAGGCCGAGGCGCCGCGCCAGCTCGTCGATCGCCGATTCGAGCGCGAAGTAGGCCTGGGGAGCGCCCGGCGCGCGGTAGGCGGCCGGACTCACCCGATGGGTCATCACCTCGACGCCGCGCACGTCGAGATTCGGGCACCGGTAGGTGCTGCCGAGCAGCGTGCCGCAGATGTCGAGCGGCGAGCCGGGAAACGCGCCGGTGTCGTAGACGATTCGCGCCTGGAGCGCCGTCAGCGTGCCATCCTTCCGCGCGCCGATCTTGATCTGAATCTCCGCCCGGGGCGCCGGGTTGGTCGCCAGCAGCTCTTCGCTCCGGGTGAACGCCAGGCGAATCGGCCGCTTGACCGCCATCGCCGCCGAGGCGATCAGCGGCTCGATCAGCATCAGCTTGGCGCCGAAACCGCCGCCGACCGGCATCCCGACGATCTTGACTCGCCGGGCCGGCAGGCCGAGCAGCTTGGCGATCTCCTGGCGCGGGAAGAACACCGATTGGGTCGAGCTCCAGATCGTCAGGACGCCGGTCGGGTCGAGCCAGGCGACGGCGGTCTGCGGCTCCATCGACGACTGGTGGGCCCACTGGGTTCGGAAGGTCTCCTCGACCACCGCCTCCGCCTGGCGGAATCCCTCGGCGACGTCTCCCCGGTGCAGGTGCGACTGTTTGGACGCGTTGGCCGAGAGCGGCTCGGCCGGTTCTTCCTGGGCCCCGCCGACGCTGGCATGCGCGTTCGTGTCTTCCGATCCCGCCAGCGGCTGGCTGCGCACCAGGGGCGCGTTCTCGGCGAGCGCCGCGTCGAGCTCCATCACCGCCGGCAGCGGCTCGTAAGAGACGTCGACGAGGGCGGCCGCGTCCTCGGCCACCGCTTCCGACTCGGCGAGAACGATCGCGACCGGGTGCCCGTGGAACAACGCCTCGCTGGCGGCCAGCGGCTCGCCCTTGCGCGACCCTTCGCGCTCGGCAATCGGAAGATCGGCCGCGGTGAGGACGGTCACGCCGGGAAGCCGTTCCGCCGCCGACTTGTCGATCCCCAGGATGCGCGCGTGTGCGTACGGGCTGACGACGAGGCGAGCGTGCAGCATGCCCGGAAGCTGTAGATCGCCGGCGTACTTGCACTGGCCGGTCAGCTTCTCCATCGCGTCCACCCGTCGGGTCGGAGTGCCAATCACGGTATCCACTGCCACGAGCTTATCTCCTCCGTTGGGACATCACCCGGTCCATTGTGCACCGTGGAGCGCGAATACTCAAGCTTGCCGATCAGCCCTTACCGCTCTATTCGCCCATCGAATCGAGAGCGACCAGGGCTTCATCGATAATCCGACGCGCGGTAATCGGAGCGATCAACGCAAGCTTTTTGCGAGCGGCACGGTCGCTAATGACATCCAACGCGCGAAGCGAAACGACCAGAGCCGGTACGGTGACGACGTCCACGCCGAGATTTAGCGCGTACTCCGCCGCGCGACGTTCGTTGACGAGGGCGATCGCTCCCAGGTGCCTGGCCAACGCGATCGCCTCAGCCTCTCCGGGTCCGAAGAACGGGAGACCAACTGGTCCGTCCGCCGGTGGATCCATCATCTTCGCGCGCAGATGCCGAAAGAGTGTCGCATAGGGGTACTCGCGGCGCGGAGCTGATGCTTGAACCGATAGGATCTCTGCTTCGACCGCCCGAGGAACGGCAATCCGGAAGAGGTCGAG
>JAJPKB010000434.1 GCA_021323915.1 Chloroflexota bacterium | reverse complement strand
TGGCCTGGCTTCCGCCGAGGATCTTACCCACCGTCGCCCCGGTCCCAGCGCCTACGCAGCCTTCCTCGATCGAGTCGGACCGCGCGTTCGCGGCCGCGTGCCACCCGTCCCGGCTGTCCGGAAACGCGCGCGGGTCGCCGACGTTGAGGTCGAAAAGCACCGCGGCCGGGACGATCGGAACCCGCGCCGCGCCCACCGCGACGCCAACGCCCCGCTCCGCGAGAAATCGCACGACGCCGTCCGCCGCGGCCAGCCCGAAGGCGCTTCCACCGGTGAGCAGGATGGCGTGTACCTGTTGGACGAGGCGTGAGGGACCAAGGAGATCGGTCTCTCGGGTACCTGGCGCACCGCCGCGAACGTCCACGGCGGCAACCGCTCCGTCGGGGCAGAGAACCACCGAGCACCCGGTCAGCGAGTCGAGGTGGGTCGCGTGGCCGACCGAGATTCCCGGAACGTCGACAATCGAGGAGACGTGTGGCACGGCACTTTCCTTTCGACACGGGCCGAAGGCGTGCCCTGCCGCACTCCGTCTCGGTCGTATCGATCCAAGCGGATAGACGTCACGCGATGGAAACGCTCGGGCTCACGGTTGGTGCGCGCCAATCCGCGGCCGCTACCCGAATTGTACGCCGTTTCTGCCGTCAACCGCAACCGTACCGAGTTGGAGCGTGTGGGGGACCAGGGGGCGGACATCGACGTCCTGGATTGCGCGGGCGGAATTGCCCGTCTTGGGAGAATCCGCGCTGGGGAAATCGGTGTACAATAGGCAGCGACTTTGGAGCAGGCCGAATGCCTGGAGGACGTTCGATGCGGGGCGAGCGCTTGCGCGCCAAGATGAAGTCCGATCAAGTTATCGTCAACGTTGGTTTGACCTTTCACTCGGCCGCGCTCGTCGAGATGCTCGGCTACCTCGACGTCGACGACGTCTACCTCGACGCCGAGCATGGATCCATTAACGAGTTTCAGTGCGAGGACATGGTCCGGGCGGCCGACCTTCTCGACAAGCCGGTGATCATCCGCGTCCCAAAGAACGAGCCGCACGTCATTCTGCGATATCTCGACATCGGCACCTCCGGGGTCATCGTGCCCCACGTCTCGTCACGCGAGGACGCCGAGCGGGCGGTGCGGTCGGTGAAATACGGCCCGTCCGGCAACCGCAGCTTCGCCGGCAGCCGAGCGAGCGGTTACGGCGCCCGTGAATCGGCGACCGATTACATTGCGCGGGCAAACCGCGAAACGGTCGTGATCGGGCTCTTCGAAGACATTCAGGGACTTCCCAACGTTCCGGATATCCTCGACGTAGAGGGTCTCGATTCATTGATCGTGGGGCCTAACGATCTCGCCTTTTCGATGGGCTATCCGGCCCAGCCATGGCATCCCGAGGTTCAGAAGGTTGTCGACCAGGTGATCGCCGAATGCCGCCGAGTCGGCAAGCCAACCGGTTTGCCAGCCAACGATCTCGAACAGGCGCGTCGGCACGTCGAGCGTGGGTGCCGAATGATCACCGTCAACGCGTCCGCACTCCTACTCGGCGCCGTCAGACAGTTCCTGACCCAGATTCGTGAGTGACAAGTGTAGTTGGAGGATCACGCATGGCATCGACCGAGACGTACGATCTCACCGCGCTCCGGGCGGCGTTGCCCTCGCTGGCCGACGTCACCTATTTGAACAGTGGCACCGAGGGAATCATGGCCGAACCGGTGCTCAAGAGCTACTTCGACATCCTTGGCCACTTCGAGCGCTACGGCTTCTGGGACCGCCACCGCATCGGCGGCGAGATGGCGAAGGCGCGCGAACGATTGGCCAGCGTGATCAACGCGGACCCGGAAGAAGTATGCGTGACCCATAGCGGCACCGATGGCGTGAGCATCGTGTTCGGCGCGTTTACGTTCCAGGAGAGCGACGAGGTCGTCATCGGCAGCGAAGAGCATCCAGCGATCGCCTATCCCGCGTTCGCGCTCCAATCCATGGCCGGAATCCGGGTGAAGAGGTTCAAGTTCTGTCACGATCCGGCCGATACCCTTCGATCGTTTCAGGAGCAGTTCAGCCCGAAAACTCGCCTCGCCGCCTTTTCTCACGTGTCTTGCGAAACAGGAATTCGGATGCCGGCGGCCGAGATGATTCGCTTCGCCCACGAGCGTGGCGTGCGGGTGCTGCTCGACGGCGCCCAGTCGGTCGGCTCTTTTCCGGTGGATTTCCATCGGCTGGGCTGCGACTACCTGACCGGAAGCGTCCACAAATGGTTGTGTGGACCAAAGGGAACCGGTGTCCTGGCGGTTCGTCGCGATCGTCTGGACGAGCTGACTCCGCGCTACATCGGCGGAGGCTCGCTGGCCGACGGATTCCCCTGGGATCGTCTCGACCGTCCGGAAGACGTTCGGGTGAAGTTTCACCCGACGACGACCCGTTTCGAGTACGGAATGCGCAACCCGGCGCTTTACGCTGGTATCGTTCTCGCGGTGGACTATCTGGCCAACGTCGGCTGGCAGGCGATCGCCGATCACGAACGGGCGATGGTGACCGAATTGAAGCGGCGACTCTCGGCCATCGACGGGGTCACCGTCCAGACGCCGCTGGAGTGGGAGCGCTCCTCGCCGATTGTCAACTTCAGAGTGGAAGGGGTGACCGGGAGGGAGCTACATCAGCGTTTCTGGGATGCGAAGATCGCTCAGCGTGCCGTTCGCGACCCTGATGGGATTCGCCTGTCGGTGGCTTATTTCACCGGACCCCAGGATCTTGACCGGGTGATCGAGACGGTGCAGCAGGTCCGTCGCGGCTAACGGTTGGGCCGGTCAGGGATGCCGGGTCAATCCCACGTCTCCTCGAAGGAAACGCGAACGTCTCCGCGGACGTTCACGATCTCCGTGTAGGTGTGATCGCCCTCCCTTCGGCAGGCCAGGTCGACCGAGCCCTTGCCGACGGGAATTCGGCTCACCTGAAGGCCTTTGAGCCATTCTGGCAGCCGAGGTCGGATGACGCGGAGCACGCCATTGGGGGCATCCGGTCGAAGGCCGAGGGTGATCTGGACGAGGAAGTCAAACGCACCGGCCGCCCACGCCTGCGGACTACAAGCGACGGGATAGCGGACCGGGTCTTCGTTGTCCTGACGCGGATAGCCACAGAAGAGCTCGGGCAGTCGACCGTCGGGCAGTTGTCGGGCAACGTCGAACAGCCCGGAGAGAATCGCGAGGACCGGACGGTCGTGTCCGTATCGCTTGAAACCCAGAGCGATGAGCGAGTTATCGTGCGGCCACACCGTGCCCAGGTGATAGCCCATCGGGTTGTACCGCATCTCCGCGCTGGAAAGGGTCCGAATTCCCCACCCACTGAACATATTTGGCGCCATCATCGTCTGTACGACCTGTTCGGCGTGGGCGGCCTGGGCGATGCCGGTCCAGAGCGTCTGCCCGGCGTTGGAGCTAATTACCCTGGCCTGGTGCTTGTTCTTGTCGAGCGCGAGGCAATAGCAGCCGAGGTCATCCATCCAGAAGGCGGAATCGAAGTGATCGCGCAGCCAGTCCGCCTGATAGTCGTACTTGGCGGCATCTTCGGGACGATTCAACGCTCGGTAGATCGTCGCGGCCGCGCGCCGTGCCGCGTAGGCGTATCCTTGAACCTCGACCAGCGCGACTGGAGGCTCGACGAGTGAGCCGTCGGCGTTCACGATCGCATCCCAGGAGTCTTTCCATCCCTGATTGCGCAGGCCTGCTGGCGACTTCGTCTTGTACTCGATGAACCCGTCGCCGTCCACGTCGCCGTATTTCTCCATCCAACCAAGGCAGGCCGCGAGCGGACCCGACAGTTCCTGAAGCAGCGCAACGTCGCCGGTGACGCTGTAGTACCGCTCGAGCAAAATCACAAAAAGCATGGTCGCGTCGACTGTCCCATAGTAGGGACTGAACGGAATCACGTTCGCTCGGGCGAATTCGCCGCGCCGAAGCTCGTGGAGTATCTTGCCGGGCTGCTCGTCTTTCCAGTCGTCGACTGTCTTGCCCTGCCGATTGGCGAGAACGCGCAGTACGTCCGCCGTCATCGACGGAAACCAGCTGAGCTGGAGGGCGGTGATCAGGGCGTCGCGCCCAAAAAGCGCCACGTACCACGGCACGCCGGCCGCTGGATAGTTGTCCTTGCCAAGAACACTCGAGAGCAGCCGTAGGTCGAATCGCGCCCGGCTGACGGTGGCATCCCAGGCCGGATTGTCGCTGGTGATGCCGACCTGACGGCCCAGCCACTTTGCGTATTCATCCGATCGATCTTTCACCAGGGCGGAGACACTTTGGTCGGGATCCTCAGTCGAAGGACCAGGTGAGATTGCCACGCAGATCTTGATCGTGGGGCCTTGGGCGCGGGCCGGCAATGTCAGGAGATACTCCGCCTTCTCGCCTTGCTGGCTGGTCGGTGCCGGATCAAACGACACGCGTGTGGTCCGGGTGACACCGTCGATGCCCTGGTATTCGAACGACAGCGTGCCATCGGACAGCCAGCGTGGCGGGCAGAGTGTTCCACGAACGTGGCTCACCAAACCACGTATGTCGAACATGTCGGCGAAGTCGGCGCCGAATGACAGCGAGATCTGAAGCTCGAGGGGAATCACGTGGAAGTTCGCGAAGGTGATCTCTTCCCACAGCTGCGGCCCGATGACGCGTTGACGCTGAATGCGAATCACCTGGCGTGGAACGTGAACCCCCGCCATGGTGATCAGGTCAGGATTCGTGAGCTCCTGCAGCAGTGTGAATCGCTCTCGTCCCGACGATAGTAGGTAGATCGGAGTAATTCCCTCCAGGACGAGCTCGTACGTGCTGAGGTAGCGCGTATCTCGGTAATAGAGCCCCAGTCCGTTGACGTTTCCGGGTGGAACGTTGCCATCCAGGTTCGTGATCAGGAAGAGATCCAACTCTTTGATGACGAAAGTGTCGCGGATGTCCTGGGCGCCAATCGGCGCTCGGTACTGAATCGCCGGAAGGCCCGCGTGTCCCTGGTTCGTTGTGCTCGGCTGCTGGCTCATGGCCTTATCCCCGGACTGCAAGTGATGCGCCAGTCCCAAACGAAGAAAAGATACGCGGTCACCTGTGGTAAACTTCACGGCGAAGAAGATCCCTACGAGATCAGAATGACTGAGGCCTGAGTAGACCATGCGACTGGCAGTCGGAGGCGATCACGCCGGCTTCGCGTTGCAGGAGCCTATCGTTCGCGCCCTTCAGGAATGGGGACACGAGGTTCGGCGATTCGGGCCGCGAACGCCGGAGCCGGTGGACTTTCCAGACGTGGCGCGCGAGATCTGCGGAGCGGTGCTTCGTGACGAGGTGGATCGCGGGATTATGGTATGCGGGACCGGAGTTGGCGCGTCCATCGCGGCGAACAAGGTTCCCGGAATCCGTGCCGCGGTCTGTCACGACCTGTACTCAGCTCACCAGTGCGTCGAGCACGACGACGTCAACGTTCTGTGTCTTGGCGCGCAAATCGTCGGGGAGCTGATGGCGATCGAGCTGGTTCGAACCTATCTCGACGCGCGGTTTTCGACGAAAGAGGAGTTCAGGCGGCGGGTAGCAAAGCTGACCGAGATGGATCGGCAGCGAAGCGAGGGCCAGTGACCGTGGTGGAGGCGAGGGGATTCGAACCCCTGACCCCTGCGATGCGAACGCAATGCTCTCCCGCTGAGCTACGCCCCCACGTGTTTTCAATTATACCCGGCATCCCTGCCTCCGGTCAAGCCAGTTGGGCGAGCCGTTGACGTTCGCGGATCCCTCGATCGACCGCATCTTGGTCGACGAGGCCCAGATCCGTCAGCGCTTGGAGGATGTGGGCCGCGACGTGACGGCCGACTACGCTCGGCAAGGAGTTCATCTCGTCGGGATTCTCAAGGGGTCGCTGGTCGTCATGGCCGACCTCATGCGTGTGCTGACGATTCCGACGACGGTAGACTTCCTCGCGGTCAGCGGCTACGGTCCAGATGCCGGGCGGAGCGGAGCCGTTCGGGTGATGAAGGACCTCGATCAGGATATCGAGGGACGTCCGGTCCTGGTCGTGGAAGACGTGATCGATACCGGTCTCACGCTGAACTACATCCTGCGCACGCTGCGAACGCGCCATCCGGCGTCTCTCGACGTGTTCACGCTGCTCGACAAGCCGACCCACCGTCTCGTCGATCTGGGTATCCGATACGTGGGTTTCACGATTCCAGACTGCTTCGTGGTCGGCTATGGTCTGGACTACCAGGAGCAATTCCGAAACTTGCCCTACATCGCGACGCTCAAGTCGGTCGAGCCGGATGGCTGATCGACGTTTAACGGGAGGCGAGGAGCCATTCGGTGGGTAACAGCGCATTGAGTAGCGACCGCCCGTTCGCGGGCCAAATCGTCTTGATCACTGGTGGATCGCGTGGGATTGGGCGCGCCACGGCGCGTCTCTTCGCGAAGGGCGGAGCCGATGTCGTGGTGAACTACCTTCGCCACCGCGCGGCGGCCGACGAGACGGTTCAGGAGCTCGAGTCCTTCGGGGTCAAGGCGTTCTCGGTTCGAGCCGACGTGAGCGAGCCCGACGACCTGGATCGACTGTTTCAGGAGACGAGGGAGCGGTTCGGCGCGCTGGACGTGCTGGTCAGTAACGCCGCGCTCGGCATGCTTCGTCCTGCCATGGACCTCAAGGTGAAGCACTGGCAGAAAACCCTCGACGTGATGGGACGCGCCTTGCTTCTGTGCGCGCAGCGCGCGGCGCCCCTGATGGAGGGCCGCTGGGGGCGAATCATCTCGATCAGCAGTATCGGCTCGTTTCGAGTTATGCCCAATTACGCGGCGGCCGGTGTCGCCAAGTCGATTCTTGAGACGCTCACTCGGTACCTTGCCGTCGAGCTAGCGCCGCGAGGGATCAGCGTCAACTGCGTCTCCGGCGGCGTGGTGGAGACCGAGGCGCTCAACGCGTTCACTAACAAGGCAGACATGCTCGCGTTCGGCAGGCGTGCGCCCCTCGGTCGCCTTGGGCGGCCGGACGACATCGCCAACGTGGTCACGCTGCTCTGTCGCCCGGAAGCGCGTTGGATCTGCGGTCAGACGATCATCGCGGATGGCGGATACTCGCTCCTGGTTTGATCCCCGGGCGCGGTACGTATCGTGCCCGACGCGGGGCGGGGGGATCTAGCCGTGGCTGAGAGAACTGACGATCGCGACTCGCTGGCGCCGGCCGCGACGATTCGGCGGTTCGACGTGTTCGCCGAGTACAACCGACTCAAGAACGAGAGCAAAGGGATGCCCGCCGATCAGGCGAAGGGCAACGCGCTCTGGCTGGCCAAGCTCGTGGCCGCCCGAAAGTTCGCCCGCACACCGGAGGAACGGGCCGAGCTGACCAGACGGCTGGGAGGCGAGCGTGAGCGAGCCCCAGAGGGCGCCCCATATCGACTCCTGAACGGTGTGCCCCAGACCGCCGAGATGTTCGAGCGAGAGATCGTGCGTCGGATGGGGCCTGACTTCTACGACGAGGTCTTTTCGCCCGAGATCGCCGAGGCGGTCGCCAACCACCAGAGCTACGAGAGCATCCGAGACCGTCTGCGGGTTCCGTGGAATCTGCGACGCATGGTGGCGTAGCGGCGCCGTCAGGTCTCCGGTTCGATGCGAAGCGGGCCAAGGATCGCCGCGCACAGGTGATACCAGCCGACTGTAAGCGCCAGATTGATGACGTCGGCGGTCGAAAGGTGAGCACGAAGCTCCCGGAACGTCGCGTCGTCGGCATCGCGGGTACGCGCGACCTGATCCGCGTACCGAAGGACGGCGCGCTCGGCCGGCTCGAACGCATCGGATTCCTCCCAATTTGGAAAAGCCGCGATTTGTCGCTCGCTCACCCCGGCCCGCCGCGCAGCGGGCCGATGGTGCACCTTTTCGTACTCGACGTCGAGCGCGTAAGCCGTCGCGAGCACCGCCAGCTCGCGCAGCTTCGGCGAAAGCGTGCAGTCGTTTCGAATGTACCGAGACATCCCCATGAACGCCCGCAGGGCCGACGGCTGATTCGCCAACGCCCGATGGAGGTGGTGGACCGACCCTCGGAGATCCGCGATTTCGCGGAAAAGCTCCGCGAGGTCGTCAGTCGCTTCGGGCTGCCCGGTCCCGACGTAAGGAACGCGTGCCATCGATTCACCGCCTCAACGCGTTATTGAATGCCAGCCATCGACGCGGCGGAGCCCCAGCCTGGCCACGGCACCGGCCCGGCGTCGGAACGGTCAGGATTCCCGCGGGATGAGCCTGCTTCCGCCCGCGACGTCGAAGAGTATAATGCCATGGGTGTACGCGGAATTCTCGCCATTCGCTTGAGACCGTGACCGCGTCCGTCTTAGATCTCGACTATCTTATCTATCCAGCCAAACATCTCGGAGGGGAATATGGGACGACCGGTGACGCTGTTTTCCGGACAATGGGCCGATCTGCCGATCGAGACGCTTGCCGCGAAAGTGAGAAGTTGGGGATACGACGGGATCGAGCTGGCGTCGTGGGGGGATCATCTGGATGTGCTCCGCGCCGCGCGCGATCCGGGCTACGCGGAATCATGCCGCGCGTTGCTACGCAAGCAGGGACTGGATCTGTACGCCTTCAGCATCCATCTTGCCGGGCAGCTGATCTGCGACGAGCCACTCGACGCTCGCCACGCGAGCTTCGCCCCGCCGGAGCACCGGGGTAGCCCGGAGGCGATGCGACGCTGGGCGACCGAGGTGTGCCTCGCCGCTCCCCGGGCGGCGCACAATCTCGGAGTGAAGGTCGTGACCGGATTCACCGGCTCCGCCATCTGGGCGCTATGGTTCCCGTTTCCACCCCAGATTCCGGAAATGATCGACGCGGGATACCGGCAGTTTGCCGAGCGCTGGAATCCGATCCTCGATGAGTTTGGACGCTACGGCGTCAAGTTCGCGCTGGAGGTCCATCCGTCGGAGATTGCCTATGACTTCCATACCGCGCAGCGGGCGCTCGAGGCGGTAGGGAATCGGCCGGAGTTCGGATTCAACTTCGATCCTAGCCACCTGGTGTGGCAAGGAATCGATCCCGCGAAGTTCATCTACCACTTCTCCGATCGAATCTACCACGTTCACGTCAAGGATGCGAAGGTCCTGGTCGACGGCGAGAACGGCATTCTCTCCTCGCACATCAACTTTGGCGATCGCCGTCGGGGATGGGATTTCGTATCGCCGGGACATGGCGACGTCAAGTTCGAGCCGATCGTTCGCGCGCTGAACCGAATCGGTTACCAGGGGCCACTTTCGGTCGAATGGGAAGATAGCGGGATGGACCGTGAGCACGGCGCGTCCGAAGCCGTCCGTTTCGTCCGTGAGATCGACTTCGCCCCCTCGAGCGTGGCGTTTGACGCCGCGTTCCAGAAGAAACAGCCCTGACTGCCTCCCGAGCGCACGCGCGAAGCCGCCGGCTAACCGGCGGCCTCCGCGGCTCGCGGGCCAAGTGCCCTAATTTTCCCCTTCGACCGCGTCTCCACCGTGCCCGTCGCGGGTTATAATGAATGTAACGCGACCGGTCGCTCGTGCGTTTTTATCATTGGACGACAGCGAGATCGCCACGCAATAGCTCCCGCGAATCGGCGCCGCCCCCCGGCGTGTCCCGGGATCGGCCGTGCCGAAGACTGCTTTCCGAGGTGGACACAGTGGTCCAGCGCCGCCATGGTGGTAATCCAGCCTGGTTCCCCCTGGTCGTTTCCGTCGCCGTGACGTCGATCCTGTTCCTGGCCGGGTGCTCTGGCAAGCCCGCGCCGGTGACGACTCCGGCTGCTCCGAGCGCCGCCGTCCAACCGGTCCCGGCGGCAACCGGCGCACCCGAGGCGGCTGTGCCGGTGCCGACCGCGGTGGCGGCGACCGCGACGCCGGTTCCGAGCGTGGCGGCAACGACCGATCTGGGGCAATCGACCACTGGTGGGAAGGCGATCCCGACAGCCGGCTGGACAGTTGGTGGCGTGATGCTGAGCTTTCGATCGCTAGGCCCGACGACGTCCCCGTTGATTCCGCAGGTCGAGGTGGTTAAATCCGATCAGCCGTTTACCGGTAACCCGACGGTCCAGGGGCAGCCCTTGTCCCCGTCAAGCGCCGCCGTCGACGCGCGGGTCACCCTCGCCAATCTCGTCCCTGGTGAGTACAAGTGGCAAGCTCGCTTCGAGGACGCGGAGACCAGGCGGCTCGGCGTGTGGTCGGGATTCGCGGGCGGCGACGTGGCGTTTGGAGTCGCCGGTTCGGCGCCCTCGGTCCAGCAGCTAATGGTTACCGGAGCCAGCCAGACGTCCGCGGGCGTCGTTCTGGTCAGCCAGAAAGATCAGCCGTCGGCGCAATGGTCGGTTGTCACCGATCAGCCCCTTGCCTTGGATCAGGTCCGTTATCTCTTCGATCACCAGGTTGCCGCCGCGCAGTCGGCCCCGTCGTCGAGCACCGCGCTCGCCGCCGATGCTCGCTCGCTTCCGATCGATAACCTCTCCGATGGCGACTGGTACCTTCATGTCTGGGCGGTGGACAAGGCCGGCCAGTCAAGTGCGCCGGCAACCGTCAATATTCGTGTGATGCGAGAGCCCCTATCGATCACCGACGTCCTCTTCCGAAGCTGGGCAACCAATCCTCTGTACCAAACGGTCCCGATTTCGTTCGATACGTCCCGGGACGCGACGGTGACCGTTTCGATTCTACCGGCCACGTCCGCGAGCGCGCTCCGGATCTATCACCTGGGCGCGCAGTCGGCGGACAAGACGATTCATCTGTCGTGGGATGGAAAGGATTCCCAGGGAAAGTACGTCGGTCCGGGCACCTATCGCTTCCTTGTCGACGCCGTCGATCAGGCCGGGAATGATGCGCAAGCGCTGTACAATGGCATCAACATTACCGATAAAGTCATCAAGGTGACCCTCAGCACCCAGTCGCTCACCGCCTACGAGGGCGACAAACCATTCGTGACGACCCTGGTGACGACCGGTGGCGCCGACATTCCGACTCCGGTTGGCCAGTTCGAGATTCTCGAAAAGTCGTCGCCCTTCACGTTCCATTCTCCCTTCCCCAAGGGCAACAAATTCTGGTATCCCGACGTTACGTCACACTATGCAATGTTATTCGATCAGCCGGACGCGGACTTCATCCACGACGCGCCGTGGCGCAACCGATTCGGCCCGGGTACCAACGGTCCGGGAGTCCCCGGGCAGGTGTACACCGGCTCCCACGGGTGCGTAGAAACGCCGGCCAGCGTCATGCCCGGTCTCTACCCGTGGACGCCGCTGGGAACCCCGGTCATCGTGTCGCCGTAGGCGGCGAGGCGTCGCCAGAGTATTGTCATGCGACGCGCCATCGCGTATCCTGTGGGCGATGAGCGAGCAGTCCCCTTTTTTGTTTGGCGTGGCGAACGCCGACCATCAATGCGAAGCGTTCGATCCGGAGCGTCCGGACGTGTGGGACTGGTGGGAGGCGTTGGGACGGGTGCCCTGCCCACGGGGCAGCGCCACCGACTTCTGGAATCGATACGAGGAAGACGTCGAGCTCGCCCGGGACCTTGGCTGCAATTCGTTTCGATTCTCGACCTCCTGGGCGCGAGTGGAACCGCGGCCGGGTGAGCCGGACTGGCGGGCGCTCGACCACTACGTCGCGCTGGTCGACTTCATCCGTCGCAACGGCATGACCCCCATCCTGACCCTGCTGCACATGGCCTGGCCGCTCCACGTCCAGGAGCGGGGTGGCCTGCTCGCCCGTGAGTTTCCTGACTGGTTTGGACGCTACGTGGGCTGGGTTGGCGAGGCGCTCGGCGGTAAGGTTCCCTACTGGTTGACGTTCAACGAGCCGGATGGATTGATCGCCGACGGGTTCACCGCGCTCGGCGCCCCCTTCCCGCCGGGCCCGAAGGCGGGTGCGTCCTTCGCCGAGATGATGAGCGACGTGCGAACGGCGATGACGAACGTGTTCCTGGCGCACGTGGCCGCGCGAGAGGCACTCCAGTCGGGCCGCGGTGGTGCGACGAACCGAGTCTCAGCGAACACCTACGTCAACGGCCTGCCGATCTGGATCCAGCAGCTTCTCGACGCGGTTCCGGCCGGTCTGGTCGAGCGCCACGTGAAATCCGAGAAGCGATTCCTCGAGTGGTACGCCGAGCACGGTCGCGTTCACCTCGGCGATTACGCGGGGTTTCGAAGCGGAGAATGGCCCGAGTCGTCCCACTTCGGCTTTCTCGGCGGCGCGGTCGCCGACCTGTGCCAGCACGTTCGCTCGCTGTCGGACGCCGGCATCGGCCGCGCCCTGACGGTGGAGATGGCTCTCTTCCAGGCAAACTGGTTCGAGATGGGTATGCTTGGTCAGCTTCCCGCCTTCCTGTGCCCCCCGGAGTGTTCCGGTGCACTGGACTACGCCGCGTTCGATTTTTATTTCGCGGTGCCGCACGTCTGGAGTTTGGGCTCGTTCGAGCGACTGGCCGAGGTGGGACGCCGTCGATTGTTCGAATCGGCGCCAGTCTATGCGCCCCGCCTGTACGAGAGCCTCAAGTACGAGCAGAGCCTTTTTCCTGACCTGCCGATCCTGGTGATGGAGAACGGTATCGTCAACCAGCGCAGCGCCAACCGTCAGTTTGGAAAGCAGCCGCCGCCGGACGCCGTCGAGATGGCCGAGTACGTCGAAGATCACGCCGCCCAAATCGCCCACGCTCGCCACGATGGCGTGGACGTGCGCGGCTACAACGTTTGGAGCATCACCTCGAACCGCGAGTGGGGAATGCCTTTCGATCTCCGCTCAGATTTCGGACTGTATCGCGTCGAGCTCGACCGGGATCCGACGCTGCGTCGCGTCGAGACCGCAGCGGCCGCGGTGTATCGGGGAATCATCCGCCGCATGCGAGCGGAGCCTTCGGTTGCGCCCTCGATCGAACGGTGAAGAGGAGAAGAAACCGGTGTTACGGCCCTTTCGGACCAAGGCTCCCAGCGTCGCCTCGGACGCGTTCATTGCTGACGGGGCAGTGCTGATCGGAGATGCTCGGGTTGACGAGGGAGCGAGCGTCTGGTTCAACGCGGTGTTGCGTGCGGACAGTGAGCCGATTATCATCGGTCGATGGAGCAACGTGCAGGATAGCGCGGTGCTGCACGTCGACCCCGGATTACCATGTGAGGTCGGCGAGTACGTGACGATCGGCCACGGAGCTATTGTCCACGCCTGCACCGTCCAGAGGAACGTTCTGATCGGGATGCATGCGACGGTCCTCAGCGGCGCCGTCGTCGGGCGTGACAGCATCGTGGGCGCAAACGCGCTGGTGACCGAGCGGGCGCGGATACCGCCAGGATCACTCGTCCTTGGCGTGCCCGGACGAGTGATCCGCTCGTTGACGGCGGAGGAGATCGAGGGAATCCGTCGGTCCGCCGAGGGGTACGTCCGACGAGCGCAGCAATACCGAGAGGATGGCCGGTGAGTCCGACCACCGCCAAATCCTGGTCATTTCGTTAACGCTTACAACCGTCGGGCGAACTTCTGGAAGGTGTGGCAGTCGGCCGGAACAAGGCCCGCTTTGGCCGCGAAGGTATACGTAACCTCGGCGACGTAGAGGTCGCCCTTCGAGTCGACGCAAAGGTCGTGTGGAGCGCAGAAGTTGCCAGGCGCGCAGCGGTCGGCGCTGCCCCAGCGGGTGACGACTTGCCCGCGCTCATCGTAGACGCTCACCCGGCCGGGCAAGTCGTCGACGATCGGACCGTGAGTATAGGAGCGCATACCCGGTCGCCACCAGAGCTCGGAAACGTACACCAGGCCGTCGCGGTCGATGCAGATTGCCGTCGGCCGCTGCACGTCGGTCCACTGGCTGATGAACTCTCCATCGGGGCTAAAGATCTGGATTCGATCGTTCTCGCGGTCGGCCACGAAGACCTGACCATCACGACTCACGCAGATGCCGTGCGGCAGGTTGAAGTGCCCCGGGTCGGTTCCGGGCTGTCCCCAGGACTGGATCAGCTCCCCCTTCGCGGAGAAACGATGGACCCGGGCGTTCCCGTAGCCGTCGGTGACGTAGAGATCGCCGCCTGGCGCGATCGCCAGGTTGGTCGGGCGGTTGAATGGAGGACCGCCGCGCAGGATGGAATCCAGCGACCGACCATCGTACCCGGTATCGGACGGCACCCCGGAGGTTCCGATGGTCATGAGGAGCTTGCCGTCGGCGGTAAACTTCCGGACGGTGTGGTCGCCGTCGTCCACGCAATACACTGAATCGTCTGGGGCCACGGTGATTCCATGGGTTCGTGGCGTGAAGATGCCCTCGCCCCACGAGGTGAGGAAGCGCCCGTCCGGTTCGTAGACGATAACTCGGGCCTCGTCACGGGTTATGATGTACACACGATCCCGGGAGTCGGTCGCCACTCCACAGACGTCGAGATGGCGGTATCCGGGGGGAAGCTGCTCCCAGTCCTGAATGACCTGAAACGAGAGGCCGCTGGTAGTCGCCATCGGTTCGGCTCCTGATCGAGCTCTGATTCACGCTGGCAGCGCTCTACGAACATCCAGCTAGCTGCCTGGGTAGCGTGGTTAGGATGTAATCTACGCTCGGACGACGGTGCTCGCCAGCCAAGGACCGCCGACGCTTGGTCGAGATCGGGGCGAAGGCTCGGCTGGCGGACCCCGCGGCAGTACCAGATATTATCGGGCGTCATTGTATCACGCGGGAGGCCCGCCGGCGCTGATCGACGGAACGTGCTCCGATTCTCCCGGGAGGCTACGACATGGCGCGGCAACAAACCACGACGAGGTCGACCGGAGCCTCGGCGCTCGTCGGCGCCTTGGAGCGTCAGGGCATTCCCTTTCTGTTCGGGGTGCCGGGGCACGGCGCCTATCCGATTTACGACGCCCTGAACGATTTCCCGTCGGTCCGTCCGATCGTCGGTCGAAACGAGCAGGGAGCCATCTTCGCGGCGGACGGCTATTCGCGGGCGACTGAAGACGTGGCGGTCGCGACCAGCGTGCCTCGGGCCGGGGTCACCAATTCCATGACCGGCCTCTGGGAAGCCGACGGGGCCGGCTCACGGCTTCTCTACGTGATCGAACACGATCCAATTCATCACGACCGGGTGGCTCGGGCCGCCGAGCTGCTCTCCGAGGCGAGCCGACCGCTTATCTTTGCCGGGGGCCAGGGCTGGGCGCTCCATGCGACCGAGGCGCTGACGCGCCTGGCGGACACGCTGCGGGCTCCGGTGCTGGTCACGAGTGGAACCAAGGGGGTCATCTCCGACGATCACCCTCTCGGTCTGGGTTTCAATTGGGACGTATGAAATGCCGTGGATGGGCTCTGGTCGCGGGCCGACGTCGTATTGGGAATCGGGTCGCGTGTCGGCTGGCTGGCGGATCGACGGCGAGCGTCGGAACTGTCGCGTTGCCTGATTCACGTCGATTGGGATGAGAGCGAGCAGGGGAGGCATTTCCGGCGCGACTCCGGATCGCCGGTCACCTTCCGTCGATCCTCGCGGCGGTCGCCGACCGGCTGAGGCCGCGCTCGGGCGGCGGCTGGCCGTCGGACGCGCTCGATGTCGTCCGCGGCGCTTCGCTCGCGCGGGCTGAGCGGCAGGTTCCTTGGGTGCTGACGTTCTTTTCCCCTCTTCCTCTGGGAGAGGGCGAGGGTGGGGGTCTGGACGTGCCTGCCGCCGCGATCGCCGGACCCTCACCCCAACCTTCTCCCAGAGGGAGACGTGCGTCACGCCGCTGGCTGGATCAATCGCGCGTATGCGTTAGAAGCCGCACGCCGCGATTACCGTGACGCGGTCCGGCACAGCTCCCTGACCTCCGACGCCGAGCGAGCTCCCTTCGCCCGCCGAGCTAGAGATCGTGCCTGGCGACAGGTGAGCGTCCGAATCGCCTGCTT
>JAJPKB010000033.1 GCA_021323915.1 Chloroflexota bacterium | reverse complement strand
GCTCATTACCCCGCGCGCCGACTTTGCCCCCACGAACGGGCTACCGTCAGCCGCTATCGTGGTATCGCTTGATGCTGTAGTATAGTCGCCGGACACACGCGGCCACGTCTCAGAATCGCACACGGAGGTGGATCTCGATGGCCTTTCGCAATGTGATCTCGACGCTGAGCGCCAACGGCGAAGAAGTGATGGGACCCAACATCCTGCTCTGGCACTACCCCAACAACGACATCATGAACCAGTCTCTGCTCACCGTCGAAAGCAACCATTTCTGCGTTCTGAAGTCGCGCGGCGCCATTATCAACGTCTACGAGACCGGTCAGTATCCGGTGGAAACGCCCCAGAAGGTGCTGTTCGGAGCGTTCCAGCAGGCGTTCTACGGCGGACAGAGCCCCTGGCAGTACGAGGCCATGTACATCAACCGGGCCAAGCTCGTGCTGAAGACGTCGGGAACCGCGCTGTCCCGCGAGCTGGCGATCATGAAGTACGACGTCGACTACTACATCCACGTGGCGACCAAGGAGGACGCCGTCAAGCTGGTCCAGCACATGCCGTATCGCGGACACGTCCTGACCAACGACGACGTCAACGTCTACGCCGGCCCGGTGGTCGAGCAGGCGATCAATCAGGTCGTGCAGGTCACGCCGCTGGAGCAGGTCAACGAGAAGATCCACGAGCTGACCGAGATCGTCCACCAGCACCTCCAGGACTTCCTCGCCAGCTACGGCATCACCCTGGATATGGTGAAGGTGCTGGTCTTCCCCGGCGATCAGCGCATGATCGGGCTGATCTCGCTCAAGGCGTTCGGGCTGAGTGAGCTCGACGCGGTCAGATACTACACCGCGATGATCATGGCCGAGCACGGCGTCATCTCGGCGCCGAACATGGCCGTCGGCGAGCCGTTCCAGATTAGCGGAGCGATGCCGAACTTGCAGCTCACCACGTCGGCAACCCGGTCCGCGGCCGGACCGTCGAAGGGTACCGACGGAGCGCAGTGACATGGCCCTCGACCCGATCAAGCACACCCTGACGAACTTGCTGACCGGCTACGGCTACAACCTGTACGAGGGGAAGAACCGGGCGCGCGCGGACGACCTGCTCGTCCGCGAAAAGGCCGCCGAGATGCTCTCCGATGGGCAAAACGCCCTTCGTGACCTTCGCTCCAGTTTCCAGAAGCGGTTCATTCCGCCGCTGACCCGAGAGAATCCAACTCCCCCGGCCGATCGGATGGCGCAGCTTCGGGACATCGGGGCGCTCGGTCAGCGACTCGAGGACCTGGGAACGCGGATTCGCTCGATGCCGGTCCCAACCCAGGATCGGGTCTGGGAGCGCTTCCGGAGCGAGAAGGCGACTCTTCTTGAGCTCCTCCAGCAGGACTACAACCTGATCAGCCCCTGCAAGGAGCTGCGGGACGCGATTCTCGCGCTCACGCCGTCGGATTGGAGCGATGCGACGTCCGGTACCCTCCAATCCCTCGCCGATCGCATCGAGCACGCGATCCGCGATCGCGCCGATTTCCTGCGCGTGCCGGGCTGGTAAAAAGATACGGCGTCGAAGGGACCCGGGACCGATCATCCGAGTCGCTTCGACGCCGTCATCGGACTGGAGATGGCGACCAGCCCCAACAGACTAAAGGCCGGACCGCCGCGTACCGGAGATCAACAGCGCGACGTAGCTAATTGCGATGCCAGCAGGCAGGGCGAACAGCCAGTGGGAGATGATGGACGCGCGTGCCGCCAGTAATACTTCGATGACGAACTGACCGTACCCGAGAGCCGAAGATGGGTTCGAAAGCAGCTCCATCACCTGCTGATGCGGAAGACCTACCAGTACGACCAGGAGACAAACCACCGCCACGCCCACTTCTACCGAGAACCAGTCAAGGCCACCATCGCGCATTTCATCGTTCCTTCTGGCTATTCGCCCCGCGTTTTATAGCTTCGCCGATTCGGAGCGCCGGCCATAGGGCAAAAGTACTATTGATCCTCCAGATTTTCCCATATTCCTCCCGTCGTGTTCCCTACCATCCGGGACGCTAGGCCCCCGACCCGACCTTCCTTGACACCGAATGTATAATCCGGCCCAAATTCGGGTTGTGTGCCGCCGGGCGATCGTGTACGTTGGACCAGGTAGCACACCTTAGGGAGGACATTCGTGATCCGGAATCGTCGCGTCTCGCGTCGGCGAATCCTGGCCTCGGCGGGGGTTTTCGGCGCAGCCACCCTCTTCGCGGCCTGCTCGTCGTCAGCGCCCGCCAGTCCGACCACCGCGCCGGCCGCGCCGGCCGCCACCCAGGCGCCCGCGGCAGCGGCCACCACCGCGCCGGTCGGCGCGTCCGCGACCGCCGCGCCGACGACGGCGCCCGCGGCTGCCGCGACCACAGCACCCCAGGCGACCGCGACTCCGGCCGCCCAGGCAGGCCAGCTCGCCCAGGTGCCGCGCAACCAGACATGGATCTCGGTGGGCGTCGGCGGCGAAGCGCCTCAACAGTTCAGCGACGTGGAGATGCAGAACCCCTTCCTGCCCGGCATCTCCCGCAGTGGCTACCAGATCGTCATGGAGCCGCTCTTCTACTACAATCCTTACCACACCGACTCGGTCTGCGCGCCGGCCGGCTTGACCTGCTCCAACGGCGAGATTCCTTGGATCGGAACCAAGTACGCGTTCAACCAGGACTTCACCCAGGTCGTCGTCAACCTGCGGAACGGCGTCGAGTGGAGCGACGGCCAGCCGTTCACCTCGGCCGACGTCGTCTTCACGATCAACATGCTCAAGGACAACCCCACGCTGGCCTGGGGCACCGACATGAAGCAGTGGGTGAAGGAAGTCACCGCGCCAGACGAGCACACCGTTCAATTCACCCTGAACAACCCCAACCCGCGCTTCATCTTCAGTTACTTCACCTTCCACGAGGACGTCGGGATCCAGATCGTGCCCGAGCACATCTTCAAGGACCAGGATCCGATGAAGTTCACCAACTACGATCTGGCCAAGGGATGGCCGGTCGTCACCGGACCGTACAAGCTGGTGCACTCGGATCCACAGCAGAAGATCTGGGATCGCAACGACAACTGGTGGGCGAAGAAGATCGGCTTCGCGCCGCTGCCGGCCCCCAAGCGCCTCGTCTTCCTGCCCGGCTACGACGAGTCGAAGCAGGTCGAGATGATCATCAACAACGAAGTCGACTGCACCCTCTCGATGCAGCTCGGCAACATCCAGGCGGCGCTGGCCAAGAACCCGAAAGTCAGCTCCTGGAGCGGCAACAAGCCGCCATTCGGCTACGTCGACTGGTGGCCAACCGGTCTCGGCTTCAACGATTCCAAGCCGCCCTTCGACGATCCGGACATTCGCTGGGCGATCAACCATACGATCAACCGCGATCAGATCGTCCAGGTCGGCTACCACGGCGCGGGCGAGAAGGCGATCTTCCCGTACCCGGACTTCCCCGCCCTCAAGCCGTTCATGGACGGCCTCTCCGACATCGTCCAGAAGTATCCGATCGATTCCTTCGACCTGAACAAGACCGCCCAGATCATGCAGTCGAAGGGCTACGCCAAGGACCAGGGCGGGTTCTGGTCGAAGGGAGGCAAGCGCCTATCGATCGTGGTGATCACGTTCCCGGTCGAGCAGGATGTGACCCCGGTCGTGGTCGAGCAGCTCCGCAAGGGGGGATTCGACGCGTCGTTCAAGATGCCGAACAACTTCGGCACCCTGATCTTCACCGGCGCGGCCGATGCCTTCGTCTTCGGCCACGGCGGCAGCGTGCGCGACCCCTACTTCACGATGCGGCTCTACCAGAGCCAGTATACCGCTCCGACCGGCCAGCCCGCGTCTCAGCCCTACCGCTGGAAGAACGCCGACTTCGACAAGATCGTCAACCAGATGGGCGAGACGGCGGAGAACGATCCGAAGCTGGAGCAGCTGTTCCACCAGGCGATGGAGATCTGGATTCCCGCGCTTCCCGACATCGCGTTCGTCCAGTTCTACCACCGCAACCCGGTCAACACGACGTACTGGACCAACTGGCCGGACGAAACGAACCCCTACATCAACAGCGCGAACTGGCACCGCACCTGCGAGCTTCTCCTCCTGGGGCTGAAGCCCGCGGCGGGGTGAGAGATCGGGTTCGGGTACCAGTGCCGCTCGCGGCGCGTAGATACCCGGCACACCGGTCGAACCGGGGGCTTCCGCGTGGGGGGAGTGGTCGGGTTTCGGGGCCGGGCTCCCTCGTCCCCTTCCCTCGCAGCCGCGGGGGAAGGGGATCAGAATAGCTTCTCCCGGAAGTCCCCTCTCCCGCGACTGGGAGAGGGGGTAGGGGGTGAAGGAATCCCGGCGGCCCGTGTACTACGCCGTCCGTTTGAATCGCACGTCATTGTCACCCCGAGCCGCCGCGTGCCGGGGCGCCCACGGGGTCGGAGCCTTCGACCCACCGCGTCGAGGATTCCTCGCTCAGGCTCGGAAAGACAGTCGAGGTCATTCAGCGAGGTTCCATCCGGATTTGGTATTACGGAATCACCAGCACCTTGATCGCCCCGGACGAGCGTTTGTCGTTCGCCCAGGCGAAGCCCTCGGCGACGCGGTCGAGCGAGACGCGGTGGGTGATCAGCGGCCCCGCCTGGACCCGCCCCGAGGCCATCAGATCCAGGGCGATCTGGAACTCGCGCACGCCGTCCCAGGTCGAGTAGCTGTTGACCCAGCGAATCTCGACCTCTTTCCGCATCGCCGGTCGGGTATCGATCGAGATCGGCTCGACGAACAGCCCGACCACGCCGACCTGACCGCCAAACGTCGCCATCTCGCATGCTTGGGCGACGGTGTCGCCGCGTCCGCCGACCGTCTCGAAGACGACGTCGGCGCCTTCGCCGCCGGTGAGATCGAGCACTGCCCGAACCGGATCCTGCGTGCGCGCGTTCACGACCGCGTCGGCCGCGCCGCATGAGCGCGCGATCTCCAGCGGCTCGTCGCGCGTTCCGACGACGATCACCCGGCGCGCGCCCAGCGCGCGGGCCACCTGCCCCTGGGTGAGGCCGACCGCGCCGGTCCCGATCACCACGACCGAGTGAAACGGCTTGACCGGCAGTCGGTTCACCCCGTGGACCCCGACAGCGTAGACGTCGAGGATGGCCGCGTCCTCGAGCGAGACGTTGTCCGGAAGCGGAAACACGTTCCGCGCGACGACGAGGTCCAGCTCGGAGAAGCCGGAGCTGTGAATCGGCTTCCCTTCGCGCTGGCCCCGGCGCGGACAGATGTGGTAGTCACCGCGCAGGCAGCGCGGGCAGGTGCCGCAACCGAGCAGGTGCATCGGCTCGACGCCGACCCGCTGGCCGGGCGACAGCCCAGCCACGCCCGCGCCAACCGCCGCCACCTCCCCGCTCAGCTCGTGCCCGGCGCGAATCGGATACTTCACGCCGGGCCGGGGCTGGCGGTAACCGTGGAGATCCGAGCCGCAAATGCCGGCCGCGCGCACCCGGACCAGCACCTCGCCGGGACCGGGCTCCGGATCGGGAAGTCGCTCGACCCGGACGTCCGGGCCGCCGTAGAGCATCGCCGTTTTCATTCCCTGTCCTCCAACGCCGCGTCCACTCAACGCCGGTAGGGGGCGCGTCGCCGATGCCCGACTACCTGGTCGAAATTCATCAGGGTGGCGACGATGCCCCTTGCAAACACGACTCAGCCGATGCACCAGTCCGGATCGTTGACCAGCTCGAGCTTGCCGCTCGCCGCCGATCGAATCCCGGCGTCGAGGATCGCCTCGGCGTCGAGGTTGAACCGCGCGTCGAGGGTCTCGTGGACCGGCTCGCCGGACTCCAGGTGACGCATGATCTCCTCGCCGAGGGTTTTCCGGCCGTCCGGCAGCGGCTCCGGTTCGATGTAGCGGGGCTCGCTCCCTTTGCCCTGGATCAGCTTGACGATCGGGCGCCGGTCCCGACTCTCGACCACCATCGTGCCTTTGGTGCCGTAGAGAATCGGACCGGTCGGAACGCCATGGTCCACGCAGCTCCAGGTCGCTTCGAGCACGGCGAGGGCGCGTGGAAACCGCACGGTGATCACCGCGTTGTCGTCGGCGTCTCCGTAGTGACTGGCGAGATTCGCCTTCATGCCGAACGCGGCCACCGCGGGCTGGCCGACGTACCACCGCGAGAGGCAGGCGCCGTAGCAGCAATAGTCCAGCAGGGCGCCGCCGCCGGTATCCGCGTGGTGCCACCAGGTCGCGCCCTTCTCGGTCTCGGTGATCTCCTGGATCGTCCCGTCGATCCCGGGATGGGTCGAGCCGTGCGAAAGGGGACCGAGCGATCCGGCGCGCCACTTGACTTCCCAGAGGTCGCCGATCGCGCCGTCGGCCAGCAGCTCCTTCGCCCGTCGCACCGCCGGGTTCCAGGTGCTGGGCCAGTTGACGAACAGCTCGACGTGGTTCGCCTCGGCGGCGCGGTACATGCGCAGCGCCTCGGGCAGGCTCGCCGCCATCGGCTTCTCGGTCAACAGGTGGGCGCCGTGGGCGGCGATGGCTTCGCCAACCTCGCCGTGACGTGCGTTCTCCGGGCAAAAGATGACGAGGTCGAGCTTCTCGGAGTCCAGCATCTGGCGGTAATCGTCGTAGGCCCTGGGAATTCCGACGACGTCGCGCGCCTGACGGAGGTTCCAGCCGCGGGTCGAGCGCGCCTCGACCAGCTCGGGACGCGCCGGCACGGTGTCCGCGCAGGCAACCCACTCGACGTTCGGCAGCGCTTTGAACACGCGAATCAGCTCGTTGACGTGCATGTGGGCGAATCCGATCACGCCCAGGCGGTACGTTTTTGGCATCGACTTTCCTCCCCTGGATGGTTCTGACTGTCACCGGAGAGACTATAGCATCTTGTACGCGCGAGTGGGAGGGAGGCGGGAGGGGAAGTGAACGAACGCGATCCGCAATTCGGAAAGCGCGCGAGCAGATCGCGCCGAGATTCGAATCGCGGCGTAGCCGCCAACCGACGGACGGCGAAGCCGCAATTGCCTCCCTAGTGGCCGAGTTGAGGGCGTCCTTCCTGCTCGACGACGGCGACTGATTCCTTCCCTCGTTCAGGCAGCCGCCGGCCAGTTGCTCCAGCCCACCTAGCTGGGGCTTGACGTGGCTGGTGCGGCGCCGAATATAATGGTCGGCATACGAACGTGCACGGGGCTGGGAGCCGACGACCGGTGACGGACGGGCTGAACAGAGGATGGCGGCCGGTCGACGCTCGCTCATACCGCTGCCACGAGACGCGACGGAGGGCAGACATGGCTGGACTTACGCTGGAGACACTTCAGAGAGCGGTCGGGGGAGACGGGGCCGCCTTTCGGATCGTGACGAAGCTGCAACCGGCCGGCGGCGCCGGCGACAAGGTCTTTCCGCCCACCTACGAGGGCGGACGCTACGTGTACGAAGACCGGCGCCTGGGCGACGGGGTCGTGCGCTGCGTGCTTCTCGACTCGGTGCAGTCGCAAGCGAACCGGATGGAAGAGGCGCTGCTCCGCGCCCGCGAACGAGGTCTGCTTGCCATGCCGGACGTTCGGGTGGACTTTACTTCCCGGGCTGACCTGGCCCGCTACGGGACAATCAGCGCGCTCCAGGCCCCCCACCGCGTCGCCGACGCGATTTTGCGCGATAGCGCCCTGGACGGCAAGCCATTCCGCGCGTCCGCGATCGGGATGAAGTTCACCGGGTCGAGCCCGGCCAACGCGACCGGCCTGCTGGAGGTTTGCCCGGCCGCGCTCGTCTTCGGGGTCTGGGATTCGACGAACTTGGGGTCCGGCGGGCGCGGCGCGAAGTTCGCGCGCACCCTGGTCTCCGAGATCGTTGGCATCGACGTGGTCGAAGGGCAGAAGGCCGCGACCCGGGTCGACCCGCTGGGAATCGAGGTGCAGGCGGGACCAATCTATGAATCCGCCGGCTCGTTTGGCTGGACGCCTGACAAGGATAAGGCTCGGACGAACGGAAAGGGCGAGCCGATTGTTCTGCAGCGGGGCAGCGAGCGCGGCGGCAGGCCATCGGTGATAAATCATGGGAATGTGATCACCGCCCCTTCGGCCGGCGGGGTCACGATGCGTTACGGTCTGCAAACGTCCGTGCTCTCTCTCGCCGGGCTGCGCAAGCTGCGTTTTCCAGATTCCCAGGGACGCCCGAGCCGGGAGCACGATGACGCCGCGCGGACCTACCTCGCCGCGCTCGGGCTTTGCGCGCTGGCGCTCCATCACGAGGACGGCTACGACCTGCGCTCACGTTGCGTCCTGGTGCCGGAAGAGCGGCGCGGCGAGCTGATTCCGAACCGGGTCGCCCCGGCGGAAGAGATCGGCCTTTCGGCCGACGACGCGCTGACGGCATACCAAGAAGCGGCCGAGCGATTGGCCGCGTTCGACCTGCCGTGGAACCCGGTCACCGTCACCCTGACCCCTTCGGGCGAGCTCGTGTCGCTGATCCAGAAGAACCTGGAGGCAATCGCGGCAGGCAAGGTCGACGACGGCCAGGAGGAGTAGGAGTGGTCGCGCTGCAGGTCACCTTTCTCACCGGATCGATCGCGGCCAGGCGCGAGGATGACGATCGAGCGGTCGAATGGCCTCCCCATCCTGCCCGGCTATTCGCCGCGCTCGCGGCCGCGTTTTTCGAGGGTAACGAGGATTCCACGGAGAGAGTGGCGCTCGAGTGGCTCGAAGCCCAGGGGCCGCCCGAAATCTGGGCCGCGGGTTCGGCGGGGACACCTCGCCGGCTCGAGGCGTTCGTGCCCGCGAATGACCGCGACGTGCTCAAGAGCATCACCGATCCGCTCGG
>JAJPKB010000017.1 GCA_021323915.1 Chloroflexota bacterium | reverse complement strand
CCGACGGCAGCTCCCGCGAGCGCGGCGGCGAGCTCGGCGAGCGGGCCGACGCCCACGCCGGACTTTTTGGCCGCGGTCCCGATCAAGTCCGGAGTCCAGTCGATCGATTGGTGGTGGCCGTGGGGTGGCATGACCGGCCTCCAGGCGCTCTCGGCGCTGGCCAAAGACTTCAACCAGACCCACGATAACCTGCAGGTGAAGCCGCTCCAGGTCGCCAGCGAGAACCAGAAGCTGCTCGCGGCCATCGCCGGTGGCAACCCACCCTCGGTGGAGACCGGCGGCACCTGGCTCGACGAGTGGCTGAGCGGCGCGGCCATGCCGCTGGATGACTACGTCAAGCAGAGCAAAGTCATCAAGATGGATGATCTGTTCGAGTCCAACGTCAACGGCGGCAAGGTCAAGGGCGTCACCTACGGCATCCCCGCCGTCGAGTGCTTTCTGCGCTGGGAGGCGTGCTATAACCAGGAGCTGCTGGATCAGCACAATCTCAAGGCCGATGCGCTTCCCCAGGACTGGGACACGCTCTATCAGTGGGCCAAGGAAATGAGTCAGGTGGAGTCCAGCGGTGCGATCAAGATCATGGGGTTCGATCCGCTGGACGCCGAGGGCGCGGTCTGGGGCGCCGACCCGTTCTACTGGAGCGCGGCTCTGAACTACAAGTATTACGACGAATCAAAGGGCCAGTACGTCATCGACAGCGATCCGATGGTCGAGGCGATCACTTGGATCCAGAAGTACGTCGATTTGGTCGGGGCGGAAAAGCTGGCCGGGTTTGCCAAGAGCTACGGCACCTGGACCGAGAGCCCGACGGCGATGTTCCCGTCGGGCTTCGAGGGCGCCAACATCAACGGCTACTGGGCGCCCGGGGAGCTGGTCAAGTCGGCGCCCGGCAAGAAGTTCACCTACGGCTGGGTCCCGATGCCCGCTGCAAGCAAGGGCACCAAGCTGGCCTGCACCGGGGGCCACTTCGGCATCTTGCCCAAGGGCAGCCCGCATCCGGACTTGGGCTTCCAGATCATCGAGTACCTGAATACTCCCAAGGCGATGGACATCATCTACCAGACGACCGGCTGGCTCGGCGCGAGCAAGTCGTACCTGGATAAGGTCGACGTCAAGCAGTACCCCGGTCTCGACTTCTTCGTCAGTGCCGCCAAGGAAGCGACCCAGATGTGGGGGCCGTTCTTCGAGCCGGTACCGAGCTTCGCGAGCGATCAGTTCTACAAAGCGATCGACTCGGTCAACTACCACAAGATCACGCCGAAGCAGGCGGCACAGCAGGTCCAGCAGGCGGTGACCGCCGAGGTGAAGAACCGGTTCCCGAACGGGGTATGACGTGCGTGCGGCAGCCGCGGGTGTTGAGGGTCTTGGGAGACCTTCCCCACCCGCGGCGGAGTGGCGAAGGGACATTTCCGAGAACGTGTTCGGATCGCGCACTGGGAGGTAAGGCCGATGTCCGTCGGAACGGCGCGAGAAGTCGCGCCTCGCGGTTTCCACCTGAGCATCAGCGCCCGGAACCAGGTTCTTGGCCTGGCGTTCGTCGCCCCCTGGCTGATCGGCTTCCTGGCGTTCACCGCCTATCCGATCCTGGCCTCGCTCTATTACAGCTTCACCGTGTACAACGTCATCCAGCCCGCGCGCTTCGTCGGCCTTCAGAACTACGTCAATATGTTCAGCCAGGACGCGACTTTTCCGATCATCACCTACAACACGATCTACATGGTGGTGATCGGACTGCCGCTGGCGATGGTCGTCGCCTTCCTGCTGGCGGCCCTCCTGAACAATCAGCTCGTGGCACGCCCGGTCTTCCGGACGATCTTCTTTCTACCGGCGATCGTACCGGCCGTCCCCCTGGCGATGGTCTGGCTCTGGCTGTACAACCCCAACTACGGCTTGATCAACGCGACGCTGGCGGCGTGGGGCCTGCACGTGATCCCCTGGCTCTCGTCGCCGGCCCTCGCCAAGCTTTCGTTGATCGCGATCAACGTCTGGGGACAGGGGACGACGATCGTCATCTTCCTCGCGGCTTTGCAGGACGTGCCGCGTGAGTTGTACGACGCGGCCAAGGTGGACGGGGCGAACGGCTTCCACCGGCTCCTCAGCATAACCGTCCCGATGTGCACCCCGTCGGTCCTGTTCGTGTTGATCACCGGCCTGATCGGCTGGTTCCAGTACTTCACCCTGCCCTACATCATGACCCAGGGCGGCCCGATGCAGAGCACGAACGTGTACTCGTACTACCTCTTCCAGAACGCGTTCACCTTCTTCAAGATGGGTTACGCGTCGGCGCTCTCGTGGGTTCTCTTCCTGATCATCGTGATCTTCACCTTCATCGCGTTTCGGTCGTCGGCGCGATGGGTCTACTACGCGGGCGGCTGAGCGAGGAGGTATCATGGCCGAAATTTCCGGCGCGATCCGCCCCGCCGTTGCCGAGCGGACCCGTCACCTCCGGACGAGCGAGATCGTCTGGAGGGTTGTGCTGTACGTCGTGCTGATCGGGCTCAGCCTGAGCTTCCTGATGCCCCTGCTCTGGATGCTCTCCACGTCGGTGAAGGATACCGCGCAGACGTACCACGTGCCGCCGATCTGGATTCCCACGCCGATGCGCTTCCAGAATTATCCCGAGGCGCTGGTTGCGCAGCCCTTCGGGTTGTTCT
>JAJPKB010000027.1 GCA_021323915.1 Chloroflexota bacterium | reverse complement strand
TGCGCGCCTCGATCTCTTCGGGGATAGCTCTCATAGTACCGAATCGCTGTCTTCGTTGTAACGGACGCCGCCCGTCCGAGCGTCACCCGTCGATCAGCCGCTCCGGCCGCCAGATCTCGTGATGGGTGATCTCGAGGCGGTTGCCGTCGGGGGTCGTCGCAGAAGAGAAAGCCCGGATCACAGCACCCGGACCGCCTCGAAACCACCGTCGACGCGAATCTCGACGCGGTTGGCCGCGGTCGCGACGTCCGGCGACTCGAAGCCGTCGGCAATGGGGAGAAAGCGCGTCCGATCCACCTCCAGCGAGCCCAGGCCCACCTTGCCGTGGATCGTGGCCGCGACGCCGGACGGGACCCGGATGGTGACGTCGGCGAGTCCGGCGTGGACCTCGACCGTCGTCAAGCCGGCCGCCGCGGGCAGAGTTAACTCGGTCTCGCTCATCCCGGTGCTGAGCACCACCTCGGTGGCCCGCAGCCCGGACAGGTCCAGGACGTTCTTGCTCGCGCCGGTCGCGAACTCGAGCGCGAGCGGGACGCCGGGGTTGAGGCGGACGTTCCAATCGAATGGCCAGTGCGGACCCCGCCAACTGGCCGGATCGATCAATTGACGCCAGCCCCGGCCAACGAGCCGCGCGACGACGCTGATTTCCTCGCCCTCCCGCCAGACCTCCATCTCCGCGTGCTCGCCGAAGTCACCGTCCAGCAGCAGGGTTGGGTCGGTGCCCGGCCGGGCGACGAGCTGCCCGGCCCCGTGCTCGAAGCGGATTCGCGCGCGCTTGGCGTTCTCGAGCGGCACGGCCCCCGCGCGGGTCACGGTGCTTTGCACGTCTATCCCTCCCAGATCGCAAACTATGCGTGAAACCTTCTCGTCCCGACCGCGATCGCACGCCGGATCTCGACCTATCGCACCACCGCCCGCGGGATCGGCGTCGGCTCCTCCTCGTGCCGCGCCGCGGCGGCTTCCCGGGCGCGTAGGAGACCGATTGCCAGCACTATTCCCCAAAGCATGAAGCTGTAGATGTTGATGCGCTCGGCCACTCCGAGCCATGGTGCGGACTCCGTCATGGCGGATTGGCTCGCCCCGGCGATCACACCAGTCAGGGCGCCGAACACGAGGACGGTCAGGAGGGTTCCGATGGAATACCAGCGAAACCGCGATCCGAAAGCGGCGGCTCCGAAGCCGAGGATGAGCACCCAGGAGAGCACGGTCACGACCGTGAGAACGATGTGCATGGTATCGCTCGAGGTCGCTTCGGCCACGTTCAGGTGGATCGGAAAGAATTGCGGCCAGGCCCAGCTGACCAGCGCGTACACCACGAGCAGGGCTCCGATGAGGCGCCGAGACCACCTTCGGCCGGCCGACCACCAGACGCCCGCGCCGAAGGCGATGACCAGCGCGCTGTAAATGGGAGAAACCAGAAGGATGAGTGGTCTGGTAGGAGCGCCGATCGCGCTGTAATCGCTGAAGGCTTGAGCGGTGAAGTCGTAGCCTCGCCACGAGGCACCCGCGAGGATGTCGTCGGCAACGTAAAGCAGCGAAGAGAGAATCCCGCAGCCGAGCAATATCTTCCGAAGCATCGTCGACCTCCCGACCCACCGAGCGCGATCGGGCCCTCCTCGTTCGGAGTCGGCTGGCACAGCAGCCATCCGTCACCCGTAAGAAGAAGTCCTCGACGGCACCATCGTCGCACCGGAACGTTTCCGGCCCGGTTGCGGGAGGTAAACGTCCGGTCAACGCCCGAGGATCTCTTATCGATGCCAGCGCACCGACACGACACCGGATCTCGTGGTGGAAGACCATCCGTGCCCTGGAACGTAGAAGTCGTATTAAGATAACCAAGAGTTGCGGGAAGGGAGCGCGCGCCACGATTCACGTCGTCGAAACGATTCGGTTGAACGTGCCAAGCGACGTCGCTTGGGAGTGGATTGCCGACCTCGAGCGGCTGACCACGATCGGGGTCTTCCACCGGGCGGCACGATTCGAGGGCGAGCGACGTCGGGGGGTCGGCGCCCGGCTCATCGTCGAGCACGGCTTCGCGGTCGGTCCGGCCCTGCCGCGGCTGGTGCGGGTCACCCACTGGGACGACGGGCACCGGATCCGCTGGACCGAGGTCGGCGAGCCGCTCCGCAAGCACGCCTTTCCCCATTCTCAGGAGTTTCGCCTGGAGCCGCTCGGAGCCGACGCGACGCTCCTCACCGACGAGGTTCGCGGCACTTTCAACCTGCCCCTGGCTCGCGTGCCGACCGATCGCCTGCTGGAGACGGTCCTCACCCGACCGGCAGTCCGGCTGGAGTGTCGGGCGCTGCAGCGGCTGATCGGATCGGGACGGTGAGTCAGGAAATTTTCAGGAATGACCCCGTAGAATTCAGGGCGTGTTCGGCCCGCGCCCGGTAGGGTGTGGCGAGGCATGCCCGCGGCGTCATCACGATCGACAACATCCATTAACTGTGCCCATGGTAGCGTCACGGCCTGACGAAATCGCGGCGAATCCTGAACAAAACCTGGCCAGGGTATCCGGCCGGGGCTCTGTCCTCGTAGGCGAACGCCGCCTCCGGATATACAATAGCGCGGGGGCGGCGCGGCCGCCCGAACCGAATCGATCACCGCGCGGAGGAGAGCGACGATGCCCAGCCAGGATCAGCCGGCGAATTTCGCCTTTGTCGGAACCTACACCCAGACCCGGGGTCGGAGTCGCGCCGAGGGAATCTACGTCTTTCGGATCGACCCAACCAGCGGCGCCCTCGCCCTGGCGCACACCACGACCGGAATCGTCAACCCGTCCTTTCTGGCGCTGGATCCCCAGCAACGCTACCTCTACGCCGTCAACGAGCTTTCGGAGGTCGACGGCCCCAACGGGGGGGCGGTCAACGCCTACGCGATCGATCGCGCGACCGGCGCCCTCACCTTCCTGAATCGACAGCCGGCCCACGGCTCCCTGACCTGCCACCTCGAGGTGGACCACACCGGCAAGTATCTCCTGGTGGCGAACTACGGCAGCGGCAGCGTCGTGGCCTTCCCGATCCTCGACGACGGCCGACTGGCGCCGGCGAGCGACTTCGTCCAGCACGTCGGCTCGAGCGTCAACCCCGAGCGCCAGGAGGGACCACACGCCCACTCGATCAACATCGACGCCGGCAACCGGTTCGCGCTGACGCCGGACCTTGGCATGGACAAGGTGATGATCTATCGGATCGACCTCGCGGCCGGCAAGCTGATCCCGAACGACCCGCCGTTCGCCGCCGTGGCGCCCGGCTCCGGTCCGCGCCACCTCGCCTACCATCCGAATCGCCGGCTCGTCTTCGTGATCAACGAGATCGGCTCGACGATGACCTCGTTCCATTGGGATGAGAACCGCGGCGCCCTCGAGGAGATCCAGACGATCTCGACGCTGCCGGCGGGCTTCACCGGTCGCTCGTCCTGCGCCGACTGCCACGTGTCGCCGTCGGGCAAGTTCCTCTACGGATCGAACCGCGGCCACGACAGCATCGTGATCTACGCCATCGACGAGGCGACCGGGCGCCTCGCCCTGGTCGGCAACGAGTCGACCCGGGGGCGCATCCCGCGCAACTTCGGGATCGACCCGACCGGCACCTACCTCTACGCCGAGAACCAGGAGTCGGACACCATCGTGACCTTCCGGATCGATCAGCAATCCGGCAAGCTCACCGCGACCGGCCAGGTCACCGAGGTGCCGGCCCCGGTCTGCATGAAGTTCGCCCAGCTTTCCTGAGATTATGGGTCGGGAGTAAGCGGGAGGGAGATGCTTTGCATCTCCCTCCCGCTTACTCCCGGGAGAAATGAAAATGAAGATCACGCAGCTGCGGACGTTTATCGTCGACGGCGGATCGTCAAACTGGGTTTTCGTCAAGGTGTACACCGACGAGGGACTGGTCGGGCTGGGCGAGGGCACGATCGCCAGCAAGGCCCAGACGATGGCCGCGGCGATCATGGAGCACGAGCGCTACCTGATCGGAAAAGACCCGCGCCAGATCGAGCGGCTCTGGCAGGCAATGTACCGCTACGCCCGCTGGCGGGGTGGTCCGATCCTGAACAGCGCGATCAGCGCGATCGAGATCGCCCTCTGGGACATCCTGGGGAAGTCGCTCGGCGTGCCGATCTACCAGCTTCTCGGCGGCGCCTGCCGCGACCGGGTCCGAATGTACGCGCACCTGGGCGGGCAGAGTCCGGAAGAAATCGCCGAGCGCGCCCGGGCGCTGGTCGAGGCCGGGTACACCGCGCTGAAGATGGGGCCGTTCGTCGCGCCCGACGGCATCGTCCGCCCCAGCCCCGGCATTCGCGAGGGCGTCGCCAAGGTCCGCGCCGTTCGCGAGGCGGTTGGACCCGACGTCGACGTGCTGCTCGACGCCCACGGCCAGCTGACTCCGGTCATGGCGCTGGAGGTGGCCGAGCGCGTCGCCGAGCTACGTCCGTATTTCCTCGAAGAAGCGACCCAGCCGGAGGACGTTGACGGACTGGCCTGGCTGGCCGAGCGGGTGAAGGTGCCGCTGGCGACCGGCGAGCGCCTGTTCACCAAGTACGGCTTCGTGCCGATCGTCGACCGCCATCTCGTCAATTACATCCAACCCGACATCGTCCACTGCGGGGGCATCCTCGAATTGAAAAAGATCGCCGCGATGGCCGAGGCCCACTCGATCGACGTCGCGCCGCACAACCCGCAGAGCGAGATCTCGACGATGGCGTCGATCCACCTGAACGCCTGCACGCCGAACGCGGTGATCCTCGAGCACGTTCACGCGAGCCCGCCCTGGCGCTACGACCTCTTCGACGGCGGCTACGTCGTCGAAAACGGCTATGTCGACCTGCCGAGCAAGCCGGGTCTTGGTCTCGAGCTGAACGAGGCCGAGGCGGCGAAGCACCCGTACCGCGCCGACCTCCGCACAATGTGGGTCTGGGAAGACGGCGGCGTCGCGGACAATTGACCTCTCTGGCAACCCGGATGGTGCGCCCACCAGGGACCTTCGGGGGGGCTCGCAGGTACTCCAAGATTTGGGGAGTTTTGCTCGGAAATTGGCCTCCTGGTTGGTATGCTAGGACGCGCGAGGCTGGGGGTTGGAGCAATGGCGATGCTTACCGCGCGCGTCCAGCTGCCTCGATCGGTCGAGGTCGGGGCAGGGCGGCGCGCGATGATCCCTGCGGTCTGCGGGCTTGTCGCGCTGTCCGTGCGCCTATCGGTTGGCCCGCTCACCTACGACGATGCCTACATCACTTTTCGCTACGTTCGGAACCTGGCGAACGGTCTCGGCTTCGTCTACAACCCGGGCCAGTACGTCCTGGGAACGACGACGCCGCTCTGGACGTTGATTCTTACCGCCTTCTATCAGCTCGGCCTGCACGACCTACCGGGCGTCGCATTGGTGCTGAGCAGCCTGGCCGATGCCGCGACGGCCTATCTGCTCTTCCTGGCCGCACGCCGCTTCGGCTGGGAACTCGGCTGGTCAACCTGGCTCGCCTTACTTTTCGCCTTCTGTCCGCTCAGCGTTGGCTTCGCGGCGAGCGGCATGGAGAGCTCGCTCTTCACGCTGCTGGCCCTCGCTGCGCTTTTATACGTCGACTTTCCCCGCGTCGCCGCCGTGCTCGGCGGGCTCGTCGTCCTCTGCCGGCCCGAAGGGGTGATCGTCGCCGCGCTCGTTCTCGGCGCGCAGCTGATCCGGGAGAGGCGGCTACCACTTGGCTCACTCGCGATAACGGGTGGCTTCGTCGTGCCGTGGCTCGCCTTCGCGACGGCGTACTACGGTTCGCCGCTGCCTGAAAGTGTCCTGGTGAAAGCGAGCCACTATCCGCCTGACGTCCTGGCAAACCTGCGCTTTCTTGTCCTCAATCTCGGCACGCCAGGCTTCGACGAGCCGCTCCTGGAGACCTCCCGGCCGCCGATCATCCTCGCGCTGGTGGTCGGTGCGCTCCTGCTGGCTAGCCTCCTGGTTTTC
>JAJPKB010000048.1 GCA_021323915.1 Chloroflexota bacterium | reverse complement strand
GGCTGTTCGAGTGGATCGTCGTCAGCGATCCGTCGTGACCGGTGTTCATCGCCTGGAGCATGTCCAGCGCCTCGGCGCCGCGGCACTCGCCGACGATGATCCGGTCGGGTCGCATGCGGAGGGCGTTGATCACGAGCTGGCGGATCGTGATCTCACCCTTTCCCTCGATGTTCGGCGGCCGCTTCTCCAGGGTGATGACGTGCTTTTGGTGGAGCTGCAGCTCGGCGGCGTCTTCCACGGTGATAATTCGCTCATTCCCCGGGATGTACGACGACAGGACGTTCAGCAGGGTGGTCTTGCCCGAGCCGGTTCCACCGGAGACGATCGCGCTCAGGCGTCCTCTGACGCAGGCGGACATAAAGTCGGCGAGCTGAGGGGTGGCCGCGCCGAACCCGATCAAGTCCTGCATCGTCAGCGGATCGCGCGAGAACTTCCGAATGGTCAGGACCGGCCCCCTCACCGAGAGCGGAGGAATGATCGCGTTCACCCGCGACCCGTCCGGTAGACGCGCGTCGACCATCGGGCTCGCCTCGTCGCAGCGCCGTCCCAGCGGGGCGACGATTCGGTCGATGATCCTTCGGACGTGGTCCTCGTCTTCGAAGGTAATGTCGGTTTCTTCGAGAAGTCCGTTCCGCTCGACGTAGACCTGGTAGGGTCCGTTGACCATGATCTCGGTCACCGTATCGTCGTGGAGGAGCGGCTGAATCGGCCCGTAGGCCAGGATGTCCGCGGTGATCGCCTCGAACAGGCGCGAGCGCTCGACCCGGGTGAGGAGCACGCCTTCCTCTTCGAGGAGCTCCTCGAAGAGGCCTTCCATGCGACGTCGCATCTGCAGGCCGCTGTTCAGGTCCTGTCGCGGCGACAGCTCGGTGACGAGTCGTCGTTGGAGGCGTCGCTTCAGTTGCCAGAGGTCCGGCTGACCGCCCGACGCGCTTTGCTCCGTGTCGTTCTGGGGCGCCGCCGGCACCGGCACCCGCGGCGTCGTCGCGGCGGAGCCTTGCGCGCCACCAGGATCTTTGCGCCCTGACAGGCGCTCCGAGATCGATGCCATTTCCTCACCTCCCTAGTGCATCAACCGGGGCTCGCGTCGGCGTTCGCCCGCGCGGTCTGAGGCGGAACGCTGGTGGTCGGACCGGGCGGCCGGCGGAATAGACCGGCCCCCGGCAACCTTCCGATCAGGCTCGGCCGGCGGCGCTCCCCGGTCGACACGGTCAGACGCTCCGCCAGTCGGAACAGACTGCGCGACGCGCCACCCATTCCACCGCGGAGAACGACGACCTCTCCGTGATTGGCGGCCCGGATGAACGTCTTCCCGGCGCTCGGGACGGTCGCGAAGTGCTTGATCCCGAGGCTCTTCTCGATGTCGGCGATCGGGATCGCCTGCTGTCCGCGCGCTCGATTGACGACCAGGGCGACCTTTTCGATCGGGTAGCCCAGCCGCCGGGAAAGCTGAAGGAAGCGGCCGGCGTTCTTCAGCGCCGGAACCTCCGGCGTCGTCACCAGGACGATCTGATCGGCGTGATCCAGGGCGGCCAGTCCCGCCGCGTCCAGACTCGGCGCGGTATCGATGACGATGTAGTCGAAGTGACCGGTCAGAAACGCCAGGATGCGCCGCACCTCTTCCGCGCCGATCGAGTCGACGCGCTCCAGGTCCCGGGGGGCGAGCAGCGCCCGCAGGCCGGTCGAATGGGTGACCAGCACCTTATTCAGAAGGTCGGCGTCCAGACCATTCAGGTGCGGCAGGAGGTCGTCGAGGCTGGTGTTGGCGACCACGTCGAGGGCGATGCCGACGTCGCCGGCCTGCAGGCTGGCGTCCACGATCGCGATGCGTTCCTTGGTGATCAGACGAAGGGCGGTCGCGACGTTCACCGCCACCGTGGTGGTGCCAACGCCTCCCTTCGCGCCGTGAACGGCGATGACCTGGCAGCGATGCTGGCGCAGCCCGCCGGTGATGCTGGCGGTCAGCCGATCCCGGCGGCGCGTCTCGTTTTGATGGACCTTTCGCACGCTGTTGACGAGGGTCTCGCGCGTGTACGGCGGCGCTAGGCAATCGCGCGCACCGGCGAGGACGAAGTCGCGCAGTCGCCCGGCGTCGGTGCTCGTCGTCAGGACGATCACCGCCGCGTGCGGGATCGCCGCCTCTAGCTCTTCGATCGAGATCAGCGCGTCTGCTCCGACCAGCGAGTCGGCAGCCAGGATAATGACCTCCGGCTCGCCGCGGCGCGCGTTGCGGATACCCTCGCCGAACGCCATCGCCGAGACGGAGGCGGTGAGGCCGGCCTCCGTGCGAAGAAGGCTGGCGATCGTCTCACCACCTTCGGGTGAGTCGCTGAGAACGAGGCAACGAATTGGTCCGGATGGCACTTGATCCACGGGTTCACCCCCACGACAGTCAGACTAGCCACCAAAGTTGGCGCGCGACGACTAACGAGTTACTGGCTGGACGAATCGGAATCCGAACTCCTTGTAGATAGTGTCCATTCCCACCGCCTGGGTCTTGGCCAGGTCCTGATCGTTGGGTCCGCGGAGGATCAGATCGATGATGCCACCGGAGTCTTTGATGTACTTGAGCGTCACCGCGTCCTGATGATCGAGGAGGAAGGTGATCGTCTTCGATTGTTGCGGCGGTGGCTGGGTCTGACTACTGACGCTGGCCGTGGTGGGCGCGTCGCCCGCCGGAACGCCGATCGAGAGTATCTCGACGTCCTGCATCGTCAGCTGAGAGACGAGCTGGCTGCTGCCGTTGCCGTTCTGAGACGACGCTTGCTGCGGGCTGATGTTGTTAGACGGCAACTTCGACATGTCCAGACTGAGCAGGATGTCGACGTGATCGCCGGGGCGCAGCACGCCCAGCGAGTTCAGCGGATCGTCGATGGTGACCGCCATCGCGACCTTGCCCTCCGGAACGAGCGAGGCAAGGGCGCTGCTCTTCTTGCTCTCGGCCAGGAGCGGCGTCACGATGATCTCGCCGGAGTACACCCGGGTGGTCGTGTACTTCCCAATTGCCACGTCGGTGGTGGCGATCGCCCCTGGCGGCGCAAAGTCCGCCGGGATCTCCTTCGTGGTCACGTCCCCGCTCGAGATCGCAACGTTTTCCGGGAGATCCTTCGCGGCGACGACGACGTAGACCTTCTGAACCGGCTGCACCTGGGCCGCCGCGGTCGCCGCGGACTGCCGCGCGATCAGCAGCACCATGTATCCGGACGCCAGCGCCAGCGCGATGCCGACTAGGATGAAGAGGAACCCGCGTCTCTTGCGCATGTTTACCATCCTCGGGAATCAGAACAGAACTGCCGCGCCGCGGCGGCACGAGTACGGGTGAAAGGTGGCCAGGCGAGCGAGTCCGGCACCGCCGGCTGCGCGCCTGGCCCGGATAAGGCCTTGCTGGAAGGGCGATCGGCGTTCCGCCGAGAGCCCGGGCTCAGACGAGCTGCGAGGCGACCTCGCTCAGGGCGGTGCTGATGTTGGTTCCCAGGGTGCCCAGCGCTACGAACGCGACGACGGACACCAGGACCAGGATCAGGGCGTACTCGGCCAGCCCCTGCCCCTTGCGCTCCTCCAGCCAGTTAGTAAATCGAGCGTACCTCTCAGTCACCTTGGATGCTCCTACGACCGTTGAATGGACGTGAGTAACGGTTGGTCTGCCAGGACAATCCAGAGACCAACCGTCCTGGCCTCAGCTTCCGTCAGGCGAGCTTCGAGGCGACCTCGCTCAGGACGGTGCTGATGTTGGTTCCCAGGGTGCCCAGCGCGATGAACGCGGCGATGGAGACCAGGACCAGGATCAGGGCGTACTCGGCCAGCCCCTGCCCCTGTCCCTTGCGCTCCTCCAGCCAGCCGGAAAGTCGAACGTACATCTCAGCCACTTGTCTCACTCCTACGCCGGTGCTGCCGGCTCGTAATTGAGCTCCATTGGGTGAATCGGAGCTTCAATGAAACTGTACCGACCGACGGCCCGGCTCAATAGAGCTTTAATACCCAACGTTCTGAATCGACCGTGTAGGTACATTTGACCACGGTGGAAGTGGACGATGGGGGACACGAGTGAGCATCATTACATCGGACGTGGAGACTATACCGGCTAGCGCGGCCACCGGGCCGGTGCGCGGGCCGCTCGCGGCGGTGGGCGACCTGGTCCGCGGGCTGCACCAGCGACGCCTTCTGGTGGTCGTGGTCTTCCTGACGATCTTCTCCTTCGATATCGCGCGCCCCACCGACATCGACTTCTGGTGGCACCTGACGACCGGCGCGATGATCGCGCGCGATCGAATGGTGCCGCACGTCGATCCCTATTCCTACACCGCGCTGGGGCGCGCCTGGGTCGACCACGAATGGCTCTGGGAGCTGATCGCCTACTGGGTGATGCAGCTCGGCGGATACCGCCTGGCGGTACTGATCTCCTCATCAATCGTCGCGCTAACCTACGCGCTGGTGTATCGCCTGCTTCGTCAGCTCGGCGTCAACGAGCTGGTCTCGGCGGCGATCGTGATGGTCGCGGCGTTCCTCGCGGTGCCCTCGATCGGCGTTCGACCCCGCGAGCTGACCTTGCTCTTCCTGGCGTATTACGTCTCCCGGCTCTTCCTTTACCGCGAGGGGCGAATCCGGCACCTCTGGGGGCTCCCGGTGGCCATGGCGCTCTGGGTGAACCTCCACGGCGCGTTCGTGTACGGTCTGGGCGTCCTGGCGATCTTCGTCGTCGGAGAGATCGGACAATGGCTCGTCGAGCGGAAACCGGTGCGACGTCACCTCGTGATCGTCGGACTGTCGACGGTCGCGGCAACGGTCCTGAATCCGGACGGGCCGAAATTCCTGCCCTATCCATTCAACTACCTCGCCCAGCACGACAACCCGTCCTTTTCCACGGTGACCGAGTTCCAATCGCCGGACTTCCACCAGCCGCTCTACCTCGTCTTCGCTGCGAGTCTGATCCTTTTCATGGTGCTGTACCGGTCGCGAAGCCGGCTCGACGTCGTCGATTCGTTGCTGCTCGCGGGCTTCGCCGGGGGAGCGTTGATCTCGGAGCGCCAGGTCGCGGACTACGCCATCGTCGCCGCTCCGCTGCTGGCGCTTCGATTGCGCGATAGCTACGGCTGGGCCCGCGAGCGGCGAGCCGTCCGTTGCACCGGGCGCGCCGTCGCGTTCAACTGGCTGGTGCTCCTGGGGCTGCTCGCCCTGGCGGTCGTCTACGCGAGCGCGCC
>JAJPKB010000043.1 GCA_021323915.1 Chloroflexota bacterium | reverse complement strand
CGGCGCGAAGCTGACCGGTGGTCGCATGGATCCCGTAGGCATCGAGAACCATGCCGAGCGCGGCTGGACCGCAATTAGAGTTCTGGTAAGGGCTACCATCGTACTGGCTCCGGTATGGCACGTCGAGAACGAATCCTTGACTTCCACTTGCTCCGGCGATTGGCTGGACGCCATCGTACCCGGCGCCCGAGATTGACACCGGAGAAGGACTGAACAGCGTTGGCAACGGAGTCGGCGATACCGCCGTTGGCGACGCCTGCCGAGTGAGCGTGGGCGAAGGGGCGGCGAGGACGGTCGGCGTTGGAGATGGAATCGCGGAAGGAGAGGGAATCGGCGTGTAAGAGTCGCTTGGTGTCGGCGTCGCCGCGAGAGTGGGAACGGGTGTGCTGGAAGGTGGTGGCGTTGGCGTTCGGGTCGCGGTCTGGGTGGCCGAAGGGGTTTGGGTTGGCGTGGCCGTCGCAGTCGGAGCCGCGGTGAGCGTGGACGACGGAGTTGCCGTGGGCGATGGAGTCAAGGTGGGCGTGGGAGTTACCGTGGGACTCACCGTGGCGGAGGCGGTCGCAGTTGGGGTTCGCGTCGACGTGGGCGAGTAAGTGTTCGTCGGACTGGGTGTAGGGGTTGGGGTAGAAGAAGGTGTGGCCGTCGACGTGGGAGAATCGGTATGGATAGCCGTGGCGGTCGGAGCCAGCGTTGAGCTCGCGGTGGCGCTCGAACTCTGAGCTTTCAACACGCCGGCCGTCGGGGACGGCGTGGGACTCACGGCGTGAGCCGCGCCATCGGCCGTCTCGCTCGCAAACGCCGACGCGGTCAGCAGCAACGTCAGCGCTACTGCTATGACCACCGCCTTTGCCGCTGAGCCGAGGGGTGGCAAATTCACCCGTCGCACGATGCCATCGAACTTCCCGGTACGTTGCCTGGCGTCACGGTAGGCTCTCACCCGGCCAATCGTATCGAACCAGGTTGCTCGCTCGATCGGGCATCCAACGAGCTGCCCTAGTCTGATGGGCAGGAGTGTAACATAACCTCGAGGGACGAGCAATGAGGCGTTCGATCCATTTACGAACGTTTCGTCGAAGATTAGAATGTTAACGTAGGTATTCTCTCCATTACCAAGGGGGAGACAATGTCCAGCAACGTGGAAAGCGATGGCGGCTCGGATACCGTGACGCTGACAGTAACGCATGAAGACCTTCGGTTGATGCGGTCGGCGCTCGAGGAGTTTCTCGCGAGTTTCAGCCACGACCAATCGGATGTGTTAATTCGTATCAGGAGCTTGCTGGGGCGTCTGCCAGACGGCCCGACGAAGCCGGTCGGACGGCCGCCGTTCCAGCGGTTGACATTATAGGCCGCTTCGAGATAGAGTCACCGGGGAATTGAATAGTTTCTGGGCCCGCGGGGGAGCGAGTAGCTGAGAGGCGGGATCAAGCCCACCAACTCTTGGAACCTGATCTCGGTAGAACGAGCGTAGGGAAGCGGGACAGCGACGATCGATGAGGGCGCGCGGCGTTGAGTCGCGGTGAGCCTTTTGATCGGGCGTTTTGAATCTCCCCCGGCCATTGCCCGCGCAATGGCCTTTTTGTTGGCTTCCTCAGTCGTCGAGGAAAGGAGCGAAAAAGTGGAAACGTCAGCGCTCAGGTCGAAAGGCTGGACGACGCGCGATATCGTCGTTACCGCCGCGTTGGCAGTCGCAACCGGAATTTCGTTCATCGTCTTCGACTGGATCTACCTCGTCGGGACGAGCGTGTTTGGGCCGATCTTCCAGTCGATCATGGAAGGGCTGTGGCTGCTCGGAGCCCTCCTGGTGCCATACATCGTGCGCCGACCGGGCTCGGCGCTGTTTGGCGAATTGGTCGCGTCGCTCGTGGAGGCCTCGTTCAACCCGTTCGGGGTCTCGGTCATCATCGCCGGCGTGCTGGAGGGCATCGGTGCCGAAGCGGTCTTTTTGCTTACCGGATACAGGCGTTTCAACTGGCGCGTTATGGCGGTGGCGGGAGGTTTCGACGCGCTGTTCTTCTTCTGGACGCGCATTGCGTGGACGTCGGGATACCTCACCCTGAACGCTGGCTCGCTGGTTTTCAAGATCGCTCCGGTGGTCTTCGTCGTCTACATGATCGTCGAGGTTGTCAGCGGCGGGCTGGCCGGTTGGTTGGGTAAGGTGATCGGCGACGCGCTCGTGCCGACCGGTGTCCTGGACGGCTTCCCGATCGCGACGAACCGAAAGCAGGATATCTGAGTGAGCCCGGTTTCCCCGAGCATCGTCGTCAAGGGGTTCTCGTTCCGCTACCGGGGGAGACGACGGGCCACCCTTCAGGACGTGTCCTTCGCGGTAAGCCCGGGTGAAATGCTGCTCATCTTGGGCCCGAGCGGCTGCGGCAAGAGCACGCTCGCCCTCTGCCTGAACGGCTTGATCCCCCATGGCATCGACGGCGAGATGTCGGGCGAAGTCCGGGTGGCCGGCCACGACGTTCACGACACGCCGGTTTCCGAGATGGCGCGTTCCGTCGGAATGGTCTTTCAGGACGCCGATACCCAGTTCTGCATGCTCCGAGTCGACGACGAGGTGGCGTTTGGCCTGGAGAACCTACGCGTGCCACGCGGCGAGATGTCCGCCCGGATCCGGAGCGCGCTGGAAACCGTCGGTCTGGCCGGCGACGAGCGAACGCGCATCGACCGCCTATCCGGAGGTGCGCGCCAGCGACTGGCGCTTGCCTGCGTGCTGGCGATAGAGCCGTCGGTCGTAGTCTTCGATGAGCCCACGTCGAATCTCGATCCCACTGGTGCCGAGGAAGTGTTTGCCGTCATCTCTCGTCTGAGAGCCCGGGGCGGCCATACGATCGTCGTCGTGGAGCACCGTCTGGATCACCTGATCGGCTTTGTCGACCGCATCCTGATGCTCGGCCGCGATGGGACGGTACGGGCCAGCGGTTCTCCGGTCGAAGTTCTGCGAGACCATGGCGACGAGCTAGACGTCGCGGGAATCTGGGTTCCCCAGGTCGGCGAGCTGATTCATCATCTGGTCAAACGAGGGGTACAGATCGATTCCTACCCGCTTACGGTTGATCAAGCAGCCGATTCTCTTGCTGGATTGCTGGCTCGGTCGGGACAAGACGGGCTAAGCGTCAAAAATGGGCCCTTCGAGGAGCGCCCGCCAGATCCAGACAGGCCGTCGGATCTGGCTCCACGAGCGCAACGGTGGGCGACGTACGACGCGAGCCCGTGGTCGGCCCAGGACTCGCCCGCGAGATCGACGGCGATCGAGATTTCAGGTTTGTCCTACCGGTATCCGACCGGCCGGGTGGCGCTGCGCGACGTTTCACTCACGATTCCAGAGGGGAGCTTTTACGCGCTTGTCGGTCCAAACGGGGCTGGCAAGTCGACCCTCGCGAGTCATCTGATCGGGAGCATCCGCCCCGCGCCGGGTGCGATCCACCTGTTCGGGCGCGACTTGCGATCGATGGCGCCGTCCGAGCTGGCCGAGTGGGTCGGCTACGTCTTTCAGAATCCGGAGCACCAGTTCGTCGCCGGAACCGTGTACGACGAGCTCGCCTTCGGTCTGCGCGTTCGAGAGCGCCCCGAGGTCGAGATCAAAGAGCGGGTCGACGTTCTGCTGGACGAATTCGACCTGTCGGCGCTGGCGCAGGCAAACCCGTTCACGTTAAGCCATGGCGAGAAGCGCCGGCTGAGCGTCGCGTCGATGCTGATCCTGGGACCGCGTATCCTCGTCCTGGACGAGCCCACTTTTGGACAGGATCGGCGCAACACGACCGCGCTCATGGGGATGCTGGCTCGTTTGAACGAGGCTGGTCGAACGATCGTGATGATCACCCACGACGTTCGCCTGGTGGCGGAGTACGCGCGTCGGGTCGGGGTTTTGGTCGATGGCTCCCTGTCCTTCGAGGGCGAGCCCGATCAACTTTTCGGGCACCCGTCCGTGCTCGAGCGGGCCCATCTCGTCGTTCCGCCGATTCTGGAGCTGAGTCGCCGCTTGAACAGCGCCGATCGCTCGTTTCCTGCGGTGGCGACCGTGTCACGAGCCGCCGAAGCCCTGGATCGTCGGCTCGACCTCGTCCCCGGCGGACGACGCTCGCTGGTTCGGCCATGAGAGTATTCGTCTACCACGAGCACGACTCGTTCTTGCACCGATTGAATCCATTGACGAAGCTTGCCTACGCGGTTCTGATGATCGTGGTGCTTACCCTGATCGTGGATCCGATCACGCCGCTGATCGCGCTGGTGCTAACCCTGCTGGTGGTCAGCCTCCTCGGACGGGTCCGTCCGCTGGATCTCCTTCGGACGCTGCTTCCGTTCGCGGTTTTGTCGTTCGGCCTGATTTGGACGACCATGGCATTTTACGTCGCCGGGCCGTCCAGCCACCCGCACCCTATCCTGACGGTCGGGCCGATCGTGCTGAGCGATCAGGGGATCGCATACGGGCTGGTTATCTTCTTTCGGACCCTGGGATTCTTCGCCGCGTCGCTGCTCTTTGTCCTGACGACAGATCCGACCGATCTCGTTCAGGCCCTGATCCAGCAGTTGCACGTCAGTTACCGCTTCGGTTATGGCGCTCACGCCGCCTACCGGTTCGTTCCGCTGTTCGAAGGTGAGCTAGCGACGATCCGCGCCGCCCATCGGGTACGCGGAGTCGGAACAGGGGGCGGGCCAATCGCCCACGTGCGAGAGTTCGCCGGGTACCTGGTTCCACTGCTGGCGGGAGGTGTGAGGAAGGCCGAGCGGGTTGCCCTGGCGATGGATGCCCGGGGGTTCGGCGCCTACCATGACCGAACATTCTACCGTCGTTCGAGATTCGGGCTAGCTGACCTGGCGTTTGCCGCCGGGACAGTCGTCGTCTTCGGGGCGGCGCTCCTGGGTCTGCAACGGCTGGGCTGGCTGGGGCAGCTAGTTCCCCCATTCTGGCATTGATCGATTTTGCTGGCATTTGTGCTACCGACACTAACGGCGCGCCCATCGAGAACGGAGGGAGAAGCGTAGGATGGAACGAGCCACCCAGCGTTGGATCGTGATCCTTTGTCTTGTCGTGGCGGTGTATCTCGCGCTGATACTCAGCCACTGGCTGCTCGGCGTAAAGATCCTGCCCTGGTAGCGGTTGGTTGGAGGAATGATGGCAGAGGGCATACTTTTGAAACCGGCCGATCGTCTGCAGGAGGCAGCGATGCCGGTGTGGGAAAAGATCCTGGTACATCCCTACATCAAGGAGCTCAAGGACGGCACGCTGCCGATTGAGACGTTTCGATTCTACGTGCAGCAAGACTGGCTCTACCTCCAGGAGTTCACGCGCGCCGCCGCGCTTATCGCGGGGCGTTGCCCGGAGCCAGATCTGATGAAGTTCATGCTTGCCTGGGTCGAGCCACTGGTCAGCATGGAGTACCACTTCCACAAGAAGCACGCGGCCCAGCTCGACCTGGACTTCGAGAGCATCGACTGGGAGATGAACGAGGCAAACTGGGCGTACACTCGGCATATGCTTTCCGCGGCGCACGCCGGTAGCACGATCGAGGCGCTGGCCGCACTTTTGCCGTGTCCCTGCGTGTACGCCTTCGTCGGAAAGAAGCTGGTCGAAGGTCCCCGCTCTCCCAATCCGATGTACGCGGACTGGATCGACTTCTACGCCCCGGGCCCCGAGGGATTCCGCCCGCGGATCGTGGCGCTGGAAGGCATTTACAATCGGCTCGCCGCGACGGCCGACCAGGCTACTCTCGCGCGTTGCGAACAGAACTACCTGATCAGCAGTCGCTATGAGTGGTGGTTCTGGGATACGGCGTATCGTAAGCGGACCTGGCCGGTGTGATCATCCGAGCCAGCTGGCCGAATGCGTTCACCACCGAAACACGGACGAAACGCGGAGAACACGGAGATATTCGCTTTGCTCTTTACTCCGCGTGCTCTGTGCCTTCTCGGCGCCTCCGTGGTGAACCGCCCCCACCGCTGTCGAATCGGCGCCGCCGGTTGACGTGCTCTACGAGAATCGAACGATGCTTCGGGCGACCTCGCCGTGGCGAAGCGCGTCGAACGCGTCGTTGATCTTCTCCAGCGGGTATTCGCGGCTGATCAGCTCGTCGAGCTTGAGCTTGCCAGCCTTGTACAGGTTGAGGAGGCGCGGCGCGTCGAGCTTTGCGTTGCACGAGCCGTACAGCGATCCGCGAATCGTCTTCTCGTCCAGCATGATCGACGATGCATTGATCGCTACCTGCGCGCCCATCGGCGCCACGCCGACGACGACCAGGGTGCCCCCGCGACGGATCATCTGATACGCCTGGACGATCGTTCGAGGATTCCCGATGACCTCGAAGGCATAGTCGACGCCGCGACCGCCGGTCAATTCCTTGACCGACTCGATCGCGTCCACCTCGCCCGCGTTCACCGTGTGGGTCGCGCCGAATTGGCGAGCGTAGCCCAGCTTGTTTTCCAGCACGTCGACCGCGATGATCTTTTCGGCGCCGGCGAGATTACCTCCCTGGATCGCGTTGAGTCCCACGCCTCCGCAGCCGATAACCGCTATGCTGGCCCCCGGTTCGACCCGGGCGGTGTTGATCACCGCGCCGACGCCGGTCATGACCGCGCAGCCGACGATCGCCGCCTTCTCGATCGGAACCGATGGATCGATCTTGACGAGACCTTCGCGCGGCAGCACGGTCAACTCGCTGAATGCCGAGACACCGGCGTGATGGTGAATGACCCGGTCGCCCCGTTGAAAGCGGCTGGTTCCGTCCGACAGGTTGCCCGACCAGCGGATTCCGGTTCCCATCTCACAGAGGGCCGGACGACCGGAGAGACAATACTGGCACTGCCCGCAGCTTGCTCGCCAGAGAAGAACGACATGATCGCCGGGCTTGAAGTCGGCAACTCCCTCGCCGACCTTCTCGACCACACCGGCGCCTTCGTGGCCCAGGACGATTGGGAGCGGCGCGGTGAGGTCGCCGTTCATCACATGAAGGTCGCTATGGCAGACGCCACCGGCGGCAACCCGCACCATGACCTCGCCGGCGTGCGGATTTTCAATCGAGACGTCTTCGACCTGAATCGGCTGTCCTGCCTCGTACAGAACGGCGGCTTTCATAATGGCAATCCTTCCTCCTCGGGATCGAGGATCGTCCCGGCGCGCATGGCCAGACGACAGTACAGTCGTTTAGTCCCGCGTCGGGAAATCAGATCGACGTCCTTGAATTCGTGGTCACCCTCGACGATCTCAAAGACGGCCAGGTCCGCTTCGCGTCCGACGTCCAGGGTGCCCAGCGAGTCGGCGCGGTTGATCGCCCGCGCCGGATTGATCGTCGCGCGCTCGATCACCTCGGAGAGGCTCAGTCCAAGATTGAGGAACTTCGAGAGGGTCGTCGGCAGATCGTACATCGGTCCTCGGATGCTGCTGACGTGAATATCGGTGCTGATGCAGTTCGGCAGGAGCCCCTGGCGGATCATTGCCTCCGCGACCGGATAGCTGAAGCTTCCCCCGCCGTGGCCGACGTCAAGGATGATTCCGGCATCCCAGGCGCGCTGGACGTCGTCGCGAACGTTATGATTCCGGTCGACGATGCGGTTAGAGTGGCCCGTGAAGCAGTGGGTCAACACGTCGCCGGGCCGCATTCGAGGAATGATCTCCGCGAGCGGCGGCGGGGCCACGCCGATATGAACCATGATCGGTAGGTTCAGCGCGTCGGCCGCTGCCCGGGCCCGATCCATCGGCACGATGCCGTTGTGTCCGATCGTGTTCTGGTCGAGGCGAACCTTGATACCGACGATCACGTCTCGGTTCTGAGATGCCGTTTCGATGGCGAGATCGACGTCGTCGTAGTAAAGGTTCGCGTGCTCGTACGTCTGGTGGGTCAGGCCAATGCTGCTGATATTGAGATAGGCGACCAGGCGCGATTTCAAGCGCTCGATGTGAAATCGGCGAAATCCGCGCCAGTTGTATGCGCCGGCGCTCCCGGCGTCCACCGAGGTGATGACCCCGGTGCGGGCGGCGACGGGATCGACGTCGACGCCCCAGTACGTCGAGCCCCAGTAAGCGTGGACGTGCAGGTCGACGAGGCCCGGGGTCACGTACTTTCCGGAGACATCGACGACTCGGGTCGCCCGATCGCTCGAAATCGACGGCTCGACCGCGGCGATCTTCCCGTCCTGAATCGCCACGTCGCTGGAAGCGCTCAGGTTCCGCGATGGATCGACGACCGTCGCACCCTTCAGCAACAAGTCGTACGGCATGGGGCCTCCCGAGAAGATCTCAGAATTCGGCGGTGGTGCGTCAGATGGATCGGGTAGAGAACGCGGCGGTTTGACGCGCCCCTAGCTTACTACATGCCGGGGGGGCAATGACAATAGGCGTGGCGTGGGAGCTTGGAAGGCCAGGTGAGCCATCGCGCACCTGGCAGTCCACGGTTTTGGCGCGACTGGATCGTCTGGATTCCCCGCGCGGTCGTGTGGTACAATGACGTTGCGAGCGGCTCCCGGGGGCAAGTCGATTGCGCTTTGGCATTGTGGTCTTTCCCGGTTCTAACTGCGACGCGGATACTTACCACGTTCTCGATCGGGTGTTCGACGCGTCGGTCGAGTACGTGTGGCACGCGGCTACCTCCCTTCCGCCGGTCGATTGCGTGGTTCTCCCGGGTGGCTTCTCCTACGGCGACTACCTGCGGGCCGGAGCGATCGCTCGGTTCGCGCCGGTGATGTCGGCGGTTGGTCGCTTCGCCGCCGAGGGCGGGCTGGTTCTCGGCATCTGCAACGGATTTCAAGTGCTGTGCGAGGCTGGCCTGTTGCCCGGAGCGCTTCTGCCCAACGACTCCCTCGAATTTCGGTGCGAGTGGACCCACGTTCGGGTCGAGCAGGTGGATACGCCTTTCACCGCGGCAGCGCGACCGGGGCAGGTCCTCCGCATGCCGATCGCCCACGGCGAGGGACGGTACTACGCCGACGAACGAACCCTTCGGCGCTTGAACGAGCGACGGCAGATCGTTCTCCGCTATTGCACGCCGGACGGTCGTCTCGATCCGTCCAGCAATCCGAACGGCTCGGCGGAGGCGATCGCCGGTATTTGCAACGATGGGCGCAACGTGTTCGGCTTGATGCCCCACCCGGAGCGCTGCTCGGAAGCTGAGCTTGGCGGCGTCGACGGCCAGGCGATCTTCCGGTCGATCCTCAATTTCACCGTTCCCAATCAGCCAGTTCTGGCTGGGCGGGTTGGCGCGTGACCGATCTTCTTCTCGACTCGCTGACGATCGATCAGACTACCCTCGATGAGATCGCGGTCAGCCGCGAGGAGTACCGTCTCATCGTCGAGCGGCTTGGACGCGTGCCGAACGACGTCGAGCTGGGAATGTTCGGTGCGATGTGGAGCGAGCACTGCGGCTACAAGAACTCCCGCCCGCTGCTGCGCCTCTTCCCGACGAGCGGTTCGCGGGTGATTCAGGGGCCGGGCGAGAACGCCGGCGTCGTCGACGTGGGCGACGGACTGGCGATCGTGATGAAGATCGAGAGCCATAACCACCCCAGCGCGGTCGAGCCTTTTCAAGGAGCGGCAACCGGCGTGGGCGGAATCATCCGCGATATCTTCACGATGGGCGCGCGCCCGATCGCGATCCTCGATTCGCTCCGGTTCGGAAACCTCGATAATCCGCGGACGCGCTATTTGCTGGACGGCGTGGTGGCGGGTATTGCCCACTACGGTAACTCGCTCGGGGTGCCGACGGTCGGGGGAGAGATCGCGTTCGCCGACGCGTACCAGGAGAATCCGCTGGTCAACGCGATGGCGGTTGGGGTGATCGAGGCGGGGCGCCTGGTCCGCGCCCAGGCAACCGGGGTGGGGAACCTGCTGCTGTTGGTCGGCGCCGACACCGGACGCGACGGCATCCACGGCTGCTCGGGCCTGGCATCGCGCGAGCTCAGTGAGACGTCCGACGAGCAGCGTCCGACGGTTCAGGTCGGGAACCCCTTTCTGGAGAAGCTTCTGATCGAGGCGTGCCTCGAGCTGCACCGTACCGGGGTGATCGTCGGCATGCAGGACCTGGGCGCCGCCGGAATCACCAGCGCCGTCGTCGAAGCGGCGAGCAAGGGGCGTAGCGGCGTCGAGATCGACGTTCGGAAGGTCGCGCGTCGAGCCGTCGGGATGACGCCGTACGAGGTCATGCTGTCCGAGTCGCAGGAACGGATGCTGATGGTGGTTCGACCCGAGCACGTTGCGGACGTTCAGGAGATTTTTCGTCGCTGGGACCTCCACGCCGACGTGATCGGGCGGGTGACCGACGACGGGGTAGTCCGGGTCCGGGATGGCGAGACCACCGTGGCCGAGGTGCCGGCGACCCTGCTCGCCGAGGCGCCGTCCTACCGGCGCGAAGGACGTCGTCCGGCCTGGCTTGACGAGCCGCCGCCGACGATTCCACCGGATGACCTCGGACTCGGGGGAGCGCTGCTGCGCGTTTTGCGTCATCCGGACGTGGCCAGCAAGGTCCCGGTGTTCCGTCGCTATGACTGGTCGGTCCAAACCAACACCCTCGAGGGGCCCGGCCAGGCGGACGCGGCGGTCCTTCGCTTGAAGGGAACGAGCAAGGCGATCGCCCTGACGACCGATGGGAACGGCCGCTACTGCTACCTCGATCCTTACGTCGGCGGCATGATCGCGGTTGCCGAGGCCGCCCGCAACGTGGTATGCGCCGGTGGCCAGCCGATCGCGGCGACGGATTGCTTGAACTTCGGGAATCCCGAGAAGCCCGAGGTGTACTACCAGCTCGAGCAGGCGATTCGTGGGATGAGCGAGGCCTGCCGCGTACTCGGGACGCCGATTGTCAGCGGGAATGTCAGCCTGTACAACGAGTCGAACGGACGCGCCATTTATCCGACTCCCACGGTGGGAATGCTCGGCCTGCTCGACGACGCGCGATGGCGGACCCGGTCGGGATTCGGCGCGGCGGGCGATCGGGTGGTTTTGTTGGGATCCGATGGCGGCTGCGGCCTGGGCGGAAGCGCCTACCTGGCGTCGCGAGGCCACGTCGTCGGGCCAGCGCCGACGATCGATCTCGAAGCCGAGCAGCGGGTGCAAGCCGTTTGCCGGGACGCGATTCGCCGCGGATTGATCGCCTCGGCCCACGACGTGAGCGACGGCGGGATCGGCGCCGCGCTGGCGGAGTGCTGTCTGCTGGGGGATCTCGGCTGCACCGTGACGCCGCCGTCCGTGGAAGATCACGGCCGGTGGCTCTTCAACGAGGGCCAGTCACGAATCGTCGTGAGCGTCGAAGAATCGAGCGTGCCGGCGGTTCTGTCGCTGGCGAAGGAAATGGATGTTCCGGCAGCAGTTCTGGGCACGGTTGGCGGAGCTCGTCTGACGATCGACGGTTGGCTCGACCTTGGGCTCGACGACCTGCGGAGCGCGTGGAATGCCCTGGCACCAGGGTAACAGCGTGACCAACCCGAGGGTAGGGAAGGGCGGTGACGTATGAGTGATCTCGAGCACAACGCGCTGCACGAGGCGTGTCACGAGGCCTGTGGCGTCTTCGGCATCTATGGCCCCGGCGAAGACGTCGCGCGAATCACCTTCTTCGGACTCTACGCGCTTCAGCACCGCGGGCAGGAGAGCGCGGGCATCGTCACCGCGGACGGGGAGAGACTGACCGCTCACATGCGTATGGGGCTGGTCGCGCAGGTGTTCACCGAGGAAGATCTGCTCGGCCTGCGCGGCCACATCGCGGTAGGCCATACTCGATACTCGACGACCGGAAGCTCGAAGATCTTCAACGCCCAGCCAATCGTGGTGCGTAGCCCCTCGTGCGAGCTCGCGGTCGCGCACAACGGGAATCTGGTCAACGCGGCGGCGCTTCGCGACGAGCTGATCGAGCAGGGATTTCAGTTCCGAACGACGACGGATACCGAGGTTATCGCCCGGCTTTTCTGCGAAGGCCCGGGGCAAAACCTCGTGGACCGGGTTCGGCGGGCGGCAGCGCGCTGCCAGGGAGCGTACAGCCTGGTGGTCGCCACCAAGGATCAGCTTCTGGCAGTGCGGGATCCGCTGGGCGTGCGGCCGCTCTGTCTTGGTCGCCTGAATTCGGCATGGATCGTGGCCTCGGAATCGTGCGCCCTGGCGACGGTCGGGGCGGAGTACATTCGGGAAGTCGAGCCCGGGGAAATCATCCAGATCGACGAGCGCGGAGTCGAGAGCATGCCCGGCCTGCCGTCGTCGAGGCGGGCGACCTGCTTGTTCGAATACACCTACTTCGCGCGCCCTGATAGCGTCATCAACAATCGACTGGTCTATCAGGCTCGCCACGAGATGGGACGGGAGCTCGCCAGGGAGCACCCGGCCGACGCGGACATCGTGATCGCCGTTCCCGACTCGGCCGTGCCGGGCGGCATCGGGTACGCCGAGGAATCGGGCATCCCCTACCGCGAGGGGTTGGTGAAGAACAAGTACATCGGGCGCACGTTCATCCAGCCGGATCAGCGTCTTCGGAAGATCGGCATTCACCTGAAGCTGAATCCCCTGCCGGAGGTGTTGGCCGGTCAGCGGGTCGTCGTCGTTGACGACTCGATCGTGCGTGGGAACACGACCCGACCACTCGTCAAGCTGCTTCGCGACGCCGGGGCGCGCGAGGTGCACGTCCGAATTCACACCCCTCCGATTATGCACCCCTGTTATCTCGGAGTGGACATGGCGCGCCGAAGCGAGCTGATCGCCGCGCAGCTGAGCGTGCCGGAGATTTGTGCGGATCTGGGGGCCGACTCGCTCGGCTACCTGAGCCTGGAAGGGTTGATTCGCGCCGTGAAAGTGCCCGGTTCCAGTTTGTGCCATGGCTGCCTGACCGGCAACTATCCGGTGCCAGTCCAGCTCGACCTCGACAAGTTTGCCTTCGAGCAGGCGATGGCGGAACATCGCGCGGCACGGGCGGCGCGAGTATGACGTTCTCGGCGCCGGTCGAAGCGGTGGCGCGGCCGCTCCCGCCAACCGATCGCATTCGCCTGGGGGTGCTCGCATCCGGGCGTGGCACGAATCTCCAGTCGCTGCTTGATGCGGCGGCATCGGGACAGATGCCGGGTGAGGTCGTCGCGGTGGCAAGCAACCGGCCCGATGCGCCCGCCATCGAGCGAGCGCGCCGCGCTGGCGTTCCCGCTTCGGTGTTCGCCCGCGCCGATTATCCGAGTCGCGCCGCGCAGGAAGAAGCCATCGTCGGATTCCTGGGGGAGCGAGGCGTTGAGCTGGTCGTCCTGGCCGGGTACGTTCCGGTGCTCGGAGCGACGCTGCTTGGTGCCTTCGACAACCGGATCATCAATATTCACCCCTCGCTTCTGCCCGCCTTTGGCAATACCCTTCACGCCCAGGCGGATGCGCTTCGCCACGGGGTGAAGATCGCCGGGTGCACGGTCCATTTCGTCAACAATCAAGTCGACGGCGGGCCGATCATTCTTCAGCGCGCGGTGCCGGTCTTGGAGGGCGACACTGAGGAATCGCTCTCGGAGCGAATTCTGGCCGAAGAGCACCGTGCGCTTCCCGAGGCGGTTCGGTTGATCGCCGACGGACGCGTGCTCATCGAAGGGAACCGTACCCGGATCCTGCCAGCTTCGTAGGCGGGTTCGGTCCGTCGCGGAGTTGATCCGGAGCCGGCCCGGCCCCCAAAACGCGTCCAGTCCCCCGGCTCCGCCGTCGTCAACGAACGCTGAATTTGTCCCCGGCACGGATTGACGCGAGGCTCGGTTTGTGCCATGATAAGTACACAAATGTACTTGTACTTTGATCGAGGCCCGGGCGAGGTCGGCGAGCATGGATCTGAAGGACGTTCTCCGTCAGGTGCCTGGCATGAACAAACGACTGGTCTACTACCTGGAAAGCCAGGGATACATCCGTCCAGCTCAGATCCACAAGTCTCGGATCAATCGGAGAGACTACAGCGCGGATGACCTTCGGCGCCTCCATCGGTTCTGGACGTACTACGAGCGCGGTTTCACGGTTCGAAGCGCGACCGAGGCCGCGATTCGAGCGGAAAAGTCGACCGTGTTCGCGCTCTTGCCGGTCCCTGCTCCGGAGCGGCGGCACGTGCTCGGCCGACTCCGAGAGTTCGACCGTGTGGTCGAGGCGGCGATCGTTTACGGCGAGACCGGTGACGTGATTACGCGCATGAACGCGGCCGATCAGCGCGACGCCTACGACGTGCTGGACCACGTGTTCGAGGAAAAGGCGGTCGCCGGAATACCTCTGATCTGGCGGGTCGCCTCGTGCACCCGGGTGCCGGTCGCATCCGGTTACGGCTCAAGGGTGGGGGACGGCATGCTGGCCTACGTCCTGATCAAAGCGCCGCCCAAACAGGTAGGTGGCGTGATCGAAGGATTGAGAAAGTTTCCCGGAATCGTCGAAGCCAGCGCGCTCTACGGCGAGAGCGACGCGATCGTCAAGATCGACGTGGCAGCGCAGGCCGAGCTGGACGATCTGGTTATGAACCGCATTCACTCGCTTCCGGCAGTGGAATCGACCCGAACGTTCATCGTCGTCGGCGGGATGCACTGGGAGCGAAACACCGACGAACGGGGAGGTTGATCGTGTACACGGCAAAGAAGGCACCGCTCGCGAGGCTGCGAGCCTATAACCAGGAGCTCATCGGACAGTACGTTCAGGCGCTCCGCCGTCGAGACCAGGCCGAGGCGCGACGGATCTATGACCTGCGCCGTCGAGTGCGGCGGGCAATCCTCATCCGCGAGGAGTGGGGCGAGTCGCTACTGCCGGAGTCGCTGCCCGCCGCCGCTTGACGTGCGATTGGCAGGCGGAGAAGCGCGAGGTCGACTTACCGTGCCCTCGGCCTCCCCGTCGAAAGGGCCCACCGGAGAGCCAGCGCGAGCCCGGCGAGGAAGCCGACGTCGGTCACGATGGAGTGGACAAAGCTATCGGGAGTGAACGCCACGCTGGCAAGGTAGCCGCCGATGGCCCCGAGGACGGCACCGGCCAGGCTCACCGCGACCGCCCGCGCCCCTTGAGGCTTGACCGCTTCGTACAGGCTCCGCCGCTCCGCGTCGCACTCTGGGCAATACGGGCGCTGCCCTCCGGGGAGGTGTTGGTACGCCGCAATTGCGTGCTGTCGACAGAGGGAGCGCCCGCATCGCGCACAGAGCTGGGCCGGGAAGCCGCCGCAGCCGTCGATCTCGCACCTGGTCGATTCCCGCATCGTCCGTTTGATCCACGTTCAGACGCGTTCGCTCACCTCAAGTATAGCAGCCGGAGCCGCGGATCGGCCAGGCTAGCGTAAGCAAGGGCTGCGGGTTGACAGCTCGGCATCGGCGGACTAGAATCCCCCTGCTTGACGTGGTGACCTGATACGTTGAACCCTATCTAGAGGAAGCAATGCTTAAAGTAGGGATGATCGGCTGCGGTGACATTGCTCATGCCCACGCGAACGGCTGGCTGGCCATCGGAAACAAGGCGGTTGTGACCGCGGTGTCGGACGTCGTTTCGGCGAACGCGGAGGCGATGTCAAAGCGCGTTGGGAACGCGGCGGTTTACACCGATTTTCGGCGGCTGATCGACGAGGCAGACGTCGACGCGATCGACGTCTGCTTGCCGCACCATCTTCATCGAGATGCGATCGTCGACGGCGCCCGTGCCGGCAAACACGTGATCTGTGAGAAGCCGCTCTGTCTGACCCTGGCCGAAGCCGAGGAAATCGCGAAGGCGGTTGAGGCGGGTGGCGTGACGATGATGTGTGCGCACAATCAGCTTTTCGATCCCGCCGTCCAGAAGGCACGCGGGATGCTGGCCGAGGGCGCCCTGGGGCGCATCTTCATGGCCCGAACGTGCGACTGCTTCCGGCACACCAAGCCCCTCTCCGAATGGGGATGGCGGGCAGCATCGAAAACGATGGGCGGCGGCTGCCTGATCGATACCGGCTATCACCCGAGCTACCTGCTGCTCAATCTGGTCGGTCAGGAGCCGGTGGAAGTATCGGCGGTTTCGGGAAGATACCACATCTCGACCCTCGAGGGCGAAGACAGCGCGCTGGTGATCGTCCGCTTCGCGGACGGCGCGATGGGCGAGGTCCTGACGAGCTGGGCGTGGGATTGGCCGGACGGGTCGTGGCAGTTCCAGGTGATCGGCGAAAAGGGACAGTTGTTCGGTCGCGGGCGTAAGCTCCTTTTCAAGCCGATCGGCTGGCAGCCGGCCACCCTCGAGCTTCCGGAGCGCAACAACTTCGCCGCCGAGATCGAGCATTTCGCCGACTGTCTGGTGACCGGCCAGCGTCCGGTGAACACCAACGTCGACGGCACCCGTGTCCTGAAGTTGATTCTCGGCGCCTATGAGTCGATGAGCGAAAAGCGAGTCGTATCATTGGCGTGATTCGAGCAGCGCGCACCGATTCGTGGAACCGCGGTCGATCCGGGTGGGCGGACATTTCGCCGGCTGCCTCGGATCGACCACGGTTAGCGAATCTTGACGACGACCGGTCAGAGCGGCTATAATAGATGGTGCTGATTCAGGGCGGTTAGCTCAGTTGGTTAGAGCGCCACGTTGACATCGTGGAGGTCACTGGTTCGAGTCCAGTATCGCCCACCCCAGAGTCCAGTCCCGGTGCCGAAAGGGCCGGGTTTTTTGTTTCGGCGGTGCAGCCTAGCTGGGCGGCCGGTCTCGATCGACGATGACCGTCGCACGCCGCCGGTCGGTGGCGGCGATCGCCCTTTCGAGCGCTGACCGTAGGTCGTGCAGCCGAAACGGCTTTGCCAGAATGGCGTCGACCTGATCCCGGTGGCTTGCCTCGTCAGAACAGACTCCCCAACCCGTGCACAGGACGATAGCCAGTTTGGGCCGGCGCAGCCGGAGCTGTTCCGCCAGCTTCCAACCGTTCATGACCGGCATGCTGAGGTCGACGATCGCCACGTCAAGCATCTCCCGCTCGACCATTGCAACGGCTTCCCGAGGATCGTAGGCCAGCACGACGCGGTGCCCATCCACTTCAAGAAGACTTCGGAGCATGACGGTAAAGCGAATATCGTTGTCGACGACCAGGACACGCAGCGCGGTCCGCGCGTGAAACGGCGTTTCCAACGGTTCGAGGCCAGGCGCAACCGGGTCACCTGGCATCTGATCGGGTCCAGCCATCACTGCCTCCCCGTTTCAGGCTATCAGGGTGTTTCATCGAATGTCCGGCAGGGCGATCACGCGCCCCACGACTTCGACGACTTCGGATGGCTCGGCGGGCCAGTGGACGAAGTCGTCGGCTCCTAGCCGAAGGCATTCGATGATCTCGGTTTCGCGGTCCGAATCCGCCAGGATGACCGTGCGAACCGCGGTGTGGGACCGCCGCAGCGCGGCGACGATTCTTGATGGCGTCACTTCCGCGCTTAGCTCCGCGTCGAGGAGCAACACCCCGGACTCGTCGAACGGTCGATGGCGACGGTGAGCGGCCAGGTGAAGCAGCTCACGGGCTGTGGCACAAGGGTGCACGTGGTATCCAGCCTGCTCGAGCATACTGGCGAGCCGAACGCGCCGCCATTCGTCCGAGGAAGCGCAGATTACTTCGAGATCGTGTCCCATCGCGTCAATACCTGTCCATCCACCATCGAGCTTCACAGGCTGGATAGTAACCCGAAGACTGCGCCGCCAAGGCTCACGAAGTCGCCAATGCTCGCGAGTCTTCTGGATCCGCCCGGCAAGGTGACCACGTACTGGTCTTCCAGTGGCGCTAGCAGGGTTGCTTGTCCGTCGGCAACGACTCGATCCTTGGATCCGGGATCGAAGGACGCGACCGTCAACGCGGGCTGATTGGCGACAAACCGCGCTGGCATCGGCATCGTTCCCCCGTTTCCAAGCATGACCGCGAGGTTGAGCGTCACGCCCAATGCGATCACCCGAGCCCAGGGGTAGTGAAAATTGAGCGCGATGAACCACAGCACTGGAAGATAGGACACGGGGAGCAGCCAAACGAAGGTGGACGCTCCGTCACCCAGGTGCGAGATCCAGCTGGTCCAGGCGAGCTGAGGCACCAACGCGGCCAGGAGTAACCACGGCTTGCGTGGCATTGTCGGTGTCCGACTCGAGATCGGCCGCCGCCAGGATATCCCTAGCAAGACGACGACGCCAAGCAACGCGGCGACGGCGAGGAACAGCGCGATCATTCGAGATTCTCGGGCCAGCCGTGAGTAGATGCGCCGACGGCCCGGTCAAAGCGCCCGCCGTCCGGTCGGCCGAGTCGGTTCCCCGCCGCACGATCCCGGCCGACCGGGCGGCGGAGAGGGCTCGATTCCACGTCGACTATCCGTTAGAAGGGGAGCGTCGCATCAGCCAGGGCAGCGGACAACAGGGCCGCGATGATCAACGCGAAGATTGCATACTGGAAAAGACGCGCGCGCATGGAAGACCTCCGACATCGGGCCCGAGGGCCCCGGTACTCCAGTCCGAGCGAGCTAAGCGACTCGACCGTGCGTCCTGTAGCTTAGTCGGAGGATTTACAATGGACTTACAACACGGCCGAGACGATCGAAAACCGGGAACGCGGGCAACCCGGTGCCGCTCAACCGGTGGACGTGCTGCTTCCCAGCAGCTCGCGGTAGAGCTCTTCGACGTCTTCGTTCGGTTCGGCGTCGAGCTCATCACGCGCCACGCGCGTGTACAGCCACATTTGCGACTCGACCGCCTCGCGGTCGCCCGCCGCGTGATACAAGCGCATCAAATCCGCGTGCGCCGACTCGATCGTCGGGTCGACCTGTAGGGCGAGTTCGCGGCACCGGATCGCCTGTTGAAGGATTCCGTTTCGGGCGTAACGGTCGGCTAGCGTTCCCAGGGTTCGCAAATAAACTGCCATCCAGTAACGGCGAATCGGCTCGATCCATTCGGCGTTGAGACCGGATAGCAGCTCCCCGCGGAAAAGGTCGGGAACGGTCGAAGGGACGCGGGCATGGCGGTCTCGAATCTGCTCGGAAAGCGTTGCGAGCATTCGCGTCTCGACGGCAATCTCCCGTCGCAAGCTATCGGTGCGAAGACGGAACATTCCATTCGACGCTCGACAGAGGACCGAGTCGCCGGGCACGCCAAGCAGGGTGGTCAAAGCAGCGCGCAAGTTGGATACGGTGACCTGCAGCAGTTTCAGACCGCTCGTTTGATCACGGTCCGGAAAGAGATCGGCAAGCGTCTGGTCACGGGTGAACCCATCCGGGTGGAGGGCAGCGTACCAGAATAACTCGATAGCCTTGTGGCGTAGCCCGTACGGCCATTCGGCCTCCTGTCCGTCGATCAGAAGGCGTGGTGGCCCGAAGAGACGGATCTCGATGAGGTGTCCAACGTCGGTGGCTTGATCGATCGCGGCCACGGCGTGAAGCAGCCGTGGCGCCGACGGATCCGCGGCGGCAAGCTTGTGCAACACCGCCAGTCCGGCGTCGGGATGGCGACGGCTCGCCGACACTAAATACGTCTGAACCGGTTGAAGCACCCAGAGACCGACCGCCGGCATGGGACGTCCCGGGTGCGAGGCGAGAAACGCATCGATGGCTTCTTCCGCTTCTGCCGCGCGGCCCTGACACGCGAGCGCCTGCGCCTCGAGCAATACGGCCTGCCAAGTATCCTGGATCCCGCCGACCGTGCCTTGAACCTCACGTGCCCGGCGGAACTTTTCCGCGGCATCGGATGGATCGGAGCTGCGCAGCGCGAAGATTCCCTGAGCAAGCAGACGATCGTACGTCGATGCGTTGCTGTGCAATCGACCCAGACGATCCAGGGCTGCCTGGGCTTCGGCCATGAGGCCGAGGAAGCTGCAGCAGGTGGCGAGGCCGGCCAGCGCGCGGCTCAGAGTGCTATCGCGGTCGTCGCCCCGGAGCGCGCCGGCGATGAGACGGTAGCGCTTTGCCGCTCCGCGGAAGTCCTGGACGTCCGCGAGGGCATGCGCCGCTTGAAGGTTCAGCAGCATCTGCTCGCGAGGCGGAATGAAAGGCTCGCGCAACGACTGCTCGAGAAAGCTGAGAGTTCGAATGAACTCTCCCCGGCATCGCGCGACGCCCGCCTGCGCATTCCAGATCGTCGCTCTTTGCGCGACGTCCGCCGGGGTATCCGAAAGCGCGAGCGCGGCGCCGAAGTGCTGGTCCGCCGCGGAATAGTCGCCTTGCCAGACCATGAACGTGCCTAAGACGTGGTGGAGCAGCAACCTCTGAGCCCGCGTCGTGGAGGAGCTCAGCTCGGCGATGGCCAGTCCGCGTTCGGCGGTGCAGATGGCTTGACTCGGATCATCGAGATACCACTCGACCATCGCGGCCCGTCCAAGCATCGCGACCGTCGCGGACGGGTCGCTCCAGGAGTCCTGACGGATCTCGTCGAGGAGAAGCCGCATGGACTCGAAGCTTGACCGAGCGGAGTCGGTGTGCCCCAGCGCGATACGTGCCCGTGATAGCGCGTACAGGCTCCAGAACCGCAATCGCGGATCCTCGAGGTGGGATACGAGCGACGTAAGCACTCCTTCCGCGGCATCGGTCTCGTCTCCCCAAACTAGCATGGCCCAGGCCTTGGCGAGGATTAGCTCCGGCTGATTCCGGACGTCGTCGAAGGACAACTGCTTGAGAAGATCGTGGGGCGCGTTGGACGCTTGAGTCATCCACTCGACGAGTGGTAACCTGGCGAGCGAGCGCGCGGCCTCGAGACGGTCGCCCGCGGCCAGGAAACACTCGGCGCTTCGGAACGGATCGAGTTCGCGCAGGGCTGAGCCGGCGGCATGGCGCGCCGCTGCTGTCTCTCGGTCGGATAAGGAGTCATTCAGGACGGCACGCGCGGTCTCGCTGAATCGGTACGTGTCGACGTTGGACATCTCGATCAGCGGTGTCTCCGAGACGACTCGTCGAAGCAATCGACCGGCATCGGCTTCGGTCACCCCCGCGGCTGCCGCGGCAAGACGCGCGTCGAAGCTGGGCAACACTGACATCCGGGCGAGAGTTTCGACGTTTGACGCGCCGAGCGGCTCCAGCACCTCACTCCTGAGATAACGGGCGAGGTCGAGGCTATCCGGGTGGGCCCAGCTCAGTATCCACCCGCCCGAGGATGCCGACTTGAACACGTTCGAGGCTTGAGCCCGCTCGGCTTCCGAAAGCTGGAAGTATTCCCAGGTGAGACGGGTGAGATGATTCTGTGTTGCCAGCCAATCGAGAATGCGCTCGATACCGCAAGGCGGCGAGCGGCCCACTAGAATCAGGCGAGCCGACGGCGGCAGGTAGCGGATGAGATCGCTCAACGCACGCGCCGCCGAGAGGTCGGTCAGGCGATGAACGTCATCGATCACGATCACCCGTTGATCGGTCGTTCGGTTCAGACTCTCGACGATCTGGGCGAGGTAGCCCAGACGGTGTGACGACTTCGAACCGTCGTTGCCCAGCGCCAAGGAGAGCCCGTGGAGGAAGGCGTCCGCGCTGTCGTCAAGGTCGTCGACGGTATACCAGAGCGTGCTACGGACGATTGGACGAACAAAGTCGGCGAGGAGGGTTGTCTTGCCGGCACCGGCCGGCGCGCAGACCAGGCAAACCCGACGTCGGGCGCTCTGCTTGAGAAGACCGAGCAAGTGGGTTCGAGAGAGGTGAGGACGGGGAAGAACCGGCGGGCGGGTTTTGCTGGCGAACAAAGGGTTCAGGGCAGCCAGCGGCGGTACTCTGCGGTCGACCGATTCGCCGCGCGATCCAGCCTTCACGTCGAATCGCCGCGGGCGCGAACCGACGCGAGACGCCACTCAAGGTGCGTTCGGCTCACCGTTTTTGCCCAGTCTCGTTCGAGTGTGTTCTTAGGAGACAGCGCACGCATCGCGCGTGATGCCAGGAGCCACGATGCACCCGACTTGGCGGGCCTCGCGTCACGAACCCACGCTGGCGAACCGACGCTCATCCTGACGGCTCGATTATTCCTCGGTTACCCGGGAAAGTCAAGGGTACGCGGCAAGAAACCGGATGACTTCCCGGGTTATGTCGCTGGGCGTGGATGAGCCGGCGGTAACGGCGACGGTGGATGCCCCTACGAGCATATCCGGGCGAATGTCTTTCACGCCGTCGATGAGATACACTTTGCGCTTCGCCTGATCGCGAACGACGTCGACGAGCCGGTTCGAGTTACTGGAATGGGTGTCTCCGACGACGAAGACGACGTCCGCCTCCGCGGACTGTCGAACCGCGGCCTCCTGACGAAGCTGGGTGGCCTGACAAATTTCGGTGTGAACTTCGGCGTTGGGAAAGCGCTCGACGATGCGCGCGATGAGTGACTCGGTATCCCAGCGCGAAAGGGTGGTCTGGGTGGTGACTGCCAGCCGATCGGTTTGGGCGAGAGCTAGACGGTCGAGGTCGTCGACATCCTGGACCAAATGGACTTGCCCCGGCGCCTCGCCGATCGCGCCCTCCGGCTCGGGATGGCCCTTGCGCCCCACGTAGAGGACGTCGTACCCTTCGGCTACAAGGCGACGGATCAACACGTGAGTCTTTTCGACGTCCGGGCAGGTCGTATCGAAACAGGTCAGGCCTTTTGCCCGAGCGCGCTCCTTGACCCGAGGTGAAACACCGTGGGCCGTGAACACGACCGTACCGTGATCTATTTGATCGAGCAGATCCAGTCGATTCGCCGAGTTCTCGAGGGAGATGACGCCGTACTGCGCGAGCCGCTCCACCATGTGGCGATTGTGAACGAGCTGTCCGAGGATGTAGATGGGACGTGGCGTCTTCGGATCGGACGCGATTCGCTTGACCGCTTCAACGGCGTCCACGACGCCGTAGCAAAACCCGCGAGGAGTGATGCTGATAACCTTCATGGCAGTCCCTTTCTCTCGCTCAGTATAGCGCGCGCTGACCAATCGCGGCCAGGATCTGGCTTCGCTCGGACCGGGCCCGGCTGGCTGCGTCTGTCGGGCCTCGCGCAATCCATGCTATAATCCCGATGAAACGGCTGCTCCGCGGCTCTGCCAGGAAACGTGCCGCGACGAGTCGAGTGATTCTTGGGAGGTCGTTGCTGGACGCGCTTGCCCTGGCACGCCAGCTCACCGATTGGGCTGCGGAGGCGAAAGCTGAAGACATCGTCCTGCTCGACGTTCGGCGGGCGACCTATTTAGCGGATTACTTCGTCATCTGCACCGGAACGAGCGATCGGCATCTTGCCGCCCTCAGCGAGCGTATCCAGGAACAGACCGGTGGGCTGGGGGTTCAACCCGATCACGTCGAAGGGACGTCCGACTCGGGATGGCTCCTCCTCGACTTTGGGGACGTTATTCTGCATCTGTTTTCACGCGATCTTCGGGAATTCTACCGTCTCGACCGAGTTTGGCCGGACGCCACGATTGTTCTCCACGTCTTGTAATCGACACCGAGGCAAGAGAGAGGCGACATCTTGAACCGCCTGCGACTGTTCAGCGGGTCGTCGCATCCCGACCTCGCGACGGGAATCGCGCGTGCGCTCCAGATCCCACTTTCGCCGGTGCAACGGCGACGGTTCAGCAACGACAACCTGTACGTGCGTCTATGCGAGAATGTCCGAGGAACCGACGTCTTCGTGGTTCAGACGTTCGCGCCGCCGGTCCAGGATCACCTGTTTGAGCTTCTGATGTTGCTCGACGCCGCCCGGTCGTCGTCGGCCGAACGGGTCACCGCGGTCATCCCTTACTTTTCTTACGCTCGTTCTGATAAGAAGGATGAGCCTCGCATCTCGATCGCCGGCCGTCTGGTGGCCGACTTGCTGGAGGCGGCCGGGGCTAATCGGGTGTTGACGATAACCCTGCACTCACCGCAGGTGCACGGCTTTTTCCGGGTTCCCACCGATCATTTGAACGCCGAGCCGGTGTTGGCCGAGGCCCTCCGGGGCCGAGACCTGCGCGACGCGGTGGTGGTGACGCCCGATATCGGTAACGCCAAGCGCGCGACGCACCTGGCTCGTCGTCTTAATCTGCCGGTGGCGGCAGGAAACAAACGCCGGCTCGACGACGACCGGGTCGTCATCGATGGGATCGTCGGGGATGTCCACAAGGAGATGGCAATCGTTACCGACGACGAGATCGCGACCGGCGGCTCGACGATTGAGATGCTGAACCTGCTGCAGCGCGAGGGTGTGCGCCGCGCCTGCGTGACATGTACCCACGGTGTATTTTCCGGTCAGGCCATCCAGCGGTTGAACGAGCATCCGCTGGTCGAGGAGATCATCGCGACCGACACGGTCCCGGTTGATCCACGAAAGTCAACCGCGAAGCTCAAAGTCGTATCGGTCGCGCCGCTTTTGGCCGAAGCGATTCGGCGCATCTACTCCAACGAATCGGTGAGCGCGCTGTTTTCCTGACCGTTTCGCGAAGCGACAACGAGCCAGACGGTGCCGGCCGGTCCGGAGACCTCGGCGCGAGAAAGCTTCGACCATCGGGACGGTTGGCCCGGTGGCGTCTCGGTGAGGTGACGGGGAAAGGTGAACGGCGACTGGCGAGGGCGGCTCTCCCAGAGTCGCTCGAGAAGCCCCGGCCAGAGGCGCGAGTTGGACGCCGCGCCTTCGACGACGACCACTCTCCCACCCGGCCGCACCACGCGAGCCGCTTCGCTCCAGAACCGCGGGTCTCGCTCGAATGGCGCCGGAAAGGTGAGTACCAGGCAGTCGAAAGTCGCCGGCCCGAAAGGTAATTCGAGCGCGTCGCCCCCGACGATTCGCCCGGGGTGGCCTCTCGATCGAAGCCACCGCTCGGCGCGCCGCCACATCTGGGGCGAGCGGTCCAGTCCGTAGGCCTGGTAATCTCGATCGAGCAAGTCCCCGAGGAACCGACCGGAGCCGCAGCCAACGTCGAGGATGTCGCGCCCGAAGACGTACGAGGCGGCGACCCGTTGCCACTCTCGCCAGCGACCGCCGGAGACGAGCCAGCTGACCGCGTCATACGACCAGGCCAGCTCGTGATACAGGCGCTCGAAGCACCAGAGAAGAATCGCTCGGATCAGATGTTCATCGCCTGTCCGAACATCGCCGGCAGGCCACGCGGAAGCCACGGGCGCAACGTGTCATAGAACGACGGCAGGTACGATTGAATGACTGGGTCGAGGCGGCTGGACGCGACCATCGAGACCAATCCCTGGTGGTTGGTGTAGTCCATCCCCCAGGGGGCCTGGAGAATGAAGACGAAGAGGGTAATCCCGACCCCGATGATCGTCGTGCCGACGGCGAGTCCGAGTCCGGCCCCGCCGATCCGATCGACGATGGCCAGCTCGGCAAGCGTCGTGTTCGGATAGATCAGGTAGCTCATGGCGTGGAGGGTCAGCCAGGAAAGCGCAAAAACGCCGAACATCATCAAAGAGGCGAGGGTTGTCTGATCGAGTTGAACCGACGGCGCAAGCGCCGCGGTGATAACCCCGGAGTACTGGGCGGCGAGCGCAACGGCGACGTAGACGGCGAGGACGTCGATCGCTTGCCGGAGGAGACCCTGACGAAAACCCGCGGCCATACCCATGATCATACAGATCGCGATGACGATGTCGATGGAGTTCACCGATGCCATGGCCGTCCTCAGGAGAACAACTGAATGTATCGGCCGACGACGAGCAAGACCAGGGTTATGCCGACCGTGAGGCACAGCAGATAGCCGTTAATTCGGCGTGTTCTCCGCGACCGAAGCAATCTTTGCACGGGGTGCTCCTTCCAACAGGTAGTTCTCTCGCTTACTAAGTAAAGAGCGAAACCGGCAAAGACTCAATAGCCTGAAGGGGCTAGTGCAGAATCGGGCCACCTATTCGGCATTGGTGCCCCCCACCCCGCCCGGACCGAACACGAAGATGACCGCCCGGCCCGCGTCAACCTCGGAGCTGGGCTCCCAGCTCACCGACGAGCGCCTGCTCGATCTTGTGGTGAACGCGAGCCACCTCCTGGTCGGTGAGAGTGCGATCCGGAGCCTGGTAGGTGATCCGATATCCGAGGCTGATCTTTCCGGCGGGAATCGGGGCTCCCTGATAAACGTCGAACAGGTCAATCGATTTGACCAAGGGCATGCCGGTCTCACGGGCTAGCTCCTCGATCCGGGCGGACGCCACATCGCTTCCCACGATCACCGCGAGGTCCTGAACGACGGGCGGGAATCGCGGAATCGGCTCGTAGACACGCTGGCGGGTCGCCAGGGACAGCGCGAGGTCGAGATCGATCGCGAATGCGAACGCCGGCTCGTCGATGTCGAAGGCCGTGCGAACGTCGGCTTCAATCTCCCCCAGGACGCCGATCAAGCGCTCGTTCGGTCCGGGGATTACGATCGCGGCGGAGCGCGCCGGGTGGAAGATCGGGTGGGTCAGCGGCCGATACTCGCGCCCGGAGATACTGAGCCGATCGAAAACGGTCTCGACGATTCCCTTTAGCCAGAAGAAATCATTCGGCAACCGCTCGCCCCAGCCAGGACCGGAGCGGTAGGCTCCGCTCGCCCCGGTCAGCCGCCGTCGTTCTTCGGGCAGATCATTTACTCGCGGAAGATAGGTTCGGGCAAGCTCGAAGAGCGCGACGTCGCGGTCGGCTACTCGCAAGTTGTTCCGGAGCGCCTCCAATTGACTGCCGAGGGCGGTCGTCCGAAGGCATTCCCCGTCGGTGGTCAGGGGATTGACCAGGGTAACCGGTTCGACGTCGAGTGGGACGAAGCGCGCGGTCACCTCGTGCGCTAGGTCGAACGAGCCGTAGCCCGAGGCGACCTCGGCCGGCGCCATGAACGATCCCGGCCCGGCCAGCTTACCTTCGCTCCCCATCAGGCGCCCGAGTCGCTCACGGCTGGTGAGCGAATAGCTGACGATCTCGGTCCAACCCAGGCCGGCCAACGTTTCGCGAAGGGTATCGTACCAGCGCCAGTCCTCGTTGACGGTCGGCTCAGGCTGACGCCCGATTGGTAGCGTCGACGGAATCTCGTCGTACGTCAGCAGACGCGCGACTTCTTCGCAGAGGTCGGCGGGAATGTTGAGGTCGGTCCGCTGCATGGGAGGCGTGACGCTTAGAGCGCCGTCCTCGCGAGAGACCTGGCAGCCGAGGCGCTCCAGCAGGGTCGCGATCCGCGTCGGGCTCAAATCGATCCCGAGGATGCGCTTCACTTCGGCCGTGGTCAGAAAAATCTCCGGAAGCTCGCTCGGCCGTGGGTAGACGTCGACGATGCCGGTTGCCGCGACCCCGCCGGCCACCTCAAGCAGGAGCTCGGTGGCGCGGCGGAGCGCCGGCACCGGCAGCTGCCGAGGCAAGCCGCGCTCGAAGCGATACGCCGCGTCGGTGTGCAATCTTAACGACCGAGAGGTGCGGCGAACGCTCACCGCATCGAAGTTGGCGGATTCGATCAGCAGGTTGGTCGTGGTCGAGGTCACCTCGGAATCCGCCCCTCCCATGACCCCAGCGATCGCAATCGCCTCCCGAGCATCGGCGATGACCAAGTTTTCCGAGTTGAGCAAGCGTACCGAACCATCGAGCAAGGTCAGCGTTTCGCCGTCGCCAGCACGTCGCACGATGATCTCTCGGCCGCGGATCTTGTCGTAGTCGAAGGCGTGAAGGGGTTGGCCCCACTCCAGCATGACATAATTGGTGACGTCGACGACGTTGTTGATCGGACGCAGTCCCGCGGCGGTCAGGCGATCGCGCAGCCATTTTGGCGATTGGGTGATCGTGACGCCGCGGATGATCGAAGCCGTGTAGCGCGGACACAGCTCTGGATCGACGATCCTCACGTCAATTGACGAGGCCGCATTAGGGCCGGACTCGGAATACTCGGCGCTCGGAACGGTCAATGGCTCCTCGAGCAGCGCCGACACCTCGCGGGCGACGCCGATCATCGAGAGGAGGTCCACGCGATTGGGGGTGAGCTCGAGATCGAGGATCGTGTCGCCTAGCTCATCGGCGAGTGGCGTGCCAGGACGCGCCTCCGGATCCAGGATCAAGATACCGGCGTGGTCCTCGCCAAGGCCCAGCTCCTTCGCGGAGCAAACCATGCCTTCGGATACGATTCCGCGAAGCTTGGCTGGCTTCAGCTCGCGAAGCTCCGGGGTCGGCAGGTGAGTATCGATGAGCATAGCCCCGGCCAGCGCGAGAGGAACCTTATCGCCGACCGACAGGTTAGGGGCACCGGTCACGACCGTGATGCTTCGTCCATCGCCCCAGTTCACCGTGACAAGCCGCAAGCGATCCGCGTTCGGATGCGGCTCGATCGCGGTCACCTCGCCGACGTAGACGTTGTTCCAGGTCTCGCCGACGTGATAGACGTCGACGACCTCGGTGCCGGCCATGGTCAGGCGATGGGCCAGGTCGGCGGCCGGAACGGAGACCGGAGTGTAGCTGCGCAGCCACTTCAGCGATACTTTCATCACGCTTCCCTCTTCGCTTGGTTGGCGATCAAAGGGCGAACTGGCGTAGAAAACGGAGGTCGTTCGTCTTGAAAAGGCGGATGTCGTCGATGCCGTACTTCAGCATCGCCACCCTTTCCGGGCCCATGCCAAAGGCGAAGCCGGAGTACTGTGATGAATCGTAGCCCACGCCTTCGAGCACCCTGGGATGGACCATACCCGCCCCCATGATCTCGATCCAGCCGGAATTCTTGCAGAGTCGGCAACCAGCTCCACGACAGACGTGGCAGTCGATCGCCATCTCGGCGCCCGGCTCGACGAACGGGAAGAAATCGACGCGGAAGCGGGTACGCCGCTCGGGACCGAAGATCGCGTGGGCGAACGCCGTCAGGGTGCCCTTCAAATCCGCGAACGTCAAATGCTCGTCGACCGCCAACCCTTCGATCTGATAGAACTCGCTCTCGTGGGTCGCGTCGGTTGCCTCGTACCGATACGCTCGACCTGGGACGACCACTCGCAACGGCGGCTTGCGATTTTGCATGACGCGAACCTGCATCGGGGACGTGTGCGTCCGCAGCAGCATCTTTCCACCGGGCAGCCCATCGGGCGCCTGCACGTAAAACGTGTCCCAGACGTCGCGGGCCGGATGCTCGGCGGGGATGTTCAGCAGCTCAAAGTTGTAGGTTTCCCATTCGACCTCGGGACCTTCGACGATGTCGTAACCCATCGCTCGGAACGCCGACACGATTTCCCGGGTCACGGCGGTGAGGGGGTGCCATTGACCGAGTCGCGTCGGACGACCGGGGAGGGTCACGTCGACGCGTTCGCGCGCGATCTCAGCCTGGCGCAGCATCTTTTCGATCTGCACGCGCCGAGCAGTCGATTCGCCCTCGAGGACGCTTTTGACGTCGTTGGCGATCTGTCCGACCGCTCGTCGATCGGAAGGCGCCAGCGTGCCCAGTCCGCGCAGGATCTGGTTGAGCTCACTCTTCTTTCCGAGGTAACTGACGCGCCATTCCTCGATCCGGGCGAGATCCTCGATTCGGCCGAGCTCTTCCAGCGCGCGAGCCCTCAGCTCTTCAAGTTGCTCGATCACTTCTCACTCCCACTCCGGTTTCGTCGAACCCGGGCCGCGTCAAAGAGAAGAATTGTTCCCGCCATCGCGGCGTTGAGAGATTCGGCCGGGCCGGTCATCGGAATCGTTACCGTTTCGCTCGCCGCTGTCGTCGCCTCAGGGCCAGCGCCCTCGGCTTCGCCGCCGACGATCACCGCGCAGTCGCGGGCCCAATCGACGCGATCGTAGGGCGTGCCGCCGTGAGCCGCGGCCAGCCACCGCGGACGGTCGGCGAGCGCGGGCAGAAGCTCGCTCCAGTGAGCGTCTTCCAGAACGTCGAGGCGGAAGTGCGCTCCCATGGCGGCGCGAACGACCTTGGGCGAGTACGCATCCACGGAATCGACGAAGGCGACGGTTCGAACGACTCCGCTGGCGTCGGCCGACCTCAGAAGCGTGCCGGCGTTACCGGGATCACGGACCCGATCCAGGATCAGCACCACCGGCCCGGCGATTGGCCGAGCGGTCGGCTTTGGGATCGGAAACACCGCGAACACGCCCTGTGGCGTTTCCGTGTCGCTGAGCACTTTCGCGACGGCCTCGGTCACCGGCCAGCATGGAAACGGGCTGAGCAGCGTCAGCAGCTCCGCGCCGCGCGGCGTACGCTCGAGCTGCTCGAGGCACACCAGCACGAGAGTAGGCGCGGCCCCCGACTTGAGCGCGTCTTCAACCAGCCGAACGCCTTCAACGAGAAAGACGCCTTCCTTTCGACGGGTAGAAGTTCGGAAAAGCGAGCGAACGAAGCGAATCCGCTCATTGCCGGGGCTGGTAATCGTCGAGCCAGCGTAACGCGGACGATTGCTGATGGGCACGTTGGCGTCTTTCAGGCGGTCGCGAGCGCTCCCTTTGCCGCGTCGGCAAGCTGCGCGAAATCTCCGGCGTTCGCGTACGCGAGCTCGGCCAGGATCTTTCGATCGACCGCGATGCCGGCGAGCTTCAGACCGTGCATGAACTGGCTGTAGGAAAGGCCTGCCAATCGGGCGGCCGAGTTGATGCGAGTGATCCAGAGCTTCCGCATGTCGCTGCGGCGCTCTCGGCGGTGTGCGTAAGAGTAGGACAGGGCCTTGAGCATTGACTCGTGCGCGCGACGGTACAGGGTGTGCTTCGTCGCGCGATGGCCCTTGGTGAGCTTCAATACTTTCTTGTGGCGCGCATGAGCGGTGACGCCGCGTTTGACGCGTGGCATTGTTCAATCCTCCCGGTTAGGACGTGCCGTACGGAATGAGGCGGCGCAGGCGCTTCTCATCGGCCGGCGAGACTTCGATCATCTTGTCGTACAGGGCCTTGGCGCGTGGCGCCCGGTTGCGGCGAAGGTGTCCGCGGAGGCCTTTCATTCGGACGATCTTTCCGGTTCCGGTCGTCTTCAGCCGCTTCGCTGCCGCCTTGTGGGTCTTTAGCTTTGGCATGGATACGTGCGAGCCCCCTTGTCCTGGTCCAGACACAAGCAGCCACCGGCCGGCGAGGGCCAGTGGCTCATGAGCAATCGCGAGGATTATAACAGATGGCCCGGAGAGGCGCAAACCGCGTGGACTCTCGACTCTCGGCACCGCGATGCCGAGGGCGTGCGCCCGCCGTGGGACCACCGGACGGCTGGGATTTCGCTTCTGGCTTGACACGAGCGCCAAGTCATCCTATACTTATCTGTGATCAGCAGTCCGTGTCGGACTGCTTTTCTGTGCCCGGGCCATTAGCTCAACTGGCAGAGCAGGCGACTCTTAATCGTCTGGTTG
>JAJPKB010000082.1 GCA_021323915.1 Chloroflexota bacterium | reverse complement strand
GGATGTTTCATCGGGTCTCGGTAGTAGGACCCGAAATGCGGCGTCATCACGTCGAGCTCGACCTTGATCGGGTTCACGGCGAACGCGTCGTGGATGCGCACCGCGCCGGCGCCGGTGCTCTCGGATGCCCCGAACAATTCGTGGATCGCCCGCTCTCGTTGGTCATTCGGCGTCCGAGCCGGGTCGGGCTCGCCGCCGTCAGCTGGCCGATCCGGCATGTCCTGGAAGTAGCTCGCCCAGAACGCATCGTCCTCCCATTGTTCCGCCCATGCCCGAATCGCGCCCTTGATCGACGAACCGGGGAGATAGGGTATCCCGAGGTTGCGGTCCCAGGTGAAGCCGTTCTCCAGGACGTGGCCGGCGCCAAGACCGGCGGCGAGGGGGCTGGTTGTTTTCGCTTTGATTACAACGCCCCCCTGCGCCCGAATCAGCGCGCACTGGCGAGCGATCAGATCGCCGGCCAACGGCCGGATGGGCGACGACTCGCTAGCGGCGTCGACCACGCGCTGCAGAAATTCCCTCTTCTTCTCCGCCAGCGGCTTGTTCGTCCAGCTCGCGTCCCAATAGTTCGCCGCGCGATCGAACGCCAGGCGCGGATTGCAGCCACTTCGGTGGCCGAAAACGCGTAGACCAAGATATGACTGGGGTAAGGGAAGGGCGCTGCTGCGTTGCGTCTCGGAGTCGAGCGAAGGATGCGGGCTTTCCCCTCTACCATAACGGCCTGCCACGTCACGCTCCCTTCTGCTTCGGGATGTACGCCCGCACGAGCTTCTTCCACCAGGTGAGCAGAGACAGGGACTCGTCAGTCGCCCGTTGGAGCATGTCGCGGTCGCCGCCTACGATGCTCTCCAGCAAGTCGACCGACGTTAGCTGCTCGTTATCCTTTCGGTAAAGTTTCCGCTGTGCCGTAAGATATTCTGCAAGATCGGTCGCCACCGCGAGGGCGGCATGGTCGTTACTATCCGAAAGCAGGAAGGCGAGGGTCTGACCGAGCCCGTTGGTGAGAATCATCGATGGCAGTTGCTCGACTCGTCGTCGGTACTCCTGGCTTTTTACCTGTTTCTTGACCCGAGCCAGGAGATATGCCGCGCGGGTCTGGTCGAGAGTTTGTTCCATTCGTGGATCTCCCTCCGTTGTCGATGAACGCTCGTCGCGCTTAACCGCTCGCCGTATTGACGAGGTGGATGGCGCACCAGCCCTGGCCAATGGTCTCGTTTCCCCCCACCTGAAGGAAGGGAGCGCGGCTGACCAGGTCCTCGAAACGCCCCCGTACTTTGCCAGGCGTGTCGAGCGGGTCCGACGATTTCTCGTCCGAATTGGGAGAGCCGTCACCCTGGCCGCGCGAACCGGCGCGCGCGCCTTCGAAGCGCAGCGTCGCCGCGAACAGGCAATCGCGCGGGAGGACCTCCTCGTACCACGGTCCTTGACGCACCGTCTTGTTGTCGTCCAGTGCGTTACGCGCCAGGACTGGCATCGACGTCCTCACCAGGTGCTTGTAGTCCTTGTCCGGAATGACCGTCAGCAGCTTTGCGAACCGATCGGCCATTTTTCCGTGGGATTGCGGGAAGAATCTTCGCTGGATCTCGCCAGCGTACGCGCCGAGCTCGTCACGGGCCTGGCATTGAAATGACAGGTCTTCCAGAACGACCTCGCCCAGAAGCCCGCTGCCGTTGCGCACGAGCGCCCGGCCAGGCGCCGGCGCCCCGAGCGACGTCTCCAGTTTTCCGCCCGCCATGTGGAATGCTCGGGCGAGCCGGTCGATCACCAGGGGGCAGGTCACCCAAATGTACACCTGGTTCGAGCTGCCCACCGGAAACGCGACGAGCGAGGCCTCGCCGAAGGAGATCGCCCCCGCGTGCAGTTCTTCATTTGCCTGAGTTTCGGGACCGAAGAGGGCCGTCAGCCACCTGGTGCGTTCCTCGTTCCCACGCCAGGCCTCGGCCGCGCTCTGGCGCAGGCTGCCCTTCAAGCTGGAGGCCGGGATGACCGGAAAGCCGGTGTGTCGCTCGCGCTGAATCGGCAGGTCGATGATATCCAGGCTGGAACCGCTCCCCGGATGGACCATCGTTTCGGTGTAGAGCGACAGCATACCGATAACCGGTTGTGAAAGACCGGTCGGGTTTGTCGACGAGTCTGTCAAGGGGTCACCTCTCCCGCATCGAATTGTTCGTTCCACGTGGCGATGATCGCCCAGCCGAACCCGCCAAGGGCGCCGTCGGGAACCTTCGCTCCATCAAGCGCCCCGAGGGCATCCGCGTTTGACAGAACCTCACAGTAATAGACCGTTCCCGCCGGAACGCACCAGCGCAATGGCTTCGGGCGACGGGTGGCCATATCCCAGCCCCCGATCGGGTAGGGTGCACCGCCGCAGCTCACGTAGATACGAAGCCCGACGCCGCCAAGCTCGCCGGTCCAGCAGATGAACCCGGCATCCGTTTGTTCGACCTTGAACGACGGCGGAAGCCATCCCCCGCCGAAGTCGGCCGGGCTTAACAGCACCAGGCGGAAGCGGTTCGACCGGCGAACCGCCCCGATAACGCTCGTGGATTCACCGAACGCTGGGCCGCCCTTTGTCCGAGTGATGCTCACCAGACGCCCCTCGCCTCCGAAACGGCTGACCGCGACGGCGTCCATCTCCATCGCCGCGGGTACGTTCTCGACGCAAAACCCCAGTTGTATCCCCTCGTGAAGACGAACCATCTCGATACTGTAAAGCAGGTGCTCACGCACCGCGTGGGTGAGCACGTTGCGCCCGATTCCGACTCGGGGCTCGAACGACACGAGGCAATCGGTGGCGAGCAACTGTTCGGGATGCGGGCACTTCCCCTCGCGGTAGCGTCTCAAGCCGTCCTCGGTAATCCAGTCCGAGACGTGGGGCTTAACGTCCT
>JAJPKB010000394.1 GCA_021323915.1 Chloroflexota bacterium | reverse complement strand
GCCATCAAGCTGGTCAAGATCAAGACGCTCGCCCAGGCCGGCGTGCCGCTCGCCCGGATCAAGGAGCTGCTCGCCGCCGACCCCGACCGATTCGCCGGGGCGATCGCCGAGATCGACCGTAAGCTGCAAGAGTGGGCCGAGGAGCTCCAGCGCGCCCGCGAGCGGATCGCCCAACTTGAGACCGGCGACCGGCTGTTCGTCTCCGCGGAGGTCGCCGACTACCTCGATCGGCTGCACGAGCTCGGGGTGAGTCGGCGCACGGTGCAGCTGGAGCGCGATCTCTGGATCCTGATGCAGTCGGTCTCGCCGGAGCAGGCAGCCAGCTGGATCGCCGACAAGCGTGAGGCGCTCGGCGATCCGGAGTTCCGCGCCCTCTACCTCGCCTACGACGCGGCGTTCGACTGGTCTCCGGACGACCCGCGCCTCGACGCCCTGGCCGATCGCACCCAGCGGTGGATCGCCAACCGGCCCGGCAGCCCCGAGGGAGGACAGCGGCCGGTCCGGGACCCGACGATCGCCCGGCTCGTCGCGACCTCGGGTGGCGCGTCGTCGCCGGCCTGGGACCGGTTGGCGGAAATCGCCAGGGAGGGTAGGGCGAGGCGGCAAGCGGCGCGGCGTCTCCCGCGAAAGCGATGACGCGCTCCTGGCACGTCCCGGGCGGGGCTACGTCTCGGCGGCGATCTGACAGAGGATCTCCACGGTCTCCTTCGGCGCGTGGTACATCAAATTGTGCAAGGTCGGCAGCTCGAAGTAGCGCCAGCGTGGATCGTTCTTGATCTTCTCGGCCCGCAGGGCAGCCGGGCTGCCCGGTTCTTTGTCCGCCGAGCAGTAGACGAAAGCTCGTGGGAGGGTCGTCTCGCCCCGGGTCAGTCGGATCGGCTGGAGAAATGTCTTCGCGGGCTGGTCGACCCGGCGGGCCAATGCCCAGTCGTACAGCTCGGGCGGGTTGGGGGGCTGCTGAGCGCGGGTCATCCGCCAGCCGTCCGGCTCGCGCTCGAGCCGGGCCAGCAGCTCGGCCCGCCGCTCCGGGCTCCAGCCATCGGCCAGGGACTGCCCATCCGACGGCACCGCCGCGTCCAGGTAGACCAGCTGCGCAAGGCGCTCCGGCATCCGATCGGCGACGCCGGTGATCACCATGCCCCCGTAGCTGTGGCCGGCCAGGATGACGTCGTGGAGATCCTCGTGGAAGAGCACGTTACAGACGTCTTGAATATGGGTATCCAGATCGGTGTCCGGCGTCCCGAGGTGGGCGCGCTCGCCCAGGCCGGTCAAAGTCACCGCCGAGACCGCGTGGCCGGCCTGGCGGAGCAGCGGCACGACGGTCTTGTTCCAGGACCAGGCGCCACCCCAGGCGCCGTGGACGATCACGAACGTTGCCATACGCCCTCCTCGATCACACCGGTGACTTCCGCCACGATCCGCCGGACCCGGTGGCCTCCGGTCGACCGCGACCCCTTCGCACCCGGCCGGATCATCTTATCTTCGGTCGACCCAAGAGTGCAATCAGTTGCCAAGGATCTGGTCAAGGAGGCGAGCCTTGACACTCGCACACTCGGTCTCGTATGCTGGAAGAAGCGAAAACGACTCTTCGCGGGTGGCTCGCGGTCTTCCGCGCGGGTCGGATGGGGTCGAAAATCGGCGCGGCTGGCTCCATCTCCAGGTCCGAAGGTAGAGTTTGTCACCAGGCCGGATGAGGGTTGAAGGATACAGACGTGGATGATCTGAACGAGAGCAGCCGGCGAATTCGTCTTCTTGGATTGGTGAAGGCCGACGTTCCGGCGCCGCACGCCAATCGCATTATCGATCCCGTGGCGATCAACAGCGGGGACGCCGAATGGTACATGGAGAACATCTCCTGCCAGTGGGCGTGCCCGGCGATGACCGACATCGCGCGCTACATCGCCCACATCGCCTCCGAGGACTACGACTCGGCGTACGAGATCAACCTGGAAGACAACGTCTTCCCCGGCCTGCTCGGCCGGGTGTGCGCCCGCCCGTGCGAGCCGGCCTGTCGCCGGGGGCGCGTCGATAAGCCGATCGCCATCTGCCGCTTGAAGCGCGTGGCGGCGGACTATCGGAAGAAGCACGGTCCGCCCGAGCGTATTCCGCTCACCAAGAAGCAGCGGGTCGCCGTCGTCGGGGCCGGTCCGGCCGGCCTGGCGTGCGCGCGCGACCTCCGACTTCAAGGCTACGATGTCGTCGTCTACGAGGCGCTACCGGTCGCCGGCGGCATGTTCACGGCGGGCATCCCGGCCTGGCGTTTGCCGCGCGACATCTGCCACGAGGAGATCGACGAGTATTTCGAGTCGATCGGCGTCGAGATCCGCCTGAATCAGCGGATCGGGAAGGATCTTCCGCTCACCAAGCTGCTCGACGAGTACCACGCCGTCTTCCTGGGTGCTGGCACCCAGAAGTCCCAGATGCTACGCATTCCGGGCGAAGAGCTGGACGGTGTGTTCCACGGCCTCGAGTTCATGGAATCGGTCAACATCGGTCCGGTCCCCCGCATGGGCAGGCGGGTCGCGGTGATCGGCGGTGGCTTCACCGCGATGGACTGCTCGCGCTCGTCGCTCCGCATGGGCGCCGAGAAGGTGTACGTCCTCTATCGGCGCACCGCGAACGAGATGCTGATCGAGCCGGACGAGGCGCGCGAGGCGGAGTTCGAAGACGTCGAGTTCCAGTTCCTGGTCTCGCCGGTCGAAGTCCTGACCAACGACGGCAAATCGGTTGCCGGATTGCGCTGCATCAAGAACCGCCTGGGTGATCCGGATGCCTCGGGACGGCGGCGACCGATCCCGATCGAGGGCTCGGAGTTCGACGTCGAGGTGGATATGATCCTGGCGGCGACCGGTCAGAACTCGGATGC
>JAJPKB010000109.1 GCA_021323915.1 Chloroflexota bacterium | reverse complement strand
ATGACCGAGATCATGGCGCGCGGAGGCGGCGTCGGAATCAACCTCTCCTCCCTTCGTCCACGTGGGTCGTACATTCGCACCGTCAACGGGACGGCCTCCGGGCCGTGCTCGTGGGGGCAGCTGTACTCGGTCGCGACCGGCGACGTCATCCAGCAGGGAGGCTCGCGCCGTGGAGCGCTCATGCTCATGCTGGACGACAACCACCCCGACATCGAAGAGTTCATCACGGTGAAGCGTCGGCCCGGCATGATCGAGCACGCTAATCTCTCGGTGTGCGTCTCGGACGCCTTCATGGACGCGGTGGCGAACGATTCCGAGTGGCGACTCGTCTGGGATGGCAAAGTCCACAAGACGGTTCGCGCGCGGGATCTCTGGAACTTGATCTGCGAATCGGCTTGGCTCTCGGCGGAGCCGGGTGTCGTTTTTATGGAGCGCTACAACCACTTGTCGAACACCTGGTACTACGAGAACATCCGGTGCGTGAATCCTTGCGTCACCGGCGATACTTTGATCTACACGGCAAACGGCCTCCGCCGCGCGGCTGATTTGGCCCGTGAGGGCGGGCCGGTGCGGTCACCGTTGATGGGCGCCTGGGACCGGGGCGTTTTCAGGATGCGTCCGCCGTCTTCTCGACCGGCGTTCGTCCGATTTTTAAGCTGCGGACAGTCCAAGGCTACGAGGTACGACTGACCGAGGACCACCGTGTGCTGAGTGGGCGTGGCTGGGTCGCGGCGCGCGACCTGCGGCCGCGCGATCAGATCTACATTCTGAACCAGCGTGGCGGGTTTGGCACGGAAGGATCACGGGAGCTCGGTCTCGTGCTGGGTTGGCTCGTCGGGGACGGAACCTTGAAAGCGGCCGAGGCGGTTTTGTCTTTCTTTGGCCTGGAGAAGGCCGAGTTGGCTCCGTCATTCGCCCAGGCCGTGAACGCGGTGGCCGCTGGGAACGAACGCGCGAGCCGATCGTATCCGGTTGGGGTGGGGATGGTCGCTGGGCGCGACGAGGCCCGGGTGAGTTCGGTTCGACTGGCCAGACTCGCCGAAGAACACGGCCTCAGTCGAGGCCACAAGCTGCGGGTTCCGGAGTCAGTCTTCACTGGCTCTGAAGAGATGCAGCGTGGCTTCCTCCAGGCGTTGTTTACCGCGGACGGCCACGTTTCCGGGCAGCGGGAGAAGGGATTGGGCGTCCGCCTCACCTCCGTCAGACGCGATCTTCTCGTGGACGTGCAGCGCCTGCTCCTGAACTTCGGTATCGCGAGTGTGATTTATTCAAACCGCCGCCCTAACGGGGCGCGCACGCTGCCGGATGGGTGCGGTGGAACTGCGGAGTATCACTGCCAAGCGTATCACGAGTTAGTTATCGGTAAGGCGAGCGTGGCTAGCTTCGCGGCAGAGGTCGGGTTCCTGACCACTGCGAAGCAGGCTGCCTTGACCGAGCGTCTGGCCGCATATCAGCGTGGCCCGTACCGCGAGACCTATCTGGCCACGGTTGAAGCGGTCGAGCCGGATGGCGAGGAGGAGGTGTACGATCTCACCGAGCCGGTCACCCACTCATTTGTCGCGAATGGTATCGTCTGTCACAATTGCGGCGAACAAGGGCTGCCGTCCTGGGGTGTCTGCAATCTGGGCGCGCTGAACCTGGCGGCGTTCGTTCGTGATGGGCAGTTCGACTACCCCTCGCTCGCCGAGCACGCGCGCGTTGCGATTCGCTTCCTCGACGACGTTGTCGACGCCAACGATTACTTCATCGAGGAGAACCGGGTCGCCCAGCTGGGAACGCGCCGAACCGGACTTGGGACCATGGGGCTGGCGGACGCTTTGCTGGCTATGGAAATCCGGTACGGTAGCGAGGAATCGCTGCCGGTCATCGAGCGGATCTACCAGACGATTCGCGACTCCGCCTATGATATGTCGTGCGACATCGCCGCCGAAAAAGGAACGTTCGCCAACTTCGACAAGGAGAAGTACCTTCAGGGCCGCTTCATCGGGCGCCTTCCGGCGTCCATTCGGGCAAAGATCGCTGAGCACGGCATTCGAAACGCGGTCGTGCTCACCCAGGCGCCGACCGGTACGACGAGCCTGCTCGCTGGCGTGAGCTCGGGAATCGAGCCGGTCTACGACTTCGCGATGCTGCGCCGCGACCGGACCGGCGAGCACGTTCTCTATCACCCGCTTTACCAGGCCTGGCACGACGCGCATCCGGGCGCCCCGACGCCGGACTGGTTCGTCAAGGCCGCCGACCTTACGCCGGAAGATCACGTGCGCGTCCAGGCGCTGATTCAAACCTACACCGACTCGAGTATCTCCAAGACGGTAAACGCGCCGAACGAACACACCGTCCAGGACGTCGATCGGCTGTACCGCATGGCGTACGACCTGGGGTGCAAGGGGGTCACGTACTACCGCGACGGCTCGCGAGACGCGGTCCTGATGCACCTGGACGAGAAGAAGGAAGCGAAAGCCGACGGACCGGCCGTCGTCGACGAGGTGCCGCAGCTTCGTCCGCGTCCGCACGTCCTGACCGGCTCGACCTATCGCGCGCCGACGCCGGTCGGCACCGCCTTCGTGACGATCAACAGCGCCCCGAATGGCGACATCAGCGAAGTGTTCATCACCGTCGGACGGGCCGGGTCGGACGTCGCCGCGGACGCCGAGGCGCTGGGCCGGCTGATCTCGCTCGCCTTCAGAATACCGTCTGCCCTTTCCACCCGGAGCGTCGCCGAGGCGGTCATCGATCAGCTTGGCGGGATCGGCGGAAGCAACTCGCTTGGTTTCGGGAATGCCCGGGTTCGGTCGCTCGCCGACGCGGTCGCGAAGGTGATCTCCGAGCACGTCGGGTTGTCCGGAGCGTATCACGCGAGCCCGATTCACATCGCGGTGCCCGGCGACAGCGAGGCCGAAGGCTCCGCGGCCGAGCAGCCGCTGACGAATGGGAACGGCCACACTTCGGTACCCGCTCGAACCACCGGTGATTTTTGCCCCATCTGCGGCCAGATCGCGCTGGTTTACGAAGAGGGCTGCCGTAAGTGCTACGTCTGCGGGTTCTCGTCCTGCTGAACCCGCGGTGGCACGGGGAACGACAAGAGGCGGAGAATTGATGCTCCGCCTCTTGTCGTTTGGCGGCTCCGGTCCCCCGCGCGATGCCCGGACCGGTCTCGGGCGGGTTTGACGGAGGCAAACGGTCGAGAGTATGCTTTTTGTAGTCATCGCGGGTTTGGGAGTCCGATCGTGCCGATAGTCAACGACGTGGGTTGGCATGCTTTCACCAGCGTAGGTGGACACGATGAGGTGGTTGCCGCGGTCAGCACGCGCCTTGGTGGAGTAAGCGCCGGACCGTTCGAATCGCTCAATCTGAGCTTTTCGGTTGAGGATGATTCGTCGAACGTCCGCGAGAACCGTCGCCGTTTCGCGGCGGCGATCGGCGTCGACGAGTCTCGGGTCGTCTGTGCCCAGCAAGTTCACGGCGACCGAATCGGTTATGTCGACGAATCGAACGCCGGTGCCGGATACGAAGCCGCCGATACCGCGGTGCCGGGCATCGACGGAATGGTGACCGATCGTCGCGGCGTGACGCTCTGGCTCGGTTTTGCCGATTGCGTGCCGGTTCTCCTCCACGATCCGGTGCGCCACGCGGTGGGCATCGCTCACGCGGGCTGGCGTGGAACCCTGGCGACAATCTCCCGGCGACTTGTCGAAGCGATGGTCGAGCGGTTCGGAAGCGATCCGGCGAATCTGCGCGCCGCGATCGGTCCGTCGATTGGCCCTTGCTGCTACACCGTGGGGCCCGACGTCGTGGAAAGCTTTGAGCGAAGCTGGAGCTCGATCGAGGGATTGTTCGTCGTCGACCGATCCGGTGACCGGTCGCCTCGGTTGAACCTGTGGGAAGCAAACCGGCGAACCCTCGTCGGTGCGGGTGTGCTGGAGCGACGCGTGGCGATCTCCGGTCACTGCACGTCGTGCGAGGTCGAGGAATTCTTCTCGCATCGTGCCCAGCGCGGCAGGGCCGGACGGATCGCCGCGGTGATCGCCCTGGCCTCGGGTAAGGAGGAGCACGGGGGATGAGCGTGAACGTGGAAGCAGATCTCCGGGGAAGAGCGAAGCGGGTGAAAAGGGCGATCGAAGCCGCCGCGGTGCGGTCTGGCCGTCGCCCCGAGGCGGTGACACTGGTTGCGGTCAGCAAGACGGTTGGCCCGGAGCTGGTGCGCGAAGCAGCGGAGCTCGGCATCACCCACTTTGGCGAGAACCGAGTGCAAGAGGCCGAGGCCAAGATCGAAGGACTCAAAGGCCAGTTGCCGGCGAACGTCGACTGGCACCTGATTGGTCACCTTCAGTCGAACAAGGCGCGCAAGGCGGCCCGGCTGTTTGCCCTGATCGAGTCGGTCGATACGCTGGATTTGGCGATCGCGCTCAACCGAATCGCTGGCGAATCCGGCTCGCGGCTCCCCATCCTTCTGGAGGTTAACGTCGGCGGTGAGGCGAGCAAATTCGGGTTCTCTCCCGAGGCGCTTGAAGAGGTGTTCCCGAAGATCCTCGCCTTGAGCAATCTCGAGGTCAAGGGTTTGATGACGGTCGCGCGGGCGGTATCTGACGCGGAACAAGCGCGGCCGGTTTTCCGAGAGCTTCGTCGCCTGCGCGACCGCCTGAAGGAGGCGTATCCGGTCGCCGACCTGCGCGAGCTCTCGATGGGGATGACCGGCGACTACCCGGTCGCGATCGAAGAGGGAGCAACGCTCGTTCGGATCGGACGTGCCCTGTTTGGCGAGCGGACGCTCTGAGTGGCGTGCAAGTCACGGGACCATCTGCTAGAATTCAGGGTGGAATCGCCCGCGCATCGAGACGGAGCGCACTGTCCTCAGCCGCTTTCGTTTGTCGTTGCCGTAGGCTCAGCCCTCGGAAGGTACACCAGTGGCAGATTATCTGAGGATCTTCGTTGACGTTCTGTTCAACGTTCTCATCTTTGCCATCCTGATCGACGCGCTCATCTCGTGGTTTCCGATCGCGCCGGACAGCCCAATCGTTCGACTGTTAGATGACGTGACCGAGCCAATCCTGGCTCCGCTGCGCCGGGTTGTGCCCAGGCTCGGAATGTTCGACATCACGCCGATCGTCGCGATGTTTTTGCTTGAGATCTTGCAGAGCGTCATCGACTCCGGTCTATCCGGATACACCTAGTCGAGCGACCAGCCATGCCTCGAATCTCTCGGGTGGGACGTCGATCTCGACGACCTTCACGCGAGAGATCAACCCCTTGACAAGTGTCACAGACGTCTGTCCAACGCCGAGCTCCTTCGCAAGTAAGCGAACAAGCTCGGCGTTGGCCCGGTTCCTGATCGGCGGGGCAGCCAGGTCGACTCGCAGGAGTCCGTTTTCGTACCCCAATACGGCCGAACGACCGGCCGAGGGACGAACGCGAACGTCTACCCGTACCACGATCGAGCAGGATTCAGTTTTCGCCGGCTCCGCCGAGAACCGGGTAGAGATTGAGCTGCTGGCGATTGACCAAGCGATGCCGAAATGCGAGCTCGACGTTCTCGGCGAGCTCGCCAACCTGTTCGAACTCGACGTCGCTCAAGCGACCGCGCAGCCAGAGTTCTCCCAGGCGGGTAACCGCGGCCGCGATGACGAACTCCTCCACGTCCGTTAGCTTCCAGTTCTCTTCCACCGCTCGCATCAAGACGGACAAGGCGCGGCGGCGATCCTTGATCAGCAGGGACGCGGAGAGTTCCTCGGCGAATGGTCCAAGGGGCACGCCGAAGAGGCTTTTACTGCGACGGGTTGCCCGGATGCCCTTCGTGGTGCCTCGGACTGGCTTGTGGAGCAGCAAGGCCATGTGCACGCCCTGTATTTCCCCACGGAGGGGTGATGTCGGGTCAAAGGTCACGAGCGAGGCGCGGATATCACCGACGGAAACGTGCTCCGCGGTGGAGCCGTTACAGGTATTCCCAGCCGGTGGCAATCCACCGCGATCAGGTGAAGGCGATAGCGGGCTCGTGCTGCCAATTGGCCGGAGATGGTTGGCTCTAAGTTAGAGTGTCTCGTAGAGTGTGGCCGGTTCGTGGATCATCAGCCTGGACCGCTCGGTCTGTAACCGCTCCCGATCAGGACTGCGCTTCCAGGCTTCGTACGCGTCCTGACTGCTCCATTCCTGGATCAGCCGGTACTCGGCGCGATCGACAACGCCGTGAAGCAGCGTTTGGAAGCGCTGGCCTGCTCGCCGCCGGAGCGGTTCGGTGTCCTTATACCAGGCGATCGCCTCCGCTTCCCGTCCGGGAAGGGGGTAGATTTGGCGGATCAACACGAATGGCATGGCAGCTTCAACCTTCCCGCCGAGTATAACGGTGCCCTGGTTGTTCTGTCAATCGGCCGGCGACTTCGATCGATTCAGGTCGGCGCGGTCCAGGTCACCTTGAGCACCTTGCCAAATGGCCCCATCGCGGCCATCGGCCGTCCGTTGAAGCTCACCAGCACGTTACCGGCGTTGCCGGACCAGAGCATGACCGACTTCGACGCGGTCCAGGTGCGCTTGTCTCCGGACACGAGGATGCCGCTGAACACCACTTTGCCGTCGGCCTCGACCTGAAGCCAGACCCGCCCGTTGATCACCGTGTCGATCCGAACGCCAGCGTTGGGAGTCGCCTCCGCGACCGCGGTTGGCGATGGCCGCTCCGGCGGAGCAATTGTTGCCGGTACCGACGTCGGCCGCGGAGTAGGAGTCGGCGGTCGCGGCGTCGCCGTGGGAGAGGGCGGCGGCGGTGGGGTTGGCAGCGGTGTCGGGATGGCCAAGGCAATGCTCGTACCCAGAGGTGCGGCGACGTTGCTCCCCGACGCGTACATCGCGACTTGCTGGTAGAGGTAACCGGCGAGGGCGAGCAAGAGGACGACGAAGACTGCCGGAACGACCAGCGCCCGGCTGCGAGATGACGGATAGGCCCCGGCGGCCGAATCGGGCCGTGGCTGCTCGGACGAATTATCTTCGATGCGTCCTTTGAAGGCGTGTACAAACGGCTCCGGCTCAAAACCGAGGAACCGTGCATAGATCTGGATGAATCCGACCGTGAACACGGGACCGGGAAGTTCGTCGAAGTCGTCGTTCTCGATCGCGACGAGATAGCGCTCGCGAATTCTCGTGGCCTGCGCGACTTGCGCGAGGGTGAGACGGCGACGCGTTCGTTCACGCCGGAGTCGGTCGCCGTTGGCGTGCTCGTCGTCGCGGTCCATTCATCCTCCTCGATAAAGTATCGCGTCCAGTGGCGCGAGGTGGCCGCGTCGATCCGGCAGTCACCGGGCCGCGCGACGAACGGCGGGCCAGGTGCGCGTGGTCTGCGACGCCCCGGTCAGCCGGGCAAGCGCTCCGCGACCACGAAGTGGGACAATCCGAAGCGCTGGAGGGGCGTCTTCTCGAGGGCATAGCACACGCCGCGGAGAACGCGCCCCAGGCGCGGACGACGCGACACGATGTTGTCGAATCCCGGGTAGACGTATCCGTGGTGAACAAGGGTGGCGGACTGTCCCCGAAACAGCCGGTGGATGTCTGCCGCGGTGTACACCCGAACGTGCCAGCAAAAGCGGTTGCGCACGACGTCCGGCAACCAGTTGATGAAGGGAACCAGGCGGAAGAGATAGCGTCTGCCGACATAGATGCCGTGAGTCTCGAAAAGGTAGCCACGGTTTGGCGCGAAAATGATCAGGCGGCCACCCGGTCGCAGGACCCGGAGGGCGTCGGCGATCGTCTGCGCATCGTTCCGGACGTGCTCGATCACTTCGTTGAGCAGAACGACATCGAAGGTCTGATCGGGAAAGGGCATGACCTCCGCTTCGCTCACCGCCAGGTGCGGAAGAGACTTCGCCCCTGCGGCGACACGCTCCTCGTCCACGTCGATGCCGAACACGTGATCGCTGAACGTCCCGAATTTGCGGACGTAGGTTCCAATTCCGCAGCCGACGTCGAGGATCCAACGCCCGTTCAAGTTGACGTACGCCTGAAGCAGGGCGAGACGCCGGTCCTGCCCGAATCGCCAGACGTAGCTCGGGTGCCCGAGCGCGATCCATTTGGGCTCGCTTGCTTGTTCCAAAAGCGACTCCTCGTCGTCCAGTCGCCTCTTACTCATGATGGTACCAGACGCCGTAGAGCCGGCACAAGGTAGCACGCGAGCGGGAAGGGCGGAGTTTGGGTCACGTTGACCGGTCAGCGCGCGCCCAGTATAATGAAACGTGCGTTTGTGTGCGCCGGCGTAGCTCAACGGCAGAGCAAGTGTTTTGTAAACACTAGGTTGGGGGTTCGATTCCCTTCGCCGGCTCCGGGGAGGGGTGGGTGAGTGGTTAATACCAACAGACTGTAAATCTGTCGCCTGAAATGGCTACGCAGGTTCGAATCCTGCCCCCTCCACCGAACGACGATCAAGGTAACTGACGGACGGCTGTGATGCGCGAAGGAGGACCGCGAATACTCGATGGCAAAGAAGCGATTTGAGCGGACGAAGCCGCACATGAACGTGGGGACGATCGGGCACATCGACCACGGGAAGACGACGCTGACGGCGGCGATCACCAAGGTGCT
>JAJPKB010000526.1 GCA_021323915.1 Chloroflexota bacterium | reverse complement strand
GCTCGTCGGACTGTCGTTCTTCCCGGTTCTCGAAGGGCTCATGGCCGGGAATACGTCGCTCGTCTCCCTCTTCCTGTTCACGCTGATCTATCTTGCGCTGAAGCGGCGTCGAGACGGCGTGGCTGGCATGCTTCTGGGTCTCGAGCTGATCAAGCCGCAGCTCATCCTGGGCCTTTTCGCCGCCCTAGTCTGGCAGCGCCGCTGGCGGGCCGTAGCAGGCTTTTTAGTCGTGGGCCTGGTCTGGGTCGCGCTCAGCGTGGTCCTCGTCTCCTGGCAAGCTTCGCTGAGTTATCTCCAAGTCCTGCCGAGGCTGACCGGCCTCGTCTTTGAGCCGGGCTTTCCTTACTCGCTGCTCAGCTCAGTCTATGCGCTGTTCCTGATCCCGCTTGGTCCAGCCCACTTCTACCTGGCGATGCTCTTCGGTTCGTTGGCGGCGCTCGCTCTCGTTGCCGTCTTGTTAAAGGCCTGGTCCGGTCCATGGAAGCCCGAAGCGCCAGAGTTTGACATACTATTCGCTCTCACGCTGATCATTACGTGCCTGATTAGTCAGTACGTGCAGCTGCACGACCTGTCGATCCTGATCCTGGCGGCCATCCTGCTCACCAGTTACTGGATGAAGTCGATGTCGGTCCCCAGTTGGGGCATGGCGCGCCTGGTCTTTGCGATTGTGTGGGTCACCTGCTGGCTGGGGCCGCTGCTCACGGCGTTTACGCGGATACCGCTGGTTCCCGTGGCTCTGGTTCTAACGGCCTGGACCTGTTGGCTCGCGGTCCTGGACGCCCGAACGGAGCGGCAGGGCTAGATCCATTCGGCGGCCTTCGGCGTCGTCGGTCGGTTCCCCGGTCAGTCAATCCGCACCGCGCGTCCGTTGCTCGGTGAAACCGCCGGGAGAGTGAAGCCCACTGACTTCGTCCCCGGCGGACGTCCCCGAGTCCGCTCGCCTGGCAACCACCCCTTCCACGGTGCATCGTGCTTGATCGCGAGGACCAGGAGCACGAGGTAACCAAGCGGTTGGATCGCGGTAAGCGGACCGGCGAGGTTCAAGGCGCTCCCACCGACCACTGGGAGCCTCGTGAGCACCGTCAGGAGCAACGCGTTCACCACCGGTAGCGTCAGCGAGGTCGCCCCGGCCGCGACCAGCGCGGAGCGGCGGAGGGACGGGTGACGGGCGAGGTGGACGATCTCCGGAAGCAAGAGCACCGCGTAGTATCCCCAGGCGTTCGGCATCGCGACCAGCGCCGCGACCGGCGCGGCCTCGGGCCGAAGCAGCAGGAGCGCGAGAACGGCGACGATCGACAGGGCGACCGTCAGCGGCACGACCAGGCCCGGGGCCGGCACGAGCGGAGCGACGTCGGTCGCCCCTCCGAAGAGGCGCAGGAAGGCGCCGTAGGGCGAGCTGTTCAGCCCCTGTCGAACGTAGAGCCCGGCGACCGAGGGAAGAATCACCCGGAAGTAGCGGACCATCCCGGTTGGTCCGACGACAAGAAGGCTCCCGATCTGTCCCAGGAGAAGGGTCCCGCCCGCCGCGAGCAGAACGCGCCAGCGGCGGCGGAAGAGGAACGGCAGCAGCAGGAGCCCCGGATAGAACTTCAGCGCGGTCGCGATCCCGAGCCAGAGGCCTGCCTGCCAGTCCTTTTCCCTCCGCGCCGCCCGCCAGCCGAGCATCGCCAGGAGGAGCAGCAGGATCTCGATCTGCCCGATGTCGAGCACCCACCAGAGCGGCGGCCAGGCCGCCAGGGCCAGGCTGGCCCGCGCCGAAAGCCCCAGCCCGCGCCCGATGACGAGTAGCAAGATCAGGTTGCCGGCGAGCCAGAGCGCGGCGACGATCGGAAACGGGGCGAAGGTGAGCGGCACGCTCAACAGCATCAGGACCGGCGGGTGGGGACTGGGGTGGGGAAAATTGGTCGTGGCGTACGGGAAGTAGCGCATGGAGAGCTGGCTAATCGGCGTGAAGACGTCGAGGCCGTCGCGCAGCGCCCGGGCGCTCAAGTACTCCTGCTGCAAGTCTTTGGTATAGACCGTCGAGGAAATAGTGCGAGCGATCAGCGTGACCAGCGCGACGCCCGCGAAAAACAGCTGGATTTGACGCAGTCGACGGTCAGTTAGCGTCACCGGTCACCTCTCATCGTCCGATTTGCCGTGAGGTCGGCGAGCGACGCTCATCGCCGGCCTTCATCAGCGGCTCCCCGGGCTGTCGGAGATCCGTTCGTACGTGCGCATGGCGTGGCAGGTCCAGATCGGGGTGCTCGTCTGCCAGAGCAGGCGATACTGACTGGAGATCCGAGGGGACTCCAGCGCGGGATCCAGCATGCAGTCGAGCCCGACGATGAAGTCCGGACGTGTCTGCTCGACGAGGTCGGCGAGATTTCCGCCGGCGCTGCCGACCCTCGTCGCCCGCGGTGAGACGAGCCCCTCGGTGTCGAGGATTCGGGCGTCGGTCGCGTACCCGAAAGCCCCGATCTCCGGGAGGGCGACGACGCTGTTCGGGGTGAGTCGGGGCGCCAGGGCAGCGGCGGTGGCCGCGTAGGTGTTTTCGCGAATCAGGTCCATGCCAAGTGGAAAATTGTCGGCCCGCCCGTCGACCAGGCCATACAGCGTCCACGCGGTGACGAGCGCCACAGCGGCGAGGCGCGTCGCGGGACTCAAGCCACGAATCGACGCCACCAGCGCGAACAGGTAAAACGGAACCAGCGGCACGAGATACCAGTCGAATAACCGAACGTCCCGGAAGCCGGCGAGCACGTAGCCGGTCATCAGAAGCGGCGCGAAGAGGGCGAACGGTAAGAGCCCGACATGGGCGGCCAGGTGTCTCCGGGCCTGTCTCCAGCGCAGCGCGAGCAGGGTGATGACGTTCGCCATCATGACCGCCAGGAGCGTGGTGAAGGCAGACCCTCGCGGCAGGTGAATTCCGAGGGGATTGAATCCGGGTTGGCAGACTTGCAGAAGGAACCAGGTGAGATTGCGGACTGGGCTTGAGGCCTCCATCGTGGCCTTCGCCACCATGCTCTGGGGAACCGGGCTACCGGACCACCAGGTGGCAAAGACCAGCCAGGGCAGGAGCGGGACGACCACCCCGACGATCGCGCGGGCGGGCGGGAGCCGCCGCGCCACGACGTAGCGGCCAAGGACGAGCGCCACCACCAGCAGCCCGTCGGGCCGGGTCAGGGTGGCCAAGCCGGCCAGCGCGCCGGCGAGGCCGGGCCTTTCCAGGCCCACCGCTACCAGCGCCCCCACGACGAACAGGACGAAGACCGAGGTCTCCATCCCGCTGGCGGCGAAGGCGATGCTGCCCGAGCACAGGGCGAACAGCGCCGCGAGATAGGCGGCCCAGCGGCCAAAGCCGAGCCGCGATGCGAAAACGTAGAGAATGGCGGTCGTCGCGGCGTCGGCAGCCGCGTTGACGACCAGGGCGACCCGCGGTAGATCGTGAAGCCCGGCGAGGTAGAGCGCGGCCAGCAGCATGGTGTAGAGGGGAGTCGTGGTGCCGATGACGTGCTCCCCCGGGTTGTACACGAAGCCGAGGCCGGTGGCCAGGTTCCTGGCGTAGCGGAAGGTGATGTAGGCGTCGTCGATCGTCAAGGGCCCGACCAGAAGGCGAACGACGAACGCGCAGCCCACGATGAGGAACGGCACCGCCGCCAATAGGATCTCCGACCGCCCGGCGTCCGGGGATTTCCTTACCGCCGCGATTGGATCTGCCACTACCATCTGTTCTCCTCGGCCCCGTCGCTGCCGCCTTGTATAACGCCGAAGCCTCGGGAATCCTCCCGGAGCGCGGGCGTCTCGCCCGCTCGGGGAGACCGGACGTGGGCGGGCGAGACGCCCGCGCTCCCGGGTTGGCTGACTTCCCACGATTCGGCGGTATACCCTCTGCCGTCCCACTCGAGCCGCGGGACCAGTCTCGTCTGCATTCTACCGATCGGGCCGGCCCTTGCCGCTGGGCATTAATACCTAAGGTGGCGGCGGGCAGATATGAGTACTACTACTCATACTCATGAGTAGTTATCCCTACTCTCTTTGATTGGTTCACCGGCCAATACCGAAGGGCATTTGGCCACCGACCTGGAGAGCATGCCCCATGGCTGGGCCGTCTGGAACGTCTAACCTGTGAGCGTGACACCGGAAGACGGTTGCACGACGGGAGAGCAACCAGGTCTTAAGGTCGAGGCTGTCGGAGGGGATAGAAGTGCAACGAAGTATTCGCGTCCTTTTGGCTGACAGGTACCAGATCGTACGACACGGGGTGCGGCTGATCCTTCAACAAGATTCCAACCTGCGCGTGGTTGGAGAGATCGCGAGCGCGGAAGAGGCCGTCGAGGTCACTCCCCGACAGGACCCGGACGTCGTCGTCATCGATACCGATCACCCCGATACGGTCAGGCGGATCAAGCATCGCAGTCCGCGGGTTCGGGTGCTGGTGCTCACCCAGCAGTCCAACCCGACCTTCGTCAACGAGACGATCGCCGCGGGCGCCGACGCCATTTTGCTCAAAGAGGGGTCGAGCACGGATCTGATTCGGGCGCTGCAGACGCTTGGCCGGGGAGAAGGCGCGTCGCCGCTGATCGATCCGAAGCTCCAATGGAAGCCGCGTCGAACGCTTGGCGTGGTCGACGCGCTCAGCGAGCGAGAACGCGAGATCCTATCGCTGGTCGCGGCGGGACATACCAGCAAGGCAATCGCCCGAAAGCTTCAGCTAAGCCCGCGGACGGTCGGCAATCACCGCGCGCGCATCATCGCGAAGCTTCAGGTCGACAACTGCGTCCAGGCCACGGCCCAGGCGCTCCAGCTCGGCGTGATCGCGATCCCCGCCGCGTAGGCGCGGCGGGGATTGACCTGCCGTCGACCGATCCCAGTGGCCGCCATTCTGGTGGGGGAAACGAAGGGCCGGCACCGCGAAGGCGCGAAGGAAGAAGCGAGAATCTAGAGCGGTGAGCGGCTGCTCTGGACCGGCGAAGGAGCAGCCCCCCTCTTATCCCCCGTGGACGGGGGGACGATCCGTCCCTCCCCGTCTACGGGGAGGGCGAGGGAGGGGCTCTTCGATCGTTGGTCCAATCGTTTTGCTCTCCGTTACAGAATCCAGAAGGCGCGGGGCGTTCGCGGTCTCTCTTCTCGCTCCTGGATTCTATCTTCTCGATTCTAGTTTCTGCCTTCGCGCCTTCGCGGTGAACGCGTCCCGGCGCGGGCCGAGACGCCTTACGACGTCACGGCGTCCGAGCGATCGAGCGCGCCCCGCGCCCTTGCCGTCGGCAGATACCCTTCACGGACTCCCGCGAAAATCGCCTGGGTGCGGTCGTGGACGCTGAGCTTGCGGAAGATATGGTGGATGTGGTTTTCAACCGTTCGCTCGCTCAGGCCGAGGGCGCTGGCGATCGCGAAGTTGCTCTTGCCGGTCGCGAGCACCTCGAGAATCTGAGCCTCCCGAGTCGTGAGAGCCGGTCCCCGCCGTTGATCTCCCCCCACCGCTCTCAGCCTGCTCGTCCGCTGGGCAAAGATGCTGTTCACGGCGGTCGACAGAACGATCTCACCACGGAGCACGTGGCGGACGGCGTCGACCAGCTCCAGGGGGTCGCAATCGCTCAGGACGTATCCGTCCACCCCGGCCCGAAGCGGATCGAGGGAGACCGAATCCAGGGCGGTATCGCCGATCGCGATGATCTTGACTAACGGTTGTACCTCACGCAACCGTCGGCAAAGGGTCACGACGTCCACGTCGGGCAGGAGGGTATCGACGATCGCGACGTCGTGCTGGAACCGCCTGGCGACCTCCAACACCTGCGCCGCGGACGTAGCCGTCTCGACACGACAGATTTCCGCTTCTGCCTCGAGGTAGGAGGCAATGCCACGCGAAAAGATCGGGCTCCGCGTGCCGACGAGGATCTTCATACCGGACGGCATGACCACCTGGCTTTCTCCCCGACTCATAATCGCCACGAGCGTCTTCCGGCGAGTAGACCATGCTCAAACGCCAACAACATAGCCGAACCCGGCACGCGATCAATAGAGTACTTTTGCCTCATGTGGCAACTGGATACACTGCTCGGGGACCAAAGCGATGAGCAACTCGCCGTGGGAGCGCGCGCCTTTCGTCGGCCCTCCTACGGGCGGCTCTCGACCCGATCGATCTTACAGGGCAGACCGTCGAAGAGGCCGGCCGCCCCACGGGGCCGCCAGAGCGGAACCCCGCTCTCGCCCGAGCGGCTGGGTGCGTCGTCGATCTCGATCGATTGTCGCTGCTCGGCCGAATCCATCGCCCGCATGACCAGGAGCAGGTTGTGGTAGCTCTGGGCGATCGTGCCGACGAGCGGAGCGTCGTCGACGACCGCCTCGTAGAAGTTCAGCCATTCGTTGTACGCGCCGAAGTCCGACTGGACGGCGTACTCGTCGACCGCGCCGTTCGTGTGGAGCACCCGCAGCTGGCGGTGGCCGATGCTCAGAACGCCTTCCGCGCCGTAGAGGCGCATCTCGCTCGAGTCCGGGGGCGTCGGGATGGGCAGATACCCGGCGACGTAGCTGCCGATCGCCTCGCTCACGAATTGAAGATTGAGCGTGAGCTCGCTCGGGCCGCCCATCACCGGATTCGCGTACTGGATGAGGCCGTGCAGATTCCGAACGTCGCCGCAGAGCAGTCGAATCTGGGCGACGTGGTGCACGCCGGTGTCGAGATGCGGTCCGCCGCGGTAGAGTGGCACCTGCCGCCAGGGGGTCGACGAGTACCGGCCCTCCATCGGCAGGTACTCGGAGACGGTCCGCCAGGACATCAGGTGAACCCGCCCGATGACCCCGTCGTCGAGAAGCTGGCGGGCGAGCCGAAGATCGTCGCGGTAGAAGAACGTCTCGGCAATCAGGACCTTGCGGTCGGGGAACCGGTCGGCCAGCGCGAGAAAGGCGCGTCCCTGGTCGAGATCCTTGCCGGTCGGCTTTTCGCAGACCACGTGCTTGCCGGCCTCGAGGGCGGCGCGCGCCACCTCGTAGAGCGACGGGATCGGAACGGCGATCAGGACCGCCTCGACGTCGTCGCGCCGCAGCAGGTCCTGGTAATCCGGGTGGTAGTTGTCCATCGCGAGCCCGGTCAGCGCCGCGTACTCCTCGGCTGGCGCCCGGGCCTGGTCGGCGAAGGCGACGATCTCGAACCGCCGGGGCATCTGCCGCAGCGCCGGCCAGTGGAGGCGCCGGGCGACCAGGCCGGTGCCGATGACGCCCAGGCGGACGCGGCGCCCGCTCGAGTCAGGAGTCATGGTCGACCCACCGGGAAGGCATGGTCGCGAGGGTGATCGGCGATCGGTTGGTCATGGGCGCCTCCTTGTCATCCGCCAGGTAAGCAAGCGTGATTATCGTCGTCCGCACCGAGCGTGTCAATTCGCGTGACCGGCCGAAGGATGCGTGGCTCGCCAGGAGACGCTCATCCCTTGACCGCGCCGAGCTTGATGCCGGCGATGAAGTACCGCTGGAGGAACGGATACAGGAGAAGAATCGGCAAGGTCGTCACCATCACCTGGGCCGCGCGAATCGATTGGTCGGAGAACAGTTGGAAGTCCGACGGATCGCGCAGGATCTGGGTCAGATCGAGGTTGACGACGACGGTGTAGAGAAAGGTTTGAAGCGGATAATTGCTGGACTGGGTCATCAGGACGAGACCGTCGAACCAGGCGTTCCAGTGGAACACCGCGGCGAACAGGGTGAGGGTGGCCAGGGCAGCGCCGGATAACGGAAGGTAGACGTGGTAGAGCACCTGCCAGTGGTTGGCGCCGTCGATGACGGCGGCCTCTTCAAGCTCCCGGGGGATCGCGCTGAAGAAGTTCATGAGAATGATGACGTTCCAGATCGGCAGGGCGGGCGGGATGACCAGCGCCCAGAGGGTGTCGAGCATGCCCAGGCTCCGGATCACCAGAAACCAGGGGATCAGGCCGCCGTAGAAGAGCATGGCGAAGAGCATGATCCACATGAAGACGTTTCGCCCCTTGAACTCGTGGGACGACCGGGAGAGCGGGTACGCCGTCAGGACGGTAAGGAGCATGTTGATCGCCGTGCCCAGCACGGTACGATCGACCGAGATGAAGAAGGCGCGGAAGAAGGCGCCGGCCTCGAGCACCTTCTCGTAGGAGATCGTCGTGAGGCCGAGCGGCCAGAGGGTGACGAAGCCACCGTCCGACGCGGCGCGATCGCTCAGCGACAGCGCGGCCAGGTGGATGATCGGGAGGACGCAGAGGAGCGCGATGAGGGCAAGCAGGGCGTAGTTGAGAACGTCGAACACGCGGCTGCCCCAGGATTTACTCTCGACCATGGCGTCTCACCACTCAAAAGATCCGATAGTCGGACACGCGGACCGCGATCCAGTAGGCGATGACGATGAGCACGAAGCTGAGGACCGACTTCACCAGCCCGACGGCGGCGGCAAGGCTGTACTGCGCCGAGATCAGGCCGGCCCGGTAGACGTAGGTGTCGAGAATGTCGCCGGTCGCGTAGACGGCCGGGTTATACAGGGTCAGGATCTGCTCGAATCCGGCGTTGAGAACGTTCCCCAGGTCCAGGCAAGCGATCAGGATGATCAGGCCGGAGATGCTGGGCAGGGTGACGTGAAGGATCTGGTCCCAGCGGTTTGCCCCGTCGATCGCCGATGCCTCGTAGAGGGCGGGGTCGGTGCCGGTCAGGCCGGCCAGGTAGATGATCGTCGCCCAGCCGGCCTCTTTCCAGAGATTCGAGGTGATCAGCGTCGTCTGGAACCACTGGTTGCTTCCGAGAAAGAGAATCGGCCTGATCCCGAAGCTGCCCAGGGACTGGTTGACCAATCCCTGCGCCCCGAGAATGTCCAGCAGAATGCCGCCCAGGACGATCCAGGAGAGAAAGTGGGGCAGGTAGACGAAGGTCTGGACCGTCCGCTTGAACAGCGTCGAGCGCACCTCGTTGAGCAGCAGCGCCAGGACGATCGCGCTCACCTGGACCGAGACGATCTTGCCGACCGCGATGACCAGCGTGTTCAAGAAGACCTGACGGATGTCCGGTAGCGCGAGGAGGAACTCGAAGTTTTGCAGGCCGACCCAGGGCGAGCCGGCGAAGCCCAGGCCCGGGTTGAAGTCCTGGAAGGCGATGATGATGCCGTACATCGGGTAGTAGTGGAACAGCGCGAGAACCACCAGCGCGGGCAGCATCATGACGTAGAGCGGCCAGTTTCGCGAGAGGTAGATGGCGGTCCGCCGGCGCGCCCCCGCCCGTGCCGCGCCCTGGACCATGCCTGCCCGTGCACTCATCGTCGAACTTCCCCGTGAGACGTCTCGTCGAAAGGCAGAATCACGGGACGTGTCACTTTTTCGCGTGCGTCTTCCACCAGTCGTTGACTTCCTGGGTCATCTTGTCCCCGCCGAGCTTCTTCCATTGCTCGACGTATCCGTCGAACGCCGAGACCGGAGTGTCGCCCTTGATGATGCCGATGAACGTTTGCTGGACCAGCTTTTGAATGGTCGCGCCGACGGAGATCATCGTCGGCGTCGGCAGGGCGTTGAACATGTTCTTGATCCCCTCGTTTTCGGAGATCGACACGTTAAAGAGGTACGCCTTGCGGCCCAGGGCTGAGATGCCGGTCGGATCCTCGAGCGCGAACTGCTGGTAAGCATCGCGCTGGCTTGCCGGGATCGACGCCCACTGGTCGATCGCCTGGTACAGCTTGTAGGTGCGAAGCGGATCGGTTCCGGCGTTCCCGTCCGTGCCGACCGGACCGTAGAACTGCTTCGTCGACGTACCCGGGCCCACCGCGATGGTGTTGTCCGCGTTCCAGACGTAGTCGCGACCCTCCCAGCCTTCGAAGCGGCGCGCCGGATTCTGGACGAGGTCGGCGAGCCAGTTGACCTGCTTGATGACCATGTCGACGTGCTCGAAGTTCTTGCGGAACGCGAAGACCACCTGGGGGAACGGATTCGACCAGTACTTCGCCTTGCGCGTCGCGCCGGTCGGGATGTCGGCGAAGTTCCACTTCGCCTTGGGATCGTTCTTGATGCTGTCCAGGCCGCCGTAGCCGGCGCCGAAGTCGGGCGAGAAATGGAGGCCGCACTTGTTGGCGGCGATGATCTTCTCGCTGTCCGCGACCGGGATGGTGAAGAAGTCCGGCGCGATGACCCCGTCGGCGTACCACTGGTGGACGTAGGCGAGGGCGTCCTTCATCTGCGGTCGAATGTTGTCGCACATCAGCCCGTCGCCCTCGGGCGTCCAGAAGTCGAGCGTGCCGCCGTACGGAGGGATGACGCCGTAGCCGCCGAAGACCGGGTCCAGGCTGCTGTACCAGTTGTTGATCTCGCGGCAAACGTTCAGGCCAATCGTCGTGCCTTTCGCTCCCTGACCAAGCTGCGCCTTGACGAACGCCTTGGCGACCTTGGCGAGGTCGTCCATCGTCTTGGGCACGTCCATCCCCACCTTTTGGAGCCAGTCCTCGCGGTACCAGAGGAGCTTGTCGTTCTGGGCCGCCCGCTCGGTGTGGGGGATGCCCATCTTGCGTCCGTTCACCTCGGCGTAGGCCCAGCCGACGTGGCCGCCGTATTCGAGCGGATTCTTGACCCAGGTCGGATCCGCCGTCGCGTTCCAGACGTCGGTGATGTCCTGGAGCATGTTCGCCTGGAGCATCTTGACGTAAATCGTCAGCGGAACGTCTTCGAGCAGGTCCGGCAGCTGGTTGCTGGCCATGGCCAGATTGTACTTCTGGTCGCCGTCGTCCGAGGTGACCCAGGTCCAGGCGGACTTCCACTGGACACCGAACAGCTCTTTCATCATGCGGGTGAAGGGGCTGTTGTCGATCGTGTCGCCCTGGGCGAACTTCATCGAGGAGTCGACCCGTCGGCTCGAGGTGATCGTGATCGGCGGCTTGACCGGCACGCCCGCCGGCAGCGGCGGAAGGATCGTCTTCCAGCCCTTGGCGTGGTTCGGACTGCCGGGCATCAGGTCCGCCGGGAGGGTCGGACCGGCGGCTGGGGTGCCGGCGGTTGCCGAGGTCGTGGTCGCGGGCGTCGCCTGGGTGGCAGCGGCGGTTGGCGCGGCGGCGGTGGCCGGGGCAGCGGTCGGGGCCGGAGCGCTGGTCGGCTTCGGCGGGGCGGTCGCGGCGGGGGCCGTCGTCGGGCTGGCGGGCGTCGGCGCCGAGCTACAGCTCGCGAGCAGGACACCGACGAAGGCGGCGGCGCCAGTCGTCAAGAACGCGCGGCGCGATGGTTGGCGCGGACGAATCTCACCCATGGTACGCTCTCCTGGATCGCAAATCGTTCATCAACCTCGCCGGTGGATTCTACGTAAGGTCGGCGGTATATCCAATACGTTTTGTGACATCATTCTGACGAGATCCGACAAGCCGGCCGACCAGGCAATGTGCATTGTGCCGGTCGCGGCGGGGCGTTATACTGTGCGCCATGGTTGGCCAAGCGACGTTTTTCTGGTACGTCCGTCAGGTGTTCGCGCGCCTCCACGATCCGTCCTACCTGATCGGACACCCGCTCGCCGCGCTCCTGGTCAACGCCCGGATCGTCGCGGCTCCCGAGGGCTTACGGGAGGCGGTCCTGGCCACCCTCGACTCCCTTCAGCCGCCACCGTCCACCCCTCCGGGATCGAGCACCGAGCGGCGCTGGAGGTCGCTGTCGCTGCGCCACGTCGACGGACTCTCGTTCAAGCAAATCGCCCAGCAGCTTCAGGTGAGCGAGCGGCAGGCCCTTCGCGACCACAAGGAGGGCGTCGAGGCAGCCGCGGCGGTGCTCTGGGCGCGCTACCGGCAGCGCGGGGCGGTCGATCAGCCGGCCGATCCAGGCATTGGAACCTCGGAACGTAATCCGTCGTCTTCGCCGCCCGCCTCAGCCGAGGACCTGGAAAGCGGCCTGGCGCGGGTTGCCGCGCTCTCGACCGAGGAAGGAACGGCGGATCTTGCCGAGACGCTCCGTCAGGCGCTCGCCGTCACCGGCAACCTTTCCACCGACCGCGGCGCCGAGATTCGCCTCTCCCTCGCTGACGGGCCGATGCCGGTCGCGATCGAGCCGTCGGTGCTCCGGCAAATTCTCATCTGCCTGCTGTCGGCGGCTCTCCAGAGCGTCGTGGCTCCCCGGGTCGAGGTCGCGGCGACCGTCGCGGCGGACGCGGTGAGCCTGGAGGTGGTGCTCCAGGGCCGGCGCCCGCGTGGCCACGAGGATGCCGCCGACGAACTCATGGCGCTGGTCGAGAGCGCGCGCCGCCTCGCCGAGCTCCGCAACGGCGCGGTCCAGGTGGGCGACACCGTGGCTGGAGTGCGCCGGATCGTGCTGCGTTTACGCGCGGTTCGCCCGGCCACCGTCCTACTGGTCGACGACAACCCGGACCTCGCGGACCTTTTTCGCTGGTACCTGGCCGGAACCGATTACCGCGTCGTCCAGGCCCGGGCCCCGTCGACCGCCCTCGAGCTGGCGCGCGAGCTTCGCCCGGACGTCATCATTCTCGACGTGATGCTCCCGTCGCAAGACGGCTGGCAGCTTCTTCACCAGCTTCGCGGTGCGCCGGCCACCGATACCATCCCGGTCATCATCTGTTCGATCCTGCCGGAGCGGTCCCTGGCGCTGTCGCTCGGGGTGGCCGACTTCCTCGCCAAGCCGGTTACCCAGGAGAGCCTGCGAGCCGCGCTGGCTCGGTGCCGGCGCGTCCACCGCCCAGCAACGCATCCAGATCGCTCCGAAGACACAGCATCAGCTCGCCCACGCTGAGTCCGTCCGCTCGGCGGAGCAGGAGGGCCCCGGTTCGGGCCGCTTCGTCGGACGCGGTCTTCGCCGAGACGACGACGATCGGAATATCACGAAGCGCTGGGTCGCCCTTGATCGCTTCGATGACCCCGTAGCCGCTCAGCGTCGGCATCAAGAGGTCCAGCAGAATGAGGTCGGGACGCTGCTCGCGGATCATCGCGAGGGCGGTCTGGCCGTCGCTGGCCTGGCGCGCCCGGTACCGCCGCGAGATCGATCGCACCATGCTTCCCAGGAGATCGGCCATCTCGGCGTCGTCTTCGACGATCAGGATGTCGCGCGCGCCCCTTCCCCAGCGGCGGATGGCGGCGCGCAGACGGTCGTGGCTCACCGGTTTGACCAGAAATTCGCTCGAGCCAAGCGCCTCCGCGACGGTACGCGGGGTGCTGAGCGCGTAGGTGAACACCGGCACGTTCTGGAGCGGGCCGATCAGCGGTTGGCCGAGAATCGTCTCGTCGGCGCTAAGCACGGCGTGCACCGGATGGCGCGAGGCGAGCGAGACCAGGTCGCCGGCGCCGGCGGCCCATTCCACCCGATATCCGTCGAGGTAGCGCTGGAAGGGGCGCACCGCCTCGGGATCGCGGTCCACCACGATGACGGTGCGTCCATCGCCCGGTGCCGGCGACGGAGAAAGCGCCGCCGGCGCGGTCACCACGTTCGTGGAGATCGGGAGCGTCAGCGAGAAGGTGCTGCCCTGCCCCGTCCCCGGGGGCGCCCCGCTCTCGACCCAGATCGATCCTCCGTGCATCTCGACAAACGCCTTGCACACCGCCAGTCCGAGCCCGCTTCCACCGTGGCGGCGACCGGGCGGTCCGACCTGCCGGAACTCCTGGAAGACGTACGGAAGATCCTCCGCGGCGATGCCGTCGCCGGTGTCGATCACGCTCACCCGAACGTCGTGCCCATCGCGCACCGCGCGGACGGTGACCCCGCCCCGGTCGGTGAAGCGGGCGGCGTTGCTCAGGAGGTTGATGAGGACCTGGCGAATCCGGTTGGGGTCGACGTACAGCGGCGGGAGATCGTCGGCGACCTCGACGGCGAGGGTGAGGCCGACGTGATCGTAAAGCGAGGTGATCGTGCCCACCGCGTCGTCGACGATCGACGCCAAGGATGCCCAGGTCTTGGTCAGCGCCATTCGGTGGGCCTCGATCTGGCTCAGGTCCAGGATGTCGTCGATCAAACGGGAGATGTGGCTGGCGTTGCGGTGAACCGCGGTGAGCGCGCTCTGGTACCGCGCCGGCAGGTCGTCGCCGGCGAGGGCATCCGGGTCGCGCAGCATCATCTCGCTGAAGCCGATCACCAGGTTGAGGGGCGTTCGAAGCTCGTGGCTGACCGTCGCGGCGAACTCGGTCTTGAGGCGACGAGCCTCCTCGGCAGCCCGCCGCGCCCGCACCAGCTCCCGATTCATCTCCTCGAGCTGGAGGCAGGTCTCGGTCAGGCTCTTCGCCACCCGGCCGAGCTCTCCGCGGTGCTCGCGGAGCTCCTCGGTGCGTTGCTGGGCGAGCAGGTAGCTGCTCCACGCCCAGGCGAGGGACGTTCGCGTGGGGCGACCGCAGAGCCAGGACAGGACCGCGGCCAGCCAGATGAGCAGGAGGACCGTCGGCGTCACCGCGACGCCATCGGGCGTGGCCTGGTGCGACAGCCAGACCGCTGAAAAGGCGCTGGCGAGAACGCACGCCGTCACGGCGGCGCGATCTCCCAGCAGGGTGCCGGCGACGAAGACGAGGAGCGCGAAGGTGTAGATGAACTGCTGGGTCGGAAAGACGGCGACCCCCGCGACGATGCTCACTGCCAGGCAGCCGACCACGGCGATCGACGCGCCGGTCAGTCCGAAAGGCCGCCAGCGGCTGGCGCCGGCCGCGGCCAGCAGCGGTAGAAGAACGATCCACTTGAGTTGCCGGGGTGGATCGGTCTGGTCGGCGGTCGCGACGAGGACGCCGACGACCACCAGGAGGATCACTCCGGCAAGCCAGGCGAGCGTCTCGCCGCGCAGGTCGTCCAATCCAAGATCGTGAGCCGACGAGTCGATAGATCCGTCGCGATCGGCGTCCATGGCGCTACCCTCACTTACTGATGCCGCCACTAAAGCGCCAACCCGGAACGGGAAACAATGAGCTATCCCAAATTTCACGGCGCGGCGGGGAAGGGATTTCGAGGAAACGCCCACCGCGAAGGCGCGCGCCTTCGCGGTGTCGGTCCCCGGTCGCCCAAAATTCGAGATCTGCCGCCTGGTCGAGAAACGGCTCCGTCGCGCGCCGAAGCGCGCTAGCCGGAGACCGGCACCTTCTCGACGATGGACCGCAGCTCGCGAACGACCTCGGCGTTGGCGAACGGCACCGTCTCCTCGCGCATCGCCGACATCGCCTGGCTCAAGCGGGCGCGCACGTCTTCGGGCAGTTTGTCGACCGGTTGGTCGGGCGCGCCGAACTCGGGGTGCTGGGCGTAGATCTCGCGGGTCTTCTGCGCCCGCAAGGCGGTGACGCTCGCCGGCCGCTCGATGAATCGACCGACCTCCTGGAAGTTGTCGTCGAAGAAGACGAAGACGGGAATCGAGCGGTACTTCCCCTGGTTCAGGTACTGATCGATCAGATCGAGGTTCTGGTCGCGAAGGAAGACGCGGAGATTCAGCTTTCCGCTCGCTTCGGCTAGCCGCCCGAGGATCGGGAGGTTGGCGATCACGTCGCCGCACCAGTCCTCGGCGAGCACCAGCACGTTCAGCGGCCTCGGCAACTTCGAGAACGCCTCGACGTCGCTCGCCGAGGGGGTGAAGCGCTGCTCGCTGGCTTCAAAACGGTCGCGGTTGCGGGTCATCTGTTCTTTGAACGCGGCATAGGTCATGCCCTGTTCGAATCGCTCGCGCGTCACTGCCATTTCTCTCTCCATTCCAAAGGATAACCGGCCAATTGAGCGCCGGGGCCCGGTGAGCGGCGTTCGTCGCCGCGCCGGCTTGTCCTCGCCTGTCAGTCTATCCCGTTCCCTCGATCAGGACAATGATTTTCGATCCAGAAAGTGGTGAATTTTGGTGAGACTGGCCGTGC
>JAJPKB010000451.1 GCA_021323915.1 Chloroflexota bacterium | reverse complement strand
TTCCCAGCACGAACGACCGCCCCATGCTGTCGATGTTCGACGCCCAGGCCGACTTGACGACCAGCGTCGCGCCGTTGTCGAAGCGAACGAAGCCGCTCGCGAACTCCTCGACCTCGACCTCCTCGGCGCTCCACGACCCGCCGAACGCCTGCATCACCCCCGGATACGCCTTCGCCAGGCGGTTCCCGGTCACCGCGCTCACCCGAACCGGCTTCGCGTCTCCCATCAGGGTCAGGGCGGCGTGGATCGCGTAGACGCCGATGTCGACGAGGCTGCCGGCGCCGGCCGAGGCCTTGCGCACGAAGTTACCGCCGGGGATGCCCCAGCGTCGGTGGGCTACCGCCTCGGCGTAGTAGACGTCGCCCAGCGCCCCGGCCGCGACGATCTGCCGGGCGGCAGTCTGCTCGGCCGAAAAGTACGGCTGAAAGCCGACCATCAGAAACGCGGTGGCCCCGTTGGCCGCGCGGAAGATCGCCCGAGCATCCTCCAGCGTCGCCGCCATGGGCTTCTCGAGCAGGACCGGCTTGTCCCGCTCGAGGGCGTCGATCGTCGGCTCGCGGTGCCCCATGTTGAAGGTGCAGACGCTCACCGCGTCCAGCTCGACCCGTTCCAGCATGTCGCGGTGGTCCAGGAACACCCCATCCGCCGGCACGCCCCACTCCTCGGCGGCGGCCTTCGCCTTGCCCGGGACCATGTCGGCCCAGGCGACGATGTCGACCCACGGCAGATTCTTGTAGAACCGCGCGTGGGTTCGACCCGCCCAGCCCGCGCCGACGATGCCAACTCTGACTCTGTCCTTCACCGTTCACCTACCCCAATGATTGATCCGCGTTCTTTGTGCGATGGTGCTCGCGTCCCGGTTCTCTGGCTATAGATTCGCCAGCGCCCCGTCGTAGGCAAAAATGATCGGCGTGCCGCCGGTGTGGACGAAGACGACGGTCTCGTCCTTGCCGACGTGGCCTTTCCGGATCTCCCCGATCAGCCCCGACATCGCCTTGCCGGTGTACACCGGGTCCAGGAAGATTCCCTCGGTCCGGGCGGTCAGCCGGATCGCCTCCCGGACCTCCGGCGTCGCGTCGCCGTAACGCGAGCCGACGTACTCGTCGAACACCGCGAAGTCGTCGCCGGTCATCAGCGGCGGCAGGTCGAGGACCTCGGTCGCGACCCGGTTGCTCAGGGTCAGCTCCGATTTCAGCAAGGCTTCCTTCGATCCGCCGACGCTCACCGCGTGGACGCGGTAGGGAGCGCCGAGTAGCTTGCCGCCGAGGGCGAGCCCGGCCGCCGACGTTCCCCCGACCAGGAAGACGCGGCTGCAGGTGGCTCCCAGGTCGGTCAGCTGACCAACCAGCTCGATCGACGCCTCGGTGAAGGCGATCGTGCCGGCGATCGGCGAGAACGGCTCGCGGGTGGACGCGTAGGGCTTGTAGCCCCGGCGGCGCAGGTCGTCGAGGGTGTCGTCGAGGATCTTCTCCAACTCGGCCGGATCCGTCGTGCCGGTCTCGACGATCTCCGCGCCGGTGATGTGGTTCAGGAGCAGGTTGCCGGTGACCCGCTCACCCTTCGGACCCGGCTTGACGATCACCATCTTGATGCCGAGCCGGGCGCAGGCGGCCGCGTGGAGGCGGGCGTGGTTCGACTGGCCGATGTTGACCAGCACGAAGGCGTCGTAGCCGTGCGCCTTCACGTGGGCCAGGCGAAACTCCATCGCGCGAACCTTGTTGCCGCCGAAGGCGAACCCGGTGAGGTCGTCGCGCTTGATCAGGATGCGTGGACCGCCCAGCGCCTCGGACAGTCGAGGCACCTCTTCCAGCGGGGTCGGCGTGAAGGCCAGGGGCACCCGGGGGAGCCGCGCGATCCGCTCGCGGATCTCGGTAGGGGACAGGCGAATGGCTTCCAGACTCGTCGACACGGCCGTTCCTCCGAAACACGTGCGATGTGGGTGCGCGAGGCGGACGTGGGGCCGTGATAACCCGCGTTTCGGCGCCCGCCCTGCCGGTGCCAGTCTAGCACAATCTGGAGCGGCGTTGGTACCACGGGTTGCGCGCGTCGGACTGATCGAGCACCTGGTCAACGGATCCCCACATGTGTGCGGAACGGGTTCCCGCCAGATGATCAGGGCCCGAGGTTTTCGTCGATCGGCCCAGCGGATATTCTCCCGCGGTCTTGCACTCGCTGAGTGTCGCCCGCGGCGTTGGTCGTAGCTCTTTGCCAGACGACGGTCCGAATTCATTCGGTTAGCTCAACGCTGTTCTGTCCGGCTCGGGTCCGGCCCCGCCGCGCTGTTTGTCGTCGTCTTGTTTTGTAAGGCGCCGGCTGATCGACTCCCAGCAGCCGAGCGGATGAACCCGAGGGCCAGAGAGATAGACGAGCTGCTGACCGTCGACGACGTTGCCGGGTCCCGTCGCGTGCATCCCGCTGCTCGCGGTCCACCGGATCCCCCCCCGACCAGGGAGCATCCTCAAAGCGGGCTCTCCAGGCGAGCCTGACGTCACACCGTTCTGGAGGGGTGGTTGCTTATTCCTTCTCGAAACCCAAGCTCGTGAACTTCAAGGTGCGGCCATTTTCCGTGACGGTCCGCACGACGTGGTCCGGTGCGCCCGAGGGTATCCCAGCCTCTATTTCAAGGGTGACCCGTACGTCGGCGCCGACCAGGCTCACCAGGTGCGCGATGACTTCGTCGGCGATCCGGCTCGCATCGCGGCCGACACGGGTCGAGTCGAGGACAACCGTCCCATGGAAACGCTTCGGCCGAGGCGTCTCCGGTCCGGCCACCACGGGGGGCTGGTCACCGTTCTCGCTCGGTGATGGTGGGCCAAGACCAGGTGGGCGCGGCGGGGTCTCGCGACCTGGTGGTGTAGATATCTCGGCCTCGAGCTGCCGTCGGGCGACCTCCGGCTTGACGAGCAAGCCCGAGGCATCGGCGTCCACGAGCATGATGTGCTGGGCGACCCGCAGGCCTCGGTAGCGGCCAGTGGCCTCGTCGAAGCTATCGGCGAAAGCGAAGCTATCGTTCTCCCAGGTCAGCAGCGAGACACCTTCGCCGATCGCGGCGAGCAGGATCTTTGGCTCTTTGAGCCGCGGCAGGTAAAGGTAGCGCGCGAAGTCTTCCACCAGCTGCTTGACCGCGACGTGATCGCCCCGCCAGAGTGGAACGCGATCCAGCTCCATTCGGAGCCGCGTCGCCGCGAAGCTCGTCACCAGCAGCTCGTCGCTCTTGAGCTTCTTGCTCGCGCGCACGGCGAGCGGCTCGGGGCCGGTGAGCCGGAGCGCCTCGAATGTCACCGCTGCCTGGGGCGAGGATTGCCCTGGCACGAGGAGCCACTGGTAGGTTTCCGGAATCCGCGCGGTCACCGTGCTGTCAGCCGTGCTTTTTTGGGTCTCGGCCTGCTTGACCTGCTGGGGATCGAGGTTCAGCGTGTCCTTGTCATCGACGATCGACTCCCAGGCCAGATAGCGGCGGGTGGCTTCGTCGAGATCCTGCAGTCGGGTCTTGTCCGCGGCGAGGAAGACGAGCGTATTTCGGCACAAGCGCGGGGTCGCGCCCCGCGATTCGAGGATCGCCGTCGCCGCGGTTTCGGCCGCGTTCGCCGGCTCGCGGCT
>JAJPKB010000282.1 GCA_021323915.1 Chloroflexota bacterium | reverse complement strand
TCGTACAGAAAGCGCAGATCTATCTCGCGGGCGAAGGCGCTGTATTCCTCGATTAATCGGCGTGCCGTCTGGAGCATCTCGGCCGCCCGCTCGGCAGCCGCGCGCGACTGGTCGACGGACAAACAACCGTCGATGCCGTCAGATGGCCACTCACCGGACGCCAGCACGCTGAGCGAGGGGGCCGGGTTTCCCTCACCCCCAACCATTCTACCCTCTGACCCCCAACCCTCTCCTCTACCCTCTGACCCCCTTATCCAGGGGGAACCTTCCCTTTCCAAGGGAGAACCGTCCGTTCTCCAGGGGGAACCTTCTCCCATCCGAGGGCGAGGGGTCTTTAGGGAGGCTCTACCTATTAAGGCCCTTCCCCCGCGGCTGGGGGAAGGGGTAGGGGATGAGGGAGCCCGGCCCGAACCTGGCCGCTCCCCAGCCACGAGATCCTCGATCCAGGGGAAGTACGACTCGACGACCTCCAGCCAGCTCGTGATCTGTCGCTCGACCTGGCGCGCCCAGTAGACTGCCTCGTCCAGGTCGTCGGATTCGGCGGCCGATTCCCGGGCCGGTCGACGCTCGAGAGCGGCGGTCAGCTCGCCCGCCCGAGGAGCGGCAGCGCGAAGCCGCTGGACGATCTCGACCAGGTCATCCGATGGCTCTCCGAAAAGCTTCGAAAGCTCGTCTACCAGGTTGCCGATGGCGGGGGCGTCGTCCGACCGGCCGCCGCGAAGCGACAGTCGGATCAGCATCTCTTGCACAAGATGGAGGGTGTCGTCAAGCCCCCGCAGGGCGCTGGCGCCGATGATCGGACGAGACACCAGCTCCTCGTAGCTCTGAACGAGCGCCCAGACGCAGGCGAGAAAGTTCCCGCTGTCCACCGTTGAGACGTAGCGCGGAGCGAGCGGCTTCAGCGTTCGAACGTCGTACCAGTTGAGGAGATGCCCTCGGAAGCGCTCCAGCTTCCTCAGCGTCTCCAGGGTGGCGGCGCCCAGCTCGAAAACCCGAGTCGGCGTAATGTAGCCGAAATCGTTCGCGGCGACGGTGGCGAGGAGCCAGAGTCCGACGTTCGTCGGCGACGTGCGATAGGCCACCTCGACGCGAAGCGCCGCCTGGTAATTGTCCGGCGGCAGCCAGCTCGACGGCGGGCCGACAAAGTCGTCGAAATATCGCCAGGTCAGGCGAGCGATCCGGCGCAGGAACCAGCGATCGGACGCCGTGATCGCGCCCGGACGCTGGCGCGCGGCTGGCGCGTCGATCGCCCTGACGAGCACCGGCGCGATGATCCAGGCCAGGGCGAAGGCCGCCGCCCCGGGGAGCGCGACCGGGGCGAAGGTCGCGAGGGCCGCGACGCAGGCGACCGAGCCGAGACTGACTCCGACGGTCGCCACGGTCAGCACCTGACCGCGCTCTCGCGCGCTCAGGTGCGCCATCCGGGCGGTCTGCCACTCGAGAAGCCGTCGGTGCGAGATCAGCTTCCGCCACCAGACCCGGGCGATGGCGTCCAGGTAGGTCGCCGCCTGAATCGGCAGGACTGCTGCCCAGAAGAGCGCGGCGGTCCACTCGACGAAGGCGTCCGGCAAGCGACCGGAACGCGCGCGGAGCGACCCATTCGAAGGATCGGCCGGCGTCGCCAGCGCGGAGACGGTGCGGATCATCGCCGGCAGGATCAAGGGGAGCGCGGCGAGGCCGGTCCACGCCCACGCGCCGGCCGGGATGAGAAGCCATCCGACGAGGAGAAAGGCCAGCGATCCGAAGGCAACCAGGCTTCGGCGGAGATTATCGAAGATCTTCCAGCGATTGATCGCCGACAGATGGTTTTTCGCTCGGCCACCGTCCGCTCGCGGCACCGATGGCCCGCACCACGCGGCGATCTGCCAGTCGCCCCGAATCCAGCGGTGCTGACGCGTCAGGTACGCCAGGTATTGGCGCGGGATATCCTCGAACACCTCGATGTCCGAGGCCAGGCCAACCCGGAGATGCGCCCCTTCGAGCAAGTCGTGGCTCAGGAGCGTGGACTCCGGAAAGCGGCCGTCGAGGACGCGATGGAAGACGGCCAGATCGTAGATGCCTTTGCCAAGGTAAGACGCCTCGCCCGCCAGATCGTGGTAGACGTTCGAGATGGCGTGGGTGTAGGGATCGGTCCCGACCGGACCAGCCGTCAGTCGGGCGAACCGGGTCGCGGTGGCGCTGGGAAGACTCGGCGTCACCCTCGGCTGGATGATCCCGTAGCCGGCCGCCACCAGCTCCCCGTCGGGAGCGACGATCGGGCGGTTGAGCGGGTGCGCCAGGGTGCCAACCAGGCGCCGCACGGTGCCGGCTGGCAGCTGGGTATCGGCGTCCACCGTCAGCACGAATCGGATACTGCTCAGGGAGCCGCGATCGCCGACGTGGATCAGCGTCGAGCCGGCGTCGGCCGCGGAGACCGGCGCCGACGGCGGGTCCGACGTCGCGCGGACGAGCCAGCGGTTCAGCTCCTCCAGCTTGCCGCGCTTCCGCTCCCAACCCATCCAGACCTGCTCGGTCTCGGACCAGATGCGTTCACGGTAGAAAAGTGAGAAGCGGGAGCCGTGGCGGCGGTTCAGGTCTTCGATCCCATCGGCGGCGAGCCGAAGCAGCTCCTCTTCCTGCTCCGTCCGGCCGGGCGCGGGCGCGTCGGCAAAATCGGCGATCAGCGCGTAGTGGAGGTTCGGATCCGGGTTGGCGAGAAACCGCATCTCCAGGCGCTGCAGGTCATCCTGGATCGTCGACCGGGCCAGGAGCAGGGTGGGTACGACGACGAGAGTTCGCCAAGCGTCCGGGATACCCGAGTCGAAAGCGAGCTTCGGGAGGAGGCGCGGCGAGAGGAGCCGCGTCGTCAGGTCGTTGACCATTTGGGAAGCCGCTTCGCTCGCCGGCAACACCGCCAGAACGGCCAGCACGACCAGCGTCAGGGGCGGCACGCCGCGGCTGAATGCGCCGCCGAGCCAGGCGAGATCAATTCCCACGACGACGAGCGTCAGGAGAGCGATTGACCCGACGTACACCCGGGCCGGATGGTCGAGGGCCCAGGAGCGCGTCCGAGCGACGACGCCCGGCATGCCGTGCGCGCGGGCTTCGAGCTCGCCGCGACCGGCGCCGATGAGGTAATACCCGACGTGTCCGCGACGCTCGTCGTCAGACGCGGCTCGCGCGAGGTCGACGGTCAGACGCGCGACCTGGACTTCGCTGCTGTCGCGCGATTGTCGCGCCACCTGCTCGACGGCGGAGCGATAGTAATCGCGGCTGGCAAACTCCATCGCCGGGTAAACCCCCGCCGGATCTTCCCGAAGCACGTGGTCGACCAGGCTCAACGCCTCGAATGTCTCGCGCCAGTCCAGACGAGACAGGTCGCGCAGACTATCGATGGCGTTGGCGATCGCGGCCTGCTCGGCGAGGTGACGTCGCTGCTCCTGCTCGCGAATCTCGGACAGGCTGGAGGAAAGCTTCCGCTCGAGCCACGATCGAAGTGGATCGAGGGCGTTTGGCTCGCCCTGGAGCTGACTAACCAGGCGATCGACGACGTACGGCGACGGCTCGGGGCAGGCGCGGGCGAGCTCGGCGATCAGCAGAATCAGGCGGTCCGGCACGCGCCTCGTCGCGCCGAGCAAGCGACTGGCCCAGAAATCCGCCAGTCCATGCTCGACCTGGCGCCGGTCGACCTCGAGCGCCAGAGCAAGGATCCGCTCGATGAGCGCCAGTCGGAGCATGAGGGGCAGCACCCACAGCTCGCCGATTGTCAGCGGCGTGATCTCCTGGTAGGCCCGCGTGAAAGTCACCAGGTTGTCCTGGTAGACGGCGGCCTCGGCCCGGTCGACAAACTCGACGGCAAGCTCGTACACCCGGGGCTCGCCGGCGTGGGGGCCGGCGGTGAGCACCGGCAGCACGTCGTAGAAGCGTCGGGAAAGGTTTCGCCGAACGTCGCCACTGTGGCGCTGGATGACGTAAGCATTGTCCAGAAGCCACTCGGCCGAGAGGGAGATTCCCTGCTCTAAATGGGCGATCGCGCCCAGGTCTTCGGTGATCTCCTCGATCATCCTCTCGGCGGCCTCGATGCGCCGTCGCAGCGGATAATCACGCCGTGAGACCCGTCCGGCTTTCTGTCGCGCGGCAAGCTGCGCCCCGTACAGGCCGAGCCGCTCCGCGCTGAAGCGCTCGCGTGGAGGCGCGGGCACGTCGGCCGGGAATCGACCTGTCTCGCGCAGGACAAAGGTGGTCGGATCGCCGCCGCGCCGCATCAGGTCGAGCACGGCCACCGCGCGCGAGAGCGGCGCCCGGGTGATCACCAGCGTCTCGCCCGGCATCGTCCAGGGCAGATAGCGATCGATCAGAACCCCGGGGACACCAACCACGAGCCAGTGGGCCAACAGGAGGCCGCCCAGGCAGAGCGAGAGGGCGGCCACGATCAGGCCGGCGCCGTCGAGGATGGCACCCCAACGAAATTGCTCGGACGCGCCCCCGACCGAGACCAGCAGCAGGCCGACGACGACGACCGCCGGAGACAGCCACCGAAAGATCTCGTGGCGCCGACCGACGACGTCGAGCCGGCCGGCGGACTGGTGATCGATGACCGCCGAATGGCGAAAACCCGCCTGGAGGAGACGGCGAAACGCCTGGGAGCCGGCCTTCGAGTCGGAATAAATGGCAAGGACCGTCGAGGGTGTAGCCTTCATCGGACAACCGCGTCTCGTTTATCTTCGTCGACAAATTGAATCGAAGCCGATTCAACGTGAGACGCTCATCCCATCATAACAAGCCGGCGTGCGCGACCGCAAGCGAAAAGGCTGGCCGGAGGCCCGCGCTTCATGCGGAAACAGCGGTCATCTTCACGGAGCGCGTCTCGCCCGCTCGGGGCTCGCGGATACAGGCGGGCGAGACGCGCTCCCGGTTGGTTTGCCTTCCGACAGTACGGCGCTCTTCCCGGGGAGTCCCGCGTTGGGCATCAGTAGGGTATCCTAATGCTGGCGAGCAAGATGGAAGAGAGGACAGACCGGATGCC
>JAJPKB010000167.1 GCA_021323915.1 Chloroflexota bacterium | reverse complement strand
GCCTCGTCCTGGGTCATGCCCTGGCCCGAGAAGTTCGGCATCACGATGCCCGGCTTGACCGCCGGCGCGTCGTAGATCCACTTCGCCAGGTTGGCCGGATTGTTGACGAGGTTGCCGGTCGACTCCGGAATCTTCGGCTTGCTGGCGACGTGGGTCAGCTCGGGGCCGACCGTGCCGGTGAACCCGGCGACGCCGCTGATTGTATGGCACCCGCCGCAGCCGTACTTCTGCATCAGCGGAAGGGCCGCCGCGGCTTCCGGACTCTGCGGAGCGGCTGGCGTCGCCTTCGCCGCCGCGACCTGCGCCGCGGTCGGATGAACGTAGTCGGCCCAGCCGTCGTTGATGATCATCGTCGCGATATCGTCGATCTGGGTCTCGTTCAGCGCGCCACCGTACTGGTCGCCCCAGGTCGGCATCGCTGTTCCCGGCACGCCGGTGCTGATCGTCTTGGTCAGGAAGTCATGCAGCTTGGACAGGTCGGAGGGATCCTTGGTGTTGAAGGTCGTGCCGGCGAGCCCCTTGGTGATCGGGCTGGTCGCCAAAACCTCGAGGTGGAGGTTCGGTCCCACGTCGCCGGTGCCGGTTGGCCCGTGGCAGGTCGCGCAGTAGGTCGTGAAGAGCTTTCCACCGCGCTCTTCCTTCTGGGCGAGCTGAATCTGCGACGCCTGGGCTTCGGACGCCGGCTCGTAAATGACGTACCAGCCCATGACGACGATGACGAGGGCCGAGACCGCGATCCCGGCCAGCACCTTCATCTGCATCCCCGGGCTGTCGTCCGGCTCGACCACTGGCAGGGTCGAGCGCGCGGCGATCGCTCGCTCGGCCTCGCGGAAAAACGCTTCTTGAGAGATCTGCCCGAGGTGTCCAGCGCCGACCAGCGCCGGTACCGGCTCTGGCTTCGGCTTTGGCTTGGGCGGCTCCTTGATGGCCCCGGGAACCCCGACGGCGCTCCCGAGCCACGCCGTGCCGATGCCCAGCAGGACCATCACCAGCACGATCACCGTGGCCACGTTCATGCGATAAACTCCTTCAGGCCTTGAACGCCTGGCTGGGCTCCCACTTCGGGCGCTGCGAGATATCGCCGGTGTCGGCGACGAGATTGCCGTTCTCCAGGCTCATCTTGAAAAGGTCGAGCGGGCGTGGCGCCGGACCAAAGACGATCTGTCCGTACCGATTGTAGATCGAGCCGTGGCAGGGGCAGTGGAAGCGCCCCTGCGGCGCGAGCTTGTCCTCGGTCTGCTCCTCGGGATGCCATTGCACCGTGCATCCCAGGTGCGGGCACTTCCAGTACATCGCCAGGAAGCCCTCCGGCACGTGCGACAGGAAGAGCTTGGCTTCGATGAACGTCGTGATGCTCGGCATCGCGTACTGGGACGGCTTGCCGAGCGTCACCTTGCTGCCGAACACGCCGTATTTCCGCGGCGTATAGAAGTCAAGGAAGGTTCCCAGGACCTCGATCAGAAACAGGCCCAGCGTTCCGACGAGCCCCAGGCGGATCAGCATCCGTCGGGAAAGCCGACGTCCCTGAGCTTCTCCCGTGGCCTCGGCCCCGTGCGGCGCTTCTTGAACAGTGCTCAAACCAACCTCCTCGGTGACACGATCACCACTTGATCACTCGATCGGGAGCCCGATCTGCCACGGCCAGTACAGCTTCATTCCCTCGCCCCGGAAGCCGGTCCCGACGACCGTCAGAACCAGATAGGTCACGACGAACCCGGTGAACAGGGCGATCACGACGTCCCGACGGCTTGGCCGCAACGGCTGAATCAATGCAACCAGCAGGGCCGGCAGGCCGAGCATGATCGCGATCGGAATGACAAACTCGGCGACGGCTTCCGCCACGGTCGGCCCCAGTCCCAGCGACTCGACCGTTGGGCGGACGCCGAAGGCGTTATCGAAGAGGATCAGCACCGGCACGAGGATGGCCGCGTAAATCGCGGAGAAGATCGCGACCTTCTTGCCGGTCGGCGTGCTGAACCAGATGCCGGTATCCCCGACCACGTCGTCGACGTAAGGAATCGTCATCAGCGCGATGATCGCGATGCCGGGCACGATCACGCCGGCGAGCGACGGGTCCATGTGAAGCAGTAATTCCTGGAGATTCAGAAAGTACCAGGGCGCCTTCGACGGGTTCGGCGTCACGTTCGGGTTGGCGTGATCTTCGAGCGGCGAGTTCATGATGATCGCCAGCACCACCAACCCGAGGGTGATCAGCGCCGCGGCGAGAAACTCGATGACGAGCAGGTTTGGCCAGACCAGGACGGTATTCGACGGCTCCCGCTCGACCTTCGCCGCGCCGTACTCGCGTACCAGCGCCGCCAAACGCTTCTTTTGCGCCTCGAGATCGACCGTTCCGGTCCCGGTTCCCGAAGCTTCTCTTTCTGCCATGCTCGACCTCCTACGCCGACGACGCGGCGACTACCCCGACGGCCAGGCCGTCGTTAAAGCGGGGTGGTGATCCCACCGTCTTTGCGGATCCGCCAGAAGTGGACCGCCATGAACACCGCCGCCAGGAGCGGCAAACCGATGACGTGCAGAACGTAGAACCGAAGCAGCGCGTTCTGGCCGACGTCGAAACCGCCGATCAGCAGGAAGTGAATCTGCTTGCCGAGCACCGGCGTGTAGCCAACCATGTTCGTGCCGACGGTGATCGCCCAGATCGCGAGCTGATCCCACGGCAAGAGATATCCGGTGAAGCTCAGGAGGAAGGTCAAGACCAGCAGGACGACGCCGACGACCCAGTTGAACTCGCGCGGTGGCTTGTAGGCCCCGGTGTAGAACACCCGCATCATGTGGAGAAAGACCGTGATCACCATGCCGTGCGCCGCCCAGCGGTGCATGTTCCGCAGCAGCTCGCCGAAGGTGACCGAGGTGGCGAGATCCTGGACGTTCTCGTACGCGGCGGTAACCGACGGGATGTAATAGAACATCAGGAGGACACCGGTCAGGGTGAGCATCAAGAACAGGAAGAACGAGATACCGCCGAGACAGAACGTGTAGGTGATGCGCAGGCTCTGCCGGGGAACGCGCACGGGGTGCAAATGGAGAAAAACGTTCGAGAAGACGGCAAGCGCGCGGTTACGCGGTGTATCCGGCGGGCCGTGTCGGAAGAATGACCGCCAGGCTCGACTGGTGATGACTCGATCGGTCAGCTCGGTCACCTTGTCTTGTGTTAGCACCGGGCCTCCTCACCAAAAGACGCTCGTTGGGGGCGGGGCAAAAAACAACCACCGCCTCACGGTCGGTGGCACGGCGCGCCAGGAAGGCACGCTGGCCCGACCGCGACGCGTCGCCGGCGACCAACGCACGAGTAAAACGTTCCTTTTCGCGCCGCGCATACTATAGCAATGCGTCTGAGGCTTGTCAACGCCAGGTATCCAATTTTCTCCACATTAGATTTCCATAAGAGTTCCGCCAGGATTGACGGTCGGGGTCCGAGTGCGTAGTATCGTCGGCAGGCGACTTGGCGGCGAATCGCCGCGTCACCGGCGGGAAGGGACAGGTGAAAATCACCGACATTAAGACGTTTCTGGTCAACGCGGCGCGGCCCGGGGCGTGGGGCGCGCGCAACTGGTGCTTCGTGAAGGTCGAGACCGACGAGGGCATCCACGGCATCGGCGAGGCCAGCGGCTGGCCCCGGGTAGTTCAGACGGCGATTCAGGACCTGACGCCGATCCTGATCGGCGAAGACCCCGGCCGGATCGAGCGCCTCTGGCAGAAGATGCTCCTGGCGATGATGGGGCACGGCATGACCGGCATCGTCGGGGCCGGCGCGATGACCGGCATCGAGATCGCCCTCTGGGACATCCTCGGCAAGAAGCTCGGCGTGCCGGTCTGTGACCTCCTCGGCGGACGCTGCCGCGACCGGGTCCGGGTCTACGCCCACGCCAGCACCGTCGAGCGCGGTCAGGAGTTGATCGAGCGCGGCTACACTGCCCTGAAAGGCGGATCGCTCGGCCGACCGGTCGAGGTGATGCACAATCTGCGCAAGGGCCTCGGCGACGACGTCGATCTCTGCATCGACGTCCACGGCCCGCCCTGGTTCAGCGTGCCCGACGCGATTCAGGTCGGCCAGGCGCTCGAAGAGTACGACCTGCTCTTCTACGAAGATCCGGTTCCGCCGGAGAACGTCGACGCGCTGGCGAAAGTAGCGGCCGGTATCAGCCTGCCGCTGGCTTGCGGCGAGCGATCGGCGACGATTTACGGCTTCCGCGAGCTGATCGAGCGCGAGATCCCCGACGTGATCCAGCCGGATATGGGCCGGGCCGGCGGATTCTCCCAGATGAAGAAGATCGCCGCGCAGGCGGAGGCCCACCACATCATGGTCGCGCCGCACGACGGCTCGAACGGACCGGTGGCGGAAGCCGCGGCGGTCCACCTGCTCGCCGCGATCCCCAACTGCCTGATTCTCGAGCACCTGGCCGACGACGTGCCCTGGCGCTACGAAGTCGCGACCGAGCTTCCGGTGCACGACAGCCACATCGCGGTGCCGACGAAGCCGGGCCTGGGGATCGAGCTCGACGAGGCGGTGTGCCTGGCTCACCCGGCCCAGGGGAACGTCGTCAACCCGAGCGCGGCGACGGTGGATGCGATGTACGTCCAATCGCGGTCCAGGCGCCGGCGGTTGTTTCAGGTCGAGTGAGGAGGGGGAAGATAGGTCGCTCGACTAGCAAACCGCGATCGACGCGCGGGCCATGCTGCCAGGAGATGGGATGATGGCGATGGAGGATCGACCTCGTCGCGACGTCAGGCCGCGCTGGGCGCCGCGGGTGCCACGGGATCGCGTCCGGCGGCTTTACGAGAGCGTCGCCCGCGGCCTGATCGACGAGGCGTTGATCGACGACGTCGGCATCCGCCTCTACCTGCGCTGCAAGAGTATCTTGACCGTCCAGGAGATCCGATCCCACCGCCGTCTGCCGTGCCCGTCGTGCGGCCAGACGATCGCGCTCACCGTCCCGTGGCCGGACGACGAGTCCGCACTGCACTGCCCGAGCTGCCAATGGACGATGGCGTGGGCGGACTACTGGGCGACCTTCCGCCATCAAGAGCTGGGTCCGGGAGGCGCGGCCGACATCTTCGCCGACTACGCGAAGGAGTGGGAAGCGGCGACGACCCCGCGCGACAAGATTCTCGCGATCGATCGGGTGATCCACCGGTGGCACTGGGAGACGAGGGAAGAGCGACCGAGCTTCGGATTGGGGCGGCCATCCGCGGTGAACCTGATCGAGGGTAGCCGGAAGGACGTGATCGCCTTCCTGAACTGCCTCAGCTACGGCGACGGCAGCCCCGGAGAGGCCACCGCCAACCGCGACGCCTGGCGGGAGCGCTGGCAAGAGGTGAAGGACAATCAGGCGCGTTGGCACGCGCAGCGAGCCGAGCGCCTTCGCCGCCCCGGATCCGCCTTCGGTCAAGACGACTCGCCCGGACGCTAGCCCGAAAATGCGGCCGGCGTAGCTCGCCTTGACGTATTCGTCGCGCCCCTGCTATACTTTGCCGTACGTCTTTCTCACGCGGACGTCGTCGTTTCGTGCCCATGAGGCGATGCGTTACCCGCAGGTAGCGAAACGAACCGATCCCCCAAGCCGGGCGGGTCGGGCGTCGGTCCAGAGACAAGCAGGCCGAAGGCCAGGATCGGTATGCGCCTTCGGCTTTTCGGTGCCGGAGCATTTCCCGATGGCCAAATCCAGATCCATGACTGGAGGCGGCCGGAAAAAGGGTGGAGGATCAGGGTGTACGCAATCGTCGAGACCGGAGGCCGACAGTACAAGGTTGCTCCGGGTGAGGTCATCGAGGTCAACCGACTGCCGGGCGAAGTCGGCGAGACGATCGATCTGGACAAGGTTCTAATGGTCGGGGGCGACGAGGGGGGCTGCGTCGTCGGCCAGCCGACCGTCGCCGGCGCGGTGGTCCGCGCACGCGTCGCCGCCCACCCGCGCGGCCGCAAGGTCATCGTCTTCAAGTACAAGCCGAAGGTGCGCTACCGCCGCATGAACAGCCACCGCCAGGACCTGACTCGGCTGGTGATCAAGGAAATCGTCTCGGGCGCTCAGTAGAGTGGGTCCGGAAGGGATGAGGGCGTGAGAGGTTTGCTTTGCAAATCTCTCACGCCTATCACCTTTCCTGATGCCCTCTAGCTCTTAAGCAAGGAGAAGAAGATGGCACATAAGAAAGGCGCGGGCAGCACGCGCAACGGTCGGGACAGCGAATCGAAGCGACTGGGCGCCAAGCGATCCGACGGCGAGCTGGTCACGTCGGGCTCGGTGCTCATGCGTCAGCGCGGGACCAAGTTTCTACCCGGCAAGGGTGTTGGGCTGGGCCGCGACCATACGTTGTTCGCCCTGGTTCCCGGACGAGTGAAGTTCGAGTACGTCCGCAAGGACAAGAAGCAAATCAGCGTGTACGAGGTCCAACCAGCGTGAAGAAGAACATTCATCCGGCGTGGATGCGGTCGACCGTCGTCTGCGCCTGCGGCAACACGTTCGAGACGTTCGGCACGAAAGAGCTGTTGAAGGTCGAGCTGTGCTCGAAGTGCCACCCGCACTACACCGGCCAACAGCGCATCGTGGATACCGGTGGTCAGGTCGAGCGCTTCATGCGCCGCATGGCGAAGGCCAGCGGTGCGAAGCCGACCGGCGCCGAGACCACGGCCAAGGAGCCGGTGGCGGCGCAGTAATTTTCCCAGGAGGCCAGCAGAGACGCGCACATGGCACGTCTCTGCTGGCCTCCTGGCATTTTTGGAGGGCGCGGAGCGCGACGATGGCCAAATCAGCCTTTTACGGCGGACAGGCAGTCATCGAGGGCGTGATGATGCGCGGCCCCCGGCACGTCGCGGTGGCCGTCCGCGATCCGGCCGGCGCGCTCGTCGTCCACGCGGAACCCCTCACCGGCGCGATCTACCGGAGCCGTTGGGCGCGCTGGCCCCTGGTTCGCGGAACGATCGCCCTCTGGGATACCTTGGTCCTTGGCATGAAGACCCTCTCCTTCTCCGCAAACGTCGCCATGGGCGGCGAAGCCGAGCGGGCAGCGATCGAGCAAAGCAAGCGGGGCAGCCAGCCCGCGGTTCTGGGAGCCATGATCCTCGCCCTGGGCATGGCCGTCGCGATCTTCTTTCTCCTGCCGATCTTTCTCACCAACGCCGTCGATCGCTCGATTCCCTCCGCGCTGGCCCGCAACCTGATCGAGACGCTCTTTCGCCTCGCCCTGATTCTCGGCTACATGTACGCGATCAGTCTGATGTCGGACGTTCAGCGCGTCTTCGGGTACCACGGCGCCGAGCACAAGACGATCAACGCCTACGAGGCCGGCGTCGAGCTCACCGTTCCGAATGTGCGCCCCTTCACTTTGATCCACCCGCGCTGCGGGACGACGTTCCTGGTGACGGTCGTGATCGTCTCCTTTCTCGTCTTCGCGGTGCTCGGGCATCCGTCGCTCGTGTTCCTGATCCTGTCGCGCGTCGCTTTGATTCCGGTCATCGCCGGGATCGGCTACGAATTCATGCGGTTCGGCGCCACCAACTATCATCGCTCGATTATCCGAGGGCTGATGAAGCCGGGTCTGGCGGTCCAGCGGTTGACCACGCGCGAGCCGGACGACTCGATGATCGAGGCGGCGATCGCCGCGTTGAAGGCTGTCCTCGACGCCGAGGCGGCGCCCCTCGTGCTTCAGGCGCGGACCCTTGAATCGGCTGGTCCCTGACGTTGAACCAGGCGCCGCGCCTTCAGCGCGAGCTGGAGACGGAATCGATCCTCGAGGTTGTCGAGGTTGAAGCCGGTCAGCTCGGAGATCCGTCGCAGGCGATAGGCGAGGCTGTTGCGGTGGAGGTAGAGCGCCTCCGCGGCGGTGCCGAGATTCGCATCGCACCGAAAGTACGCTTCGAGGGTATCGACCAGCGACGTGCCGTTCTTGGCGTCGTAGTCGGTTAACGGAGCCAGCGTCTCACGACAGAAGTCGGCGAGCTCCTGATTCTGTCGGAAGGCGTAGAGCAGACGATAGACACCAAGATCAGAGAAGGACGTCACCTGGCCCGACCCGAAGATCTCGCGACCGATCCGCTCGGCTTGCTCGGCCTCGTGGAAGGCCGTTCGCAGGCCCAGCACGCCGGGGTGGTGCGATCCGATGCCAATCGAGACCGGGGTCTCGAGCTGGCCGGCGAGGTATCCCCGAAGATCTTCCGCGAAGCGCCGCGCCGGCCCCGGATCGGCGGCCACGTCGGTCGTCAGGAACAGGGCGACCGACTGGCGGCGCGGCGCGACCATCCCGGCACTCTGGAAGCGCGAGAGGTACTCGCCGATCTCTCGGGCCAGGCGCTCGATCGCGCGCGGGTTCTGGCTCGCCGCGTCCTCCGGCCGAATCGCCAGCGCCGCGTGCGCCTCCTGGATGTCGTAACCGAGATGCCGCCCCCGGCTGATGAGCGATTCCGCGGACTCGGCGGCGCTCTCCAGGAGATCGTCGAAGAAGTCGCCGCGCAGCCGGTGCTCGGCTTCGATAACCGCTTCCTGCTTCGCCATCTCCAGCGCGCAGACGACGCTTCCCCGGCCGAGCATCACCTGATCTTCGTCGACGAAATCGTCGAACGCGCCGAGCAGCGAGAGAAACCCCACCGCCGACTCGCGCACCAGGACCGGCGACACCAGGCTTACCCCCGAGCTCAGGATAATCCGCGCGGTCGGCGGCTCCGACCGATTGTCCTGCCGGCCCGGAAACGCGCCGTTCAGCCGATCGATCGACGCCAAGGGCGGCCCGGCTTCGTCTGCCGGGACGATCCCATCCGACGGCGAAGCCCGGACGATCAGGTCTCCGGTCGCGTCCTGCAGCGCCACGTCCCGCCCGGTCAGCTCGGCCAACCGTCCGACGATCCCCCGCAGACCACGACCGGTCATCGATACTTCCGCGAGCTGGTGATGGACGTCGAGACCGAGCTGGTACAAGCGGGTCTTCTCTTCGGCGATGACCCGGCTCAGCGTTGGCCCAAGGTCGGCGAAGTGGGACGTCTCCGGCAAGAGCAGTAACGGAAGATGATCGCGCGCGGCCGCCTCGATCGCCGGAGCGTCGGCGTCGCCAACCACGACGAGCCCGGCCACTTTCCGCTCGGACAGGCGCCCGATCAGCTCGGCGAGCGAGAGCGTGGGATCGAGCAGGTGCAGCGCTTCGAGCGACACCAGTGCGAGCTCGTGCCCGTTGAGCGGCTCGAACGCCGGGGGACGCACCCGGAGGACCGCTGGCCAGCTTACTTCGTTATCCAGTCCGGCGTCGCCGGCGACCACCGTCGCCCCGTCGAGGGGCGCCAGCCGCAACAGCGCGCGTACGGTCAGCGCGATCGGTTCCTACCTGCGCGAGGGATCGGAGCCTCGGCGACTCCTCAACGCCATTGTACCATTCGCACAAAAGAATGCGCAACGAGGTCAAGCCGTACCCCTCGACGACGATCAAGAATTGGGTCCAATGCACAAAACAGCCGTTCGCGCAAATATCAACATAATCCATGTGGATAACCGGCCCCGTTTGGTGGATAACTGAAGCTTTATGTGGATAAGTCGGGGGATTAAGGGGTGGATAGATCCTCACGACTCCGGTCCACGGCCGTCGTGTCCCCGGTTCTTCCACTGGTGGCCGGCACCCTCGCGCGCCTGGGTCCACATTTCGCCCCGGACGAAAGTGGCGCCGGGTCGCCCTGACGTCGAGCTTCTCCACAATCCACACTCCTACTCCTCCGGCTCCGACGACCTTAATTATCCTAATGAGCATGGTAGAATTTCGCCGAGAAAGCGCGAAGGAGAGGCGGCTGATCCGTCAGCCAACCGAGACGAACGTGTTCCTGGACGAAGCAAGAATCTGGGTAAAAGCGGGCGACGGCGGGAACGGCTCGGCGTCGTTCCGACGGGAGAAGTTCGTGCCCCGCGGTGGCCCCGACGGGGGCGACGGCGGGCGCGGCGGCTCGGTCATCGTGGTCGCCAGCGCCGAGAAGACGACCCTCCTCGACTTTCGGTATCGGCGCCACTTCCGGGCACGGCCGGGCGGAAACGGCGCCGGCGGAAAGCGCCACGGCAAGGCTGGCGAGGACCTGCTCATTCCGGTCCCGCCAGGAACGATCGTGACCACGCTCGAAGGGGAAGTTCTGGCCGACCTGGACAGCCCCGGAAAACAGGTGACGGTTGCCCTCGGAGGTCGGGGCGGCCTCGGCAACGTCCACTTCGCCACTCCAACCAATCGCGCCCCACGGATCGCCCAGAAGGGCGAGCCGGGCGAGGAGCGCTGGCTCAAGCTCGAATTGCGCATCATCGCCGACGTCGGCATCATCGGCTATCCGAACGCCGGCAAGTCCACCTTTCTCGGGGCGGTGACCCGGGCGAATCCGAAGGTCGCCGACTATCCGTTCACGACGATCACTCCCAACCTGGGCGTCGCGGCGCTCGACGATCGGATCATGACGCTGGCCGACATTCCCGGGTTAATCGAGGGGGCGCACGCCGGCGTCGGGCTCGGCCACGAGTTCCTCCGCCACATCTCGCGCACGAAGGCGCTGCTCCACCTGATCGACGGCGCCGTGACGGATCCGGTCGCGGCGTACCGGGCGGTCAACGCCGAGCTATCGCTGTTCGACGAGGCCCTGGCGAAGAAGCCGCAGGTCGTCGCGATCAACAAGATCGACCAGGAAGCGGTGCGCGGACGACTGCTGGAGATCCAGGCCGCTTTCGGAAAGATCGGCGTCGACGCGCGGCCGGTGTCGGCGAGCACCGGCGAAGGGGTGCCCCAGGTACTCGCGTCGCTCTTCCAGCTGCTCGACGAGGTCGCGGCGTCCGAACCGATCCCGGCGCCAACCGCGGAGGAGCCGGTCGTGCTGCGGCCGGGCGCCGAGCGCGAGGGCTTCGTCGTCGAGCGAGAAGCGGGCGGATATCGGGTGATCGGCCGTCGGATCGAGCGACTCGTGTCGATGACGGACTTCGAAAACGAAGAGGGCGTCGCCTACCTTCAGCGCCAACTGAAGAAGCTCGGGGTGACCGAGGCCCTGGAGAAAGTCGGGGTCCGCGCCGGCGACGTCGTCCGCTTCGGCCCGATCGAGCTGGAATGGGTCTCCTGACGTGAGCCGGCGCCGCGTCGGCATCCTCGGCGGCACTTTCGATCCGATTCATTACGGCCATCTCGTCGTCGCCGAGGACTGCTGGGCCCAGCTCGGGCTCGACGAAGTGCTGTTCGTGCCGGCCGGCACGCCTCCCCACAAGCGCGGTCGGGCAATCTCGCCGGCCGCCGACCGCGTCGAGATGGTCAGCCGCGCCATCGCCGGCAACCCCCACTTCCGTCTATCGCGCGTCGACGTCGACCGTCCGGGGGCCTCCTACAGCGTGGAGATGGTCGCGAGACTCCGGCACGACCTGGGCGACGATGCGAGCATCTTCTTCATCGTCGGCCGCGATGCCCTGGCCGATCTCCCGCTCTGGCGCGAGCCCGCGCGACTGGCCGATCTTTGCCGGATCGTCGCGGTGAACCGTCCGGGCTATCCTCCGCTCGATCTACGACGTCTGGAGTCGGCGATTCCCGACGCGTCCGCGCGAATCCTCCAGCTCGAGGTTCCCGAGCTGAGCACCTCCGCCTCGAATCTCCGTCAGCGAGTCCGTGAGGGCCGGCCAATCACCTACATGACACCCGACGCGGTCATCGAGTACATTCAGCAGCATGGTCTTTACCGCGCCAGGGAAACGGAATGAGGAAAGGGACATGGCCAAAATCAAAGAGATTCGCTGCATTCGGACCCGCCCCGCGGGCACCTGGGTGGTGGTCAAGGTCATCACCGATCAGCCCGGGCTCTACGGAATTGGCTCGGCCCACGACTACAACCACACCGACGCGGTGGTGGACGTCGTCAATCAGTTCTACACGCCGCGACTGATCGGACGCGACGCGGGCCAGATCGAAGACATCTGGCAGTCGACTTTTACCTGTGGCTACTGGCGGAATGGCCCGATCCTGAACGCCGCGCTCGGGGGAATCGACGTCGCGCTCTGGGACATCAAAGGCAAAGAAGCCGGGATGCCCGTCTACAAGCTTCTGGGCGGTCCGTGCCGGGCCGCGGCGCCTTGCTACGCTCACGCCTCCGGCGACACCGTCGAGGCGCTGGAAGACGACGTGCGCCGGTACCTCGAGGAGGGATATCCGGTCGTCCGCTGTCAGCTCGGTCCCTACGGAGGGGGTGGCTTCGTCGACCTCGATCGGGCCAACCGGCCGCGCAACGCCTGGCCGCAGGCCAAGGTCTTCGACGACGAGGTCTACGTCGAGAACGTCGTCAAGATGTTCGCCTACCTGCGGGAGAAACTGGGCTTCGGCGTGAAGCTCACCCACGACGTCCACGAGCACCTGCGTCCGACCTCGGCGGTGACTCTCGCCAAGCTGCTGGAGCCCTACCGTCTGTTCTTTCTCGAGGACGTCCTTCCGCCGGAGCAGATCGCCTACTATCGGTTGATCCGGCAGCAATGCTCGACGCCGCAGGCGATGGGGGAGCTCTTCGTCAACGCCAACGAGTGGCTGCCGCTGATCACCGAGCGATTGATCGACTTCATCCGGGTGCGCGTGTCCAAGGTCGGCGGGATCACCCAGGCTCAGAAGATCGCCCACCTGGCAGAGTGGTTCGGCGTCCAGACGGCCTGGCAGGAAGGTGGAAACACCGATCCGATCAACCAGATGGCCGCTCTCCACCTGGACCTGGCGAGCTGGAACTTCGGGATCCAGGAAGAGAACAGCTTCCGGCCCGAGGAGCTCGAGGCGTTTCCCGGCCACGCCGTTCTCGAAGGCGGTTATCTTTATGCGAACGACCAGCCGGGGCTGGGCATGGACGTCGACGAGGAGAAGGCGGCCAGGCTGCTCGATCCCGAACGGGTTCGTCGCCCCCGCTATGTCGCGGAGGACCGCCGCGCCGACGGCAGCGTCGTCCGTCCCTGACCGAGGCGATCAGCTACCGCTCCATGCGCGGGCAATAAAACTATCGAAGGCGCGCCGCCGGCGACGGCGCGCGGTCGCGCGGACGAACGAGGGAGAAGTCTCGCCATAGCTCGATCCCCTCGATCGTCAGCTCGCGGAGCGTTCTGTCGGCAAGCTGCCGGGCGACGATCACCCGCGAGATGAAGGCGAGGCCCATGCCCGCTTCGACGCCGCGCACGATGGCCTCCGGCTCGCCGAGCTCCAGCACCGGTACGATGGTCGAGACGAGTGGGCCGAGCGCGGCTTCGGCCAGGGCGCGGGTTCCGGAGCCTGGCTCGCGCAAAAGAAACGGCTGCCCGGCGACGTCTTCAAGCCGGATCCGGCCGCGCGCCGCCAATGGATGCCCGGGTGGAGCGACCAGGACGAGGGCGTCTCGCCGTAACGGCATGCCGACCAGCGCCGGGCTGCTCACTTGCCACTCCACGACCGCCACGTCGAGCGCGCGATCGAGGAGCACCGCCTCGATCGCGCGCGTATTGTCGATGGTGAGCCGAAGCTCGATCTTAGGGTTCGCCCCGCGAAAGCCGGCCAGCACCTCCGCGAGAGCGTACCCGCCAACCGTCCGCGTCGCGCCGGAATCCGAGACGTGTCGTCAACGCCGTCGCGCGCTTCGCGGCTTCGCCGGTGCCCTGGAATTCGGTATAATCGTCGTAACGGGTCGTTCGGTATCACGATGATCTCGCGTAGCTCCTTTTCTGACCCGACGGTCGACCGGCGGCGGCCAGGGAACGAAAGTGAGACGGGGAGTTGGCGGAGATGGAAGCGACCGAGGCTCTGGAAGCCAGTCAATCGAAAGACACGGTGAGCTTCGCCCACGAGAGCGAGCGTGAGTTTGCCGCCATCCTGGATTATTACCGGATCCGCTGGGCGTACGAACCGCGCACCTTTCCCCTTCGCTGGGATGCGAACGGCAACGCGATCGAGTCCTTCACACCCGATTTCTACCTGATCGATCAAGGCCTCTTCGTCGAGCTGACCACGCTGAAGCAGAAGCTGGTGACCAAGAAGAACCGCAAGCTGCGCCTGTTTCGCGCTTTGTACCCGGACATCAAGATCAAGCTCTTCTACGGTCGGGACATGAAGAGCCTGATGACCAAGTACGGTCTGCGCCAGAGTCCCGAGCGGCGTCCGGGGCAACCCGACGCGACGACGGAGCAGAGTGACGTTCCGCGTCTGGCGGCCGCTTCGTCTGGGGGCGCCGCGCCGGCACCGCCCGGGGACGGGGCGAAAGGCGGGGGTTGATGGGGCGAAGCCTGCGGCGCTTTCGGAAAGAGCCTTCCCAGTCCGAAGCGGTGTACGTGACTTTCGAGCCCCTGGCGAGCACGGCCGATGCGCTCACCTTCCTGGCCGAGGGCGAGGCGATCGCCAGCCAGCCGATCGGCTGGGGCTCGAACTACAGCTTCGCGCTCGTCTTGCGCCGGGGTGAAGAGCAACGGCTGGCCGTCTACAAGCCGCGGCGCGGCGAAGTCCCGCTCTGGGATTTCCCGGATGGCACGCTGTACCGGCGTGAGTACGCGTCGTTTCTGGTCAGTCAGGCGCTGGGCTGGGACTTCATCCCTCCCACGGTCATCGGCAACGGCCCTCACGGTGTCGGATCGATCCAGCTGTACGTCGACGCGGATTCGGGGAGCGACTCCAGCGCTCTGCGCCGGACGAACGAGGCCGATCTGATGCGCATATTCCTTTTCGACGTCTTCGCCAACAACGCGGACCGCAAGAGCGGCCACTGCTTGCGCGATGCCAACGGCAAGCTCTGGGGAATCGATCACGGCCTGACCTTCAACGCGGTCACGAAGCTACGAACCGTCATCTGGGATTTCTGCGGGGAGCCGATTCCGCCGTCGATCCTTGGCGAGATGACGTCGTTTCTCGCGGATGCCTCGCGCATCGAGCGTCTCGACGCCCAGCTGAGGGAGCTGCTGGACAAGTCCGAGGTCGGGATCTTCTTCGCCCGGCTTGAGCGGCTCGTCAAGCACGGCAAGTTTCCCAACCTGGATCCGCACCGCAACGTCCCCCGAGGCTGGTGGTGAGAATTCGCGGGAACGCTCACCACCGAGACGCGGAGATCACGCCGAGGACGAGGAGAAATCCGAGGAAGAGGTACTACCACTCCTCGGAAAAGAGATAGTACCTTGGCAGCCATTTACCCCAAAGGTCTATCCAACCGGATGTTCGTGCAACCAAAGATGGGCTTGCGGCAGGGCGGATAGATTGTTATCATCCCTGAAACTGGGCGTAAACTCAGGGCTTCTGTCTTTCAAAGGCGACCAAGCTCATCTTTGAAAGCTCGATACCGCACGGGGTAACGTGGTGTGAGCCAGCCAAGGAAGATCCGCGATTCGGTCCACGGGTTCGTTGAGCTTCGCAGCCGAGAATGCGATCTTCTAGAGACGATGCCCCTCCAACGTCTCCGTAACATACGCCAGCTCGCGATGGCGTACCTCGTCTATCCGGGAGCTCTGCACACGCGCTTCGACCACACGCTTGGCGTTCTGCAGATAACTGGCAAGCTCTGCGGGGCGCTCCGCGTCGAGGAGGACGCCACCGCGATCCTTCGGTGCGGTCGATCATGGTTGTTGGCCGAGAGGAGCCCAGACAGTTCGAAGAAGAGTCGACACTCTTCAAGTCGATCAACGAAGAATTGCAGGAAGAGTGGGTCGAGTGTTACGCTCCGGTTTCGTACCGAGACGACGTCGAGAAGCAGAGGCTTCTCGAGCATATGGACGACGTGATTTGTCGTCTGATTGAT
>JAJPKB010000688.1 GCA_021323915.1 Chloroflexota bacterium | reverse complement strand
CGGAATCAGTATGATACGATGTCGGGGTGGATGGAGATCGACTGTCACTCCGTGCGGAAGCAAGTGGTCTCGGGCTGACGTGACTCTGGGTCGGAGATTTCTCGCCCTTGATCTGAGTGACACTTGGAAAACAGGTTAGTTTCGACGAGACGATGAAGAACCCGCTGGTTTATTCGACCGATGGCGGCGGGGTGAGCTTTTGCCCGACCCGCGGGCTGCGCCGCGAGGCGTGCACCTGCCAGAAGAGTGCGGCGCGGCGGCCGGCGCCACGGCTGCCCAACGACGGGACGGTTCGGCTTCTCCGCGACCGCAAGGGCCGCGGCGGGAAGACGGTGACCCTGATCGCCGGCGTGCCGGGAAACCCGGCCGCGCTGGAAAACCTCGCGACGACGCTGAAGCGCCTCTGCGGCTCCGGCGGCGGCGTGAAAGACGGTGTGATCGAGATCCAGGGCGACCACCGCGAGCGCCTCGCCGCGAAACTCACCGAGCTGGGCTATCGGGTGAAGATCGCCGGCGGGTAGACCCCTATCCCCAGACCGCCCGCGCCGTTTGGGCGACGACCGCCAGCTTCTGGCGCTGAATCTCCGGCGGGATCCGGTTCCCCTCCCAGGTCGAGGCGAAGCCGCACTGCGGGCTGAGCGCCAGCCGCTCCAGCGGCACGACCTTCGCCGCCTCGGCGATCCGCCGCTCCAGCTCCTCCCTGGTCTCGAGCCGCGGCTTCTTCGTCGTCACCAGACCCAGCACCACCACCCGGTCCTCCGGCACGAAGCGCAGCGGCTCGAACGATCCGGCCCGCTCGTCGTCGTATTCGAGCAGAAAGCGGTGGAAGCGCGTCTTGCGGAACACCCGCTCGGCGATCGGATCGTAGCCGCCGCTCGCGTAGAACATGCTCTGGTTGTTGCCACGGCAAATGTGCAGCCCGAAGGTAATGCCCTGCCGGTCGAAGCCGTCGGTGACCGCGTTGTCCAGCTCGATCGTGCGGTCGATCATCTCGTCGACGTCGTTGCCCCGCTCGCGGTAGCCCTCGCGCATGGCGGGATCGAGCAGTGCGCCGTACTGGGGCGCGTCGATTTGGACGTAGGTGCAGCCCAGCCGGGCCAGCTCCTGGATCTCGCGGCGGGTCAGGTCGACCAGGTCCGCCAGGTAAGAGTCGCGGGTGGGATAAGCGCCGGACGAGCGGCGCGGATCGTAGTAGGCCGCTGCCTGCTGGGTGCTGAGCAGCGTCACCTTGGCGGGATGCTTCGTCCGGGCGCGAACGTAGGTGAACTCCTCGGCGCACATCCCGCGTCGCCAGCGCAGCTTCTCGACGACGACCGGGCGCTTGATGACCAGCTCGTGGCCCTGCTCGTCGTGGAAGGGAATCGCCCAGCCGCCGAACTTGTCGAAGCCTTCCAATGAGTCGACCAGGTGTCCAAAAAAGGCGTAGCGGCGCTGCTCGCCGTCGGTCAGGACGTCGAGACCGGCCTCCTCCTGGAGCTGAATCGCCTCGTCGACCGCGCGGTCCTCGACCTGCTTGAAGGCGGCCGCGCCGAGCTCGCCCGCCTCGAGCTGCTTGCGCGCCCGGTCCAGGTAGCCGGGCCGCAACAGACTGCCAACGACGTCACTGTGAAACATCGCGTTACCTCCTCACCTGGAACCCCGTGCCGCGGGCGCGCATCACCGCCGCCTCTCGCCTCCCAACCGGAGGGCCGAGACACGCCTCGCCCCTCCGGTTGGGAGGCCATCCTGCCATCTGGTCGCCCACTCGCTCATTCTCCGATCGCTCGTTTCCCGATGGGCTCATCCTATCACACCGTCTCCAGGCCGACGTAGTTCTCCGCCAGGCTCGTCGCGGCGGCCGTCGAGCGACAGACGTAGCGAAGCTGGGAGAGATGGAGCCGGTGCTCGAACGGACCGTCGTCGTCGAAGCGGTGGAGCATCGAGGTCATCCACCACGAAAAGTGCTCGACCCGCCAGACCCGCCGCAGGCAGGTGTCCGAATAACGATCCAGGAGGTTCTCGCGCCCGGTGCGGTACCACTCGACCAGGCCCTCGGCGAGAACCCGCGCGTCGGCGACGGCCAGGTTGAGCCCCTTCGCCCCGGTCGGCGGCACGATGTGCGCGGCGTCGCCGACCAGAAAGAGCCGCCCGTGCCGCATCGGCTCGACGATCAGGCTGCGCATCGGGGTGATGCTTTTGTCGACGATCGGCCCCTCGGCGAGGCTCCAGCCGTCGAGGGCGAAGCGCCGGTGCAGCTCGTCCCAGATCCGCGCGTCCGGCCAGCTTTCGAGCGCGTCGCCGGGCCGACACTGGACGTACAGGCGGCTAAGCTTCGGCGAGCGGAGGCTGTGCAGGGCGAAGCCGCGCTCGTGGTAGGCGTAGATCAGCTCCTCGGTCGACGGCGCCACCGTGGCGAGGATTCCCAGCCAGGCGAAGGGATATTCCTTCTGGAACACGCCGAGCGCGCCGGCCGGGATCGCCTCGCGGCACACTCCGTGCGAGCCGTCGCACCCCGCCACCACGTCGCATTCGATCTCGCGGATCTCGCCTCCCTGGCGGTAGCGCACGATCGGTCGCGACGATTCGATGTCGTCGACACCAACCGCGCCGGCCTCGAAGAGAATCTGCCCGCCGGCCTCCAGCCGGGCGCGGATCAGGTCCTTGACCACTTCCTGCTGGCCGTAGACGGTGATCGCGCGTCCTCCGGTGAGATCGCTGAGCGGAATCCGGTGGCGCTCGCCTTCGAACCGCAGCTCGATGCCGTGGTGAACCAGCCCCTCGCGATCGAGGCGCTCACCAACGCCGGTCGCGCGCAGCAGGTCGACGGTGCCCTGCTCCAGCACGCCGGCCCGGACCCGTCGCTCGACGTACTCGCGATCGCGCACCTCGAGGACGACCGACTCGATGCCCTGGAGCGCCAGCAGGTGCGAGAGCACGAGCCCGGCCGGTCCGGCGCCGACGATCGCGACCTGGGTGCGCATGCCACCTCCTCCTCGTCTCCATGAAGCATCCCGATCTTTG
>JAJPKB010000202.1 GCA_021323915.1 Chloroflexota bacterium | reverse complement strand
CGTCTCGACGCGGCGCTCGTAAGGGCTAATGTGACGGCCGGTGTCGTGGGTGACGACGACGAGAACGTTTGGAACCGGACTCACTTCCGCCTCCGCGATTGTCGATGAACCGTCTGGATTTCGAAGGAGTTTCCTTTCGGTCCGGTGGCCTGGGCAGGTGAAACGATAGAAATCCACACGATCGGGATTGTACTCACCGAAAGCGTTTGGTTTAGTTCTCCTGGCGCACAGTAATCCACGTGATGTCCAGAACGAAGATCTGGCCGTCGTCGTAGACGTGTTTCCTCGTCTTACCGAGGGCCGCTAGGTCATCCTGAAAGGCGAAGGTGTCTCGCGCGAACCGACGGGTTAGCGGGGGCATCTGCGGCCCAAGTCGATAGGAGAACGTTGACTTGGGGAACCCTGCCTCGTCACGGTAAGAGTACGCGACGTAGCGCACCCCTTCTGATTGTAGATACGAAGCGAGCTCTTCGGGTGTCGCGCTCGCAGAGATCCCCGGGGCCGGCCCGGCGCCGAATGGCCAGTCGTCGATATAGATCGTGTTGCTTCGGAAGTTCAGCAGAAACGGCTTGTCTAGACGCGTCAAGATAACGGCGTTCTGGGGAACCGCCGCTTGCATCGCCACGTATTCTTCCCGTTGATCTTGGGGCCACAGTGGCGCATCGGCCAACTCATGACGGAGGCTGTGGATCTCTCCCCAATACATCGCCAGTCCTCCGCCGAGTATCGCGACACCAAGGAGCAAGACTGAGCCTCCCAACCGGAGAACACCCGACTCGGTCGGCAGGCGCAGAGCACCACCTTTCCTTGTCGCCTCGAGTACACCGACCAGCACCGGTACGATGATGAACGGATACGAAAAACGGTACACGTCAAAAAGCCCGGTCGCGAGCGAGACCGCGACGATCCCTCCAAGCACGCTCGCGCAAAGAACCACGCCGTCGAGGCTCCTCTCGGCAGCAAGGTACGCTCCGACCACGACGAGGATTCCCAGAACCGCGAGCAAGACTTTGGCATCGTGTGCTGGGAGGAGCTGCGATAGGGCGTACTCCCGTAGGTAATGGGACGGCAGCTGGACCGCGCCATAGGCCGAGCCGTGGTCGCCGAGACCCAAAACCGGGAACAGGAATGTCCCGGATGATTCTTTCATCGCGACCATCCACGGCGCGAGCAAACCAACGGTGAGCGCCCCCGAGAGCCCGCATTGCAGCGCGACCAGTTTTCGGTTCGCACCGGGGATGAGGTGTATTGCGTACAGCCCGACAAAGAGAAGAGAGGCAACCGGGATAAGCGTGGCCTTCGTGGCGCCAAGGCCCGCGGTCAGCAGCGCAACAACGACGCTAGAACCGATGAGTCCCCGTCGCGCCGTCAGGGTCCAGGCCAACGTTCGGTATTGGGCAAAAAACAGAGCCACATCAACAACGAGACTGGTGATATTCGAGGTCGTTGGAGGGACCACCAGAAGGAGCAGCGTCGCGCCGAGAGCTCCCGCCGCGGTGGCACGGCGCCAACGCGCGTAGCCGAGCAGTAGTCCGACCGCAAGGATCATGCCCAGGCCCGGATCGATTAAGTGCACGTTCTCATCGGACAACGCCGCGAGGACCAGGGTGTCGAGGAAATACTGGCCACCAAGGCCAGAGGTGATTCGTCGCTCACTGTATGGGTCGGGTCCGAGCGAACCAGTCTGGATCATTTTTTCCGGGAAGACGAGGTACGCGTGAAAGTCATCGTGGGGGTTGAAGTCGGTTACCGATAGAGAACCTGACACAACCTGACCGCGAACCGACGCGGAGTACTGAAGGCCCAGGACAAGGAGGGCGAGGATTGCCCCGATGGCTAACAAGCGATCCTTTCGGTAAAGGTCCATGGCCACGACAGCCAACTGCCCGAGCCGGCGCGCACCCAGGCGACCGACCAGGAAGACGACGACTCCGAAGGCCACTATGAGAAGGATGCTGGCTCGTGAAGTCAACTTAGCCAGGTTGAGAAGTCCACCAAGAGCGACGCACAGGGATACTCCCCAGGCTCCTTGCAACCCCCAGTCGAAATCATCGCGCGGAAACAAGACGCGATTGACCGCGATTCCCCAGCCAATCAGCGATAAAAGAATGACGAGTCCCCAACTGAACGCGAGCGCGTACGCCACCGCTGGGAACAGATCACTGAGCATCGCCAAGCCCCATCAGACCTTACGCCGGATCCGATCATCAATCGCTCGTCGACGCGATAGTTGCGGCCAACGGTGCTAACAGCCAGGGCTGAACGACGAGGACGGCGTAATACTAACAAAATCGGTTGATCGATGGAATAGACGCTTTCCTGGTTGCTGAGGTGTTTCCCGTAAAGCGCTTTTAGCATAGATACAACGTTTTGCCGATATTGTAGTAAATCGCCCTGGGGCAACGCACCTCCTGCGCCGGGCCCCAGACAGCAGCGCTATCAGCGCGCTTACCCGGTCTGCGGCGAGGCGCCAGCGTCAACAGCACGAAGGACGCATTGCTCGAATGCACGCCGGCCAACGCGCCGCAGGAGAGCGCTAAGGAAGTGATTCGGACCACCGAAACGCCCGGGGTAAAGCCAGCGCGACCGGGACGTCTGCGTTGCCACTCGAAGAGACGGCGGTCAAAACGTGCGTGCCCGGCGAACTATGTGCGGTGGGCTCTGAGCTTCAGCGTTAAGCGGGCACGAATCTTCTGTAAACCCAGACTGGGGGACAGGGGTGCTCGGACCTCTGGGTCAGCGGCCACTGGTCATCCCAGGGCTCCATTGGACGGAGCGAGATCCGTTTACGGGATGGTTGGAAAGGCGCTCGACGGTGTATTGAGGGACCAAGAAATGGGCGGATGCTGCGGTCAGCAGGCCGGTCAACGCGACTAGCGCCGGGCGCCCGTCGAGCCGAATGAGCTCATAGTGCCGGAGCTCCTCGACCGTGGGAAAGGCAATGGCACCCCGATCCGCATAGACGCGCCGTTCACGGGGGAGGCTTACTCCCACCGGGTCCGCAAGCACCCGGACGCCCGTCCGCGGCGTCGCCGTCGAGCCAACGCGAAGCCGATTGGCGTGGGATGACGCTCTCACGGCGTCGCTCGTTGGCGAGATCCAGACGCACTATCCAGCCGACCAGACGCTTCTGATCGTACCGGTCGGGGACGAGGTTCCGAGGACGGCTCCGATTCACGCTATGTTCGCGCAGGCCCGCTATTATCTCCCGCGATGGAACGTGCGGGTCCTCTACAGCACCAGACTGCTCGAGTTCGACGCTTTAGGCCTTCCTCCGTACGAGATTGCCGAGGTTTACGGCAACCAGTTCACCCTCAAATACACGCGGGTCGTCAGTCCGCCCGCGGCGCATCCAGTGCGCTGGCTCGTCTGGTTCTGCGACGCCGACTCGACGGCGTACCCGTTCAACGCGGGCTGGGACCGGTATCGGCTCCCGTCGGGGGTCACGGTGGTCGTGGGCGATCTCTCGAAGCCGTACCCAGGGCCCCGCACCTGGGGGCCCTTTGAGTTCCCGTCTACCGGTTCTCGATGAGAGCGCCGGCTATGCCAAGCAAGCGCGCGGATGCCTGGCGCGGCGAGCTTGCCGGCCCCTTGGCTCGTGCTGGCCAGATTTTACCCGTCGTCCACGGTCTGTCAGTCCTCGTTCACGTCGAAACTCGGTCGATGGCACTCCTGAAGCCGAGCGCGAATCGCGTCGCGGACCTGTCGGAATACGACGAGGCGTTCCTCGTCGGTGCCGGTCGCCATCGAAGGGTCCAGAAACGACCAACGGGCCTCCCATCGGGAGTGCAGGCCGCGAAACGAGAGTCGGCGTTGCTCAGGTCGAGAAGCCGGGAAAGGTCGCCGAGCAATCGCTCCACGACGGTCGGATTCAGTCAAAAGTAGATCCACGGTCAATCACCATCGCTCGTCGTGCCCACACTCAACATATTGACAAATATCGATGCGTTGGCGTAGGATGGTTGGCGAGGTGGTTCGATGCTCAAGCTTCCCACGATCGAGACCACGTGCTGCTCACCCAGGGCGGGGGAGCCCGAGCCGGTCGGCGGCAACGAGGGCGATTCGGGCGACGCGGCGACGCTGATCGAAGCGTCGCGGGGCTTTCATGCCCTTGCCGATCCGACGCGCCTGGCGATCTTGCGACAACTGCGCGAGCGCGGCGAGGTCTGCGCCTGTGACTTCGTCGCCTGCTGCGACGTTGCCCAGCCCACGGTCTCGCACCACCTCAAGGTGCTCCGCGAGACCGGGCTCGTGTTCGCGGATAAGCGGGGGATCTGGATGTATTACCGTCTCAACCTGAACGCGCTCGACCAGCTACGCGGATTCATCCCGTAGCTTTTTTGCTGGCCATTATATCGAAATGTATCAATACAACTTAGGAGGAGACAAGCATGTCGAAGCCAAGCAACTTTGACCCGAAGGCCGCGATTTCCCCGTCCCTCGGGCGTTCCGCGACGCTCCAGGATGCGGTATGCGCACGCTACGGCGCTCGTGCACTGGAAGTGCTTGAAACAGCAGCAAGCGGTAGCGCCGCGATGAGTTGCGGTAGCGGCTCCTGCTGCGGGACGACGGCCTGCTGTGACGACCCGATCACCGGTAACCTCTACACCGCCGACCAGGCCGCGGCGGTGCCGGCGGCTGCCCTCCGGGCAAGCCTCGGCTGCGGCAACCCCACCGCGCTCGTCGACCTTCACGAGGGCGAGGTTGTCTTGGATCTCGGCTCAGGCGGCGGGATCGACGTGATCCTCTCCGCGCGCCGGGTGGGTCCGAGCGGGATGGCCTACGGGGTCGATATGACCGACGAGATGCTCACTCTTGCCCGTAAGAACGCCGCCGACGCCGGGGTCGAAAACGTCACCTTTCTGAAGGGACAGATCGAGGACATTCCCCTGCCGGATGCGAGCGTCGACGTGGTGATTAGCAACTGCGTCATCAACCTCTCCGGGGACAAGCCACGGGTGCTGCGCGAGGCGTATCGAGTCCTCAAGCCGGGCGGACGCTTCGCGGTATCCGATGTCGTGATCGAGGGACCGGTACCCGCCGACTTACGCTCAAAGGTCGAGCTGTGGGTGGGATGCATCGCCGGGGCCCTGGAGCGCGCGGACTATGAGGCATCGTTGCGTGCGGCTGGCTTTATCGACGTCGGCATCGTCCCGACTCGCTACTACCGGGCCGAAGACTTCGACGATCCCACCCTGACCGCCTGGCTGGAGGCACAGCCCTCCGCGGAGCGCGAGCATCTGTCGCGGGCCTTCTTCAGCGCGTTCGTGCGCGCAACGAAGGCCTTACCCCCGGCGTCCGCGCAGGACGGTCCGGGAATTCACGGTCACCTCCAGAGCCTCGTTTGGCCGAGAAAATAAGGAAGCGCGGCCACCGGACCGAGCTCTTTACTGATGCTGGTATGGTCCCTGCTTCGTGCGTCCAGGCCTATCGTGGGGGTGCGTATGCACATATTCGTTTCGCGCGCTCGTGCCGTGTCGCCCGAGGCCGCGCGCGAGGCGTGCCGGGTCTTCGGCCACCTGCTCTCGCTCCACCAGGAGCCTGGCTTCGTCTACGGAGCGTGCACCATCAGCGTGAACGACCCGCAAGAGCTCCTGTTCTACAGCCGCTGGGGCAATCTTGCCGCGCTTCAAGGCTGGCTGAGCTCGGAAGAATATGGTCAAACATTGGTCCAGGCCATTCCGCGGCTGGTCAGCCCTCCCCACGACGAAGTGTTCGAAATCTGGAGCGAGTGACGTGGGGGTTCCAGACCTTCGGCAACGCGAAGGTGACCGGATTCAAGATGGACCGGGCAGTTGGTTCGTCTCGCGGCGACCCGCTCGCGAGTCCCGTCCACCACGGCAGATGCCAAGGCCCGGCACGTGGCCGGCCACGCCGAGGGAGATGCCTTTGTTGTCGCTCAGGGGATTGTCGTCCTATTTTTCGTCAAACAGCAAAAAAGGACCGCTCGGGTTGAGCGGTCCTTTTGATTTACCCTTGATTTCTAAGGGTTTCTCGGTGCCGAGGGCCAGAATCGAACTGGCGACACCAGCATTTTCAGTGCTGTGCTCTACCGACTGAGCTACCTCGGCGCGCCAAGGTATTATACCGGGTTTGGCGCGCCGACGCAAGGCGCCCGAATCGGCGATCCACGCTCGCCGAGGCCCGCGCGGCTGGCGGCGCATTCGACCCGCGAAACGGGGCAAACCGACTTTATCGCGGAGCCGACGCCGAGGGCATCGCGAAATCCCTACTTTCAGTCGGCCGGACGGGGTATCCGGATCCGCCGGCGCAGCTGATCGCCTAGCGCCGATCGGCGTCCCTCGACCCAACCTGCCGCTCGTCTCATCCGGCCCCGGCCACCGGTCCAGCCTCGGCCGATCAGGTCGATCGGATCGACCCGCAGCCGACGGATCGCCACGTCGATCGGGAACAGAACCGCGGCCAGCAGCAGCAGCCACGGCCAGAGCGGGATCGCGTCCTGCCCCTGGAAGTCCAGACCGTCGCGGTCGAAGCTCTCGGCCGGCGAGTGGAGCACCCGGCCGCCGGTCACCGCGGCGATCGCCGCAAGGTTCGGCCCATTGACCCCGAAGTTCTGATACTCCGACGGGTAGGACACGACGACGCCGGTTGATTCGCTCTGGGTCACCTTGCCGCCGTCGTACTGGACGACGTCGATCGGGTAAGCGCCAGGCGTCTTGATGCTGAACTGCGTCTCGTATCGACCGGGACGGGTCTGAGTCAGTCGTACCTCGGTCGTCCGCCCGTCGGCGGTCGGCACCCGCGCCCGCAGATCCAGGCCATCCTGGAAGACGCCCAGATCGTTCACCACGTCAACCCGGAAATTCACCAGGTTTCCGTTCACGCTGTAAGATGCTTGCAGGTCGGGATTGTTCGGCGAGCGCAGCCCCCAGTCGACGACCTGCGACCAGAACTGGCTGTCCCCCGGCCAGGAGAGCCAATCTCCGGCCCAGTTGTAGGTGAGATCCGACGTCCACGCCACCACCCGGCCAAGTCCGTAGTTCCAGTGGACGAGGATCGGGTCCCGACGGTCCGACTGAAGGGCGACCTGCGCGCCGGTCTTCGGCGTCGTGACCACGTAGCCGGACAAAGTCGGAAGCTTGCTCGCGACGACCGACTCCAGCAACGGACTATCCGAGGCCACCTGCGGCTGAAAGACCGAGTCGACCGTCGACGACCCGCTGACCACCCGCGTCTCGCGGGTGGTGATCTCCGGAATCTGCGCCGCCTGGTCGGTGTAGTAGTACTTCCCTTTGCCGCGCTGGGCCAGCGTCTGCATCAGCTTCAAGTCCGCGTCGCTGCCGATCGCGATCGTCGAGAGGGTGATGCGATCCTGCTCAATCTTCGCCAGCAACGGGTTGTAGTCGGACTCGACCAGCGAGTTGCCATCGCTCATCAAAATGATGTGCTTGTAGCGCGCCTTGCTGAGATGGATCGCGTTGTAGGCCGCCTGCAGCGCGGCGAAGATGTCGGTCCCACCCGACGCGCTGATCTGACCGACCTGCGCCTCCAATTGTTGCCGGTGCGTCGGATTACCCACCTTCTGAAGCGGCACGACCTGGGTCACGTCGGTGTCGAAGGCATCGACGAGGATCTCGTCGTTCGGCGCCAGCAAGCCGATCGCCAGCTGCGCCGCCTTATCGGCCATCGACATCTTGCGGACGCCCCCTTCGGACTCGTCCATGCTTCCCGACTTGTCGATGACGATCGCCAGCGCGACGTCTCCGTTTTGAATGTTCCCTGGCACGTCCGACTGGACCGGCAGGGCGTCGCCCAGCGGCGTTCCCGCGTATTTGCCCAGACCGTAGCTCTTGTCGCCGCCGATCACGATCAGACCCCGTCCAAGGTCGTGGACGAATCCGGCGATCGTGTTCATCTGATCGAGGGTGAAGGCGCTGGACGGCGTGTTGACCAGCACCATTCCGTCGTAAGCCTTCATCGGCGTCAACGACGGCGGAATCGCCGCCGGCTGGATCAGGTCAACCGAGGTCCCTGCCGCCTTGAGGGCGGAGATGACCGGACCGGCCGCCGTGGCGTCGCTGCTGACCACCGCTACTTTTCCCGGCGGCTTCACCACCGTAAAGGCATACGCCTGGTTGTTCTCCGAATAGGTATCGTCGGCGCTCTGAACGGTGACCTCGAAGGTGTGGAAGCCCTGGGCCTTCGCGGGTAGTGTGATCGAGAAGTGGTTTTCGCCCGGTTGCAGCTTCTTCGCCCCTTCGGTGATCAGCTTGTTGTCCATAAAGAAGCGCAGGGTCGCGGTTGTGGCGACCGAACTCGAGACCACCGTGCTCAGGTCGAACTGCTGGCCGGTCCGAACGTACTCGGGCACCGCTAGCGAATCGACCAGCACCTCCCGCATTCCGGGCGGCGGTCCGATCGGCGCCACGTCCACGTGGACGTGGCTGACCGAGTCCTGGCGCGCCTCGGCGACCGCGTCGCCGACGTTCGTTTGACCATCGGAGAGGACAACGATCCTCCGGGCGCCGGTCGGCGGGAAGAGCGCCGTGGCCAGGTGAAGCGCGCTCGCCAGGTTGGTCGCGTTCGCCGCGGGCGCCGGAACGCTGGCGTTCGTCTGATCGACCCCGAGCGGACGGCGGACGACCGCTCCGTTCCCGAAATCGATCACCGCGGTGCGGTCGTTCGGTCCCACCTGCTTGAGCGCCTCGGTCAACCAGGTGTCCGCGGCGCTCGCTCCCTTCACCGTGACGCTCGCCGACCGATCGACGGCGAACACGACCGAAAGCTGGTTGCTCGGACGGTGCAAGATCGGCTGGGCGATCGCCAGGGCGAGCGCCGCGACCAGCACGAGCCGGGTGACCACGGCCGCTCCCCGTACCCGCCGCGGGAGATACGTCATTCCCAGCCGCGCGACGAGGTAGAAGCAGGGGAGCAGCAGGAGCAGCCAGAGCATGCTCGGGTTGTTGAAGGTTAAGCTCACGTCAGACCACCAATCGGCGGAAGAAGAGCAGCCACTCCGCGGATAACAGCGCCAACGCTCCTCCGGCCACCCATGGCCACACTTCGTGCTGGGTCGGCTTTCCCGCCGGACTGCCGGTCTGAGTCAGCACCTGTGGATCGACCCGGGGCGCGATGTCGCTCTTGGAGATGCCGAGGCTGCTCGCGACGAACTCGTGCTGCGCGAGCGGCGTGGAGCCGCTCAGATAGCTCACGACGTAATCCCCGAGCTGGTTGGTATCGGTGAAGCGGATCGGCCCGGTGACCTGGCTGAACACGTCTGCCTTGCCGTTCGGCAACCGCGCGACGACGGTGTCCGCCCCGGTCACCGGCGGGAGATCGAGGGCGGTGCCCGGCTCGATCTGCGCCGGGAACGACCGCGGCGCGAGTGTCTGAACGACGTTCGCCACGAAGACGGGAAAGGCGATTCGTTGCGGCCAGTCCGTCGTCGTCGGCTCGAACCCGATCACCACCACCTCGCGACCGTTCACCTGGCCCTCCAGCAGGATCGGCCCACTGGTAGTCTGGGCGATCGGCTGCGCCCAGGGCATCGAGCCGAGGCGCTCGGGCTGAGGGACGTACAGCCCGGTCAGATCGACCGAATCGAAGAGCGGGTTGGTGTCGTCGGTCTGGACGACCGTGGCAGCCGAGAGATTTCCGGAGACCGGGAACTGGGCATTACCCGGCGGCGGCGCGACCATCACCACGTTCCCGGAGGGAAGCGCCGCTGGAACAAATCCGTCGAAGATCGTTACCGCGGCATCGTCCGGCTTGTAGGCGCCCGGGGTCACCGTCTTGAGGCGGACCGTCGGCAGCGTCTTCAACGCGCGTTCCCAGACGGTCGGATCCGCCGCGACCACCGTGACCGGCAGGACCTGCGCCGGGGGCACCAGCACCTCGGCCTGGTTATCGCGGCTGTATTTATCCTGGGTGTCGAGCGATACCGCGAACAGATGGGTGCCCTGGGGGAGGGTGAGCGAAACCTCGACCGGCTGCCGCGCCGGGATCGTCAGCGTCCGATTGTAGATCTGGAGCCCGTCGGCCGTCGCCCGAACGCCGACCTTGGCGTCATGCTGAGCGAAATTCGCGATCTGGACGAACCCGAGATACCGGTTGACCGAGCCAATCATCGGGCGCGCGCTCAAGGCAGTGATTCCCTGGTTCTCGTCGCTGCCACCCACCTGCTGGTACGACACATCGGCCGGCATCGGACCGACGTCTTTCAGCGACACCGGGGCGAAGGTGCCGTCCGAGAGAATCACCACCCGGTTGTGGGTATCGCGGGACAGGTCGGCGGTTTGGGCGGCGAGGGCGAGCGCGCTGGGCAGGTCGCCCGGCTCCGGCGATGCGGTCAACGAATCGAGCGCCTGATCCAGGGCGTGCGGCCCTTTCCCACTCGCGACGATGTACGGACTCGGACCGACGTCGATCAAGGTCGCCCGGTCATCCGGTTTCAGTGCCGAAGCCAGTTGGCGCGCGTCCTGGGTGGCCAGCGCCAGTCGGTTGGGAGCCACGTCGGTCGCCAGCATCGTCGGCGAGGTATCGACCAGCAAGATGAGATGTTGCCCGATGGCGCCGGGGATCGACGGACGGGCCAGCGTTATCGCGACCGCCCCCGCGACCAGAAGTTGTACGAGCAACAGCAGCGAGGCGATCGGCAATCGCCAGCGGGGCCGACCCTCGAGGTCACTCGCGATGTGCTGCCAGAGGCGAACGCTCGACAAGACCACGCGCTGGTGGCGAGGGCGCAGAATGTACAGCAAGACGATCAGGGGAATCGCGGCGAGAGCCGACAACGCGGTTGGCTGGATCAACGTCATCGTACGATCCTTCGCAGTCGCATCCGGTTCAAGAAGATATCTTCCAGCGGAACGGCGGAGTCGAGCTCGAGATAGCCGACTTCCGAGCGGTGGCAGAACGCGGCGACCCGCGTGCACCAATCCTCTACTCGGCGCTCGTACGCCCGCCGCGCCTCGTCTCCGACGACAATCTCGACGACGTCGCCGGTCTCCGAGTCGAACAGCTCGAGGTCGCCGTCGACCGTCGGCTGAAGCTCTTGCGGCGCGAATACCTGAACCACGACGACGTCCATCCCTTCGCGGAGCAGACGGACAACGCCGGCTTCCCAATCGTCATCCGAAAGAAGGTCGGAGATGAGAAAAGCGATTCCTCCGCGGACCGGTCCGGCGCAGTAAAGGTCCATCGCGTGGTTCAGACGGGTGACGCCGCCGACCGACGCTTGATCGAGGTAAGATAGCAGACGCATCGTCTGACTGCGGCCACGCACGAGCGGGAAGCGCTCGTGCAGGGAGTCGCTGAAGCACGCCGCCGTGACCGCGTCGAAACGGGCGAGGGCGAGAAAGCCGATCGCCGCCGCGAGGCGACGCGCGAATCCGAGTTTGTTCGGCGAGCCCCAGTTCATCGACTCGCTGCAATCGACCAGCAGGTGAACGACGACATCCTCTTTCGCCTCGGTCTGCTTCAAGAATAGCCCGTCGAGGCGAGCGAAGGCGTTCCAGTCGATCCGACGGAAGTCGTCGCCCGGAACGTACTTACGAAAGTCGGCGAACTCGGTCGACGTGGCGTGGCGGCGGCTTCGGTGCTCGCCGGCCAGCCCCTGAATCACCAGTCCTCGCGTCAGAAGGTTCAGGCGCTCCAATCGGTGGATGAACGACTCGGCCAGCAGGCTCCCCGCCGAATCGGGCTGGTCGCCGCCCGCCGGCACCCGCGACGCGCCACGGACGATCCGGCGTGCGCGACCGCTGCCGCCTCGAAACAACCTGCCGAGCGCGCCGAGGGGCGATCCGCGATCAGGATCCCGCATTGCTGAAGTACTCCCGAACGACCGGCTTCATCTCGAGCGGAACGACGTTGCTTTCCTGGTGGACGTTGATCGGCACGTTTGACGACGTCGTTTCGCTGGCGGCGGCCGCCGAGATCGTGCTGCCATCCGCGCTGGTCAGCGGGCTGCTACTCCGGTCGCCCGCTTGCGTCTGGTCGTTTCCGGTGTCACTGGCCTGACCGGTGATCGTGAGCTTGACGCCGCTGACGTCCAGGGGGACCGCGTTCGGGTCGAGCGCGCTGGAACCCGCGCCGTTGCCCGCTCCGCCCGCGTTGCTCGATTGCTGTTGCCCTTGGATCTGCTGGCTGGTCGAGCCCTGGCCGGACTGACTCGAGGAGCCACCGGGCAGCGAGGCCGAGTTACTTCCGGCGTCGGATTGTTGATCCAGCCCACCCTGGCCGTCCGCCTGGTTTCCATTCTGCGCTGCAGCGGACTGTTGCGAGCCCGGTGTCACGACGGCGCTCGCCGACTGGCCGTTTGCCCCCGCGCTCTGGGCATCGGACGGCTGCTGCTGAGAGGGCTGGCTTCCCATGCCCTGCTGAACGTCGCGCATCGCCTGACCGAGCTGCGATTGGGCGGAGATCTGGCTGCTGGCCTGTTGAACGGATTTCGCGAGCGATTGAAGCGATGACGACGCCTGGGCATTATCGCCGCTCCGCAGCGCATCCGACGCTTGCTGAGCGCTCTGCGACATCGACGCATCCGTCTGCTTCGTCTGGGCTGCCGCCTGGGCGAGCCGCGATGCCAGCTCGGATTGCGCGTCAGGTGATAGCTTCCCAACCTGGCTGCTCAGGTTATCGAGCTGGGACGCGGCCTGCTGGTAATCGCCCCGAGCCAGGCTATCGCTGATCTGATGGGTCGTCGACGAGTCCTTGAGCGCCGCCGCGAGCGAGTTGAGCGCCTGCTGCTCGGCAAGCGATTGGGTCGCCTGCGCTTGAAGCTGCTGCTGCATCTGCTGAAGCTGCGCCTGGTACTGGGCCGGGGTGATCGCGTGCGCGGCCAGTTCTTGCTGAAGGGCTTTCAGCTGCGGCGGAGCCTGTTCGCTCGCCGTGGTGCTCTGGATCTGCGTCTGGGAGGGGTCCACGGTCACGTACGGGCTGGGCGCCTGGGCATCCTCACGCGCGAGCTTCGCCAGCTCGGTGTCGATCGCCTGCGGCGGACGCGGCAGCGTGAGGCCAAGCGAGCCGATCACCGAGAAGGCGCCGTAAAGCGCCACCGCCATCAGCAGCAGCCAGGCCTCGCGTCCGGGCCAGACCAGCGGAACCACCCGTTCAGGCTCGAGCTCGCGGAGACGAATCGTCGCGAGGCGGACCTGGCTTCGGGCGAGCGGTTCGTCCACCCGCCGCTTCGCGGTGTACTCGACCGCCGTCGCCAGCTGCGCCTGCAGACCGGCCCGCCGGTCGATCAGACGCGCCACCTCGAACGAGGGAATCTGGTGATGGAACGCGAGGTGAAGCCCCCAGCCAAATACCAGGAAGAGAACCAGCGACAGCCAGCTGGACATCGGGTGCTGCCAGAGAACCTGGATCGCCTTAGCCACGACGAGAATCAGGCCGCAGATGACCAGGGCGCGGCTCAGGATCAAGAACGAGCGCGCGAGTCGCAGCCGATTCCGGAAAGCCCAAAGTCGGCCGAACAACTCGGTGAGGGGGTTTTGATCGGGCTCACCGCCGAGGTGAATCGGACGGGTGGGCGATGCCCCGAGAGAAGGAAGGCTTGTGCCGACGCAAAACGGCGAAATCGTCACCCACCAGGCGACGTCTCGCACGACGTTGGTGGCTTTGCCGGTCAGTTGACGCCACGCCATCGTGATCCCCTTCCGACAGAAGGCCAGGGTTCCGCTGATTATTGCTCTTTACGGAATATGGCCTCGACACGAGAAAAACGCAAGATATGTGCCGACAATCAAGCGAGCGCCGACGCGAGGCGCGCTAGCGCCTCGCGGAGACGGCTCACGTCGGCGGTGAGGGCGAAGCGGACGTAACCTTCCCCCTCTTTCCCGAACCCATTCCCTGGCGTGCAGACGATTCCCGCTCGCTCGATCAGCGTCGACACGAAGCTCGCGGAGTCGAATCCCGCCGGGACGCGCGGCCAAACGTAGAAGGTCGCGCGCGGCGCCTCGACCGACAGGCCGACCTTTCGAAGTCCGCCAATCAAGACGTCGCGCCGCCGTTGGTAGATCTTGCTGTTGCGCGCGCTGATCTCCTCGGCCATCGAGAGCGCGGTGATGCCCGCGTCCTGGACCGCCTGGAACGCGCCGGAGTCGAGGTTAGACTTGATCTTTCGGAGTGCCTCCACCACGTCCGCGCGACCCACCGCGAAGGCGATCCGCCAGCCGGTCATGTTGAAGGTCTTGGAGAGGGAGTGGAACTCGATCCCGACGTCCTTGGCGCCGGGCGCTTCGAGGAAGCTAGGGGGACGGTATCCGTCGAAGGAGATCTCGGAATAGGTGTTGTCCTGGGCGACGACGATATTGTAACGGGTGGCGAAGTCGACCACCTCGCGATAGAACTCCAGCGGCGCAACGGCGCCGGTTGGATTGTTCGGATAATTGATGAACATCAGGCGAGCGCGCTCTCGAATCGCGTTCGGGATCGCGTTCAGGTCCGGCAAGAATTTGTTTTCGCGCCGCAGCGGCATCTCGTACGGCTCGCCGCCGGCGAAGATCGTGCCGGCCCGATAGACCGGGTAGGCCGGATCCGGTATCAGCACGACGTCACCCGGATCCACCAGCGCGAGCGGGAGGTGGCCGATACCCTCCTTCGCGCCGATCAACGTCAGTACCTCGCTCCGCGGCGATAGCTCGACGCCGAAGCGACGCCGGTACCAGTCGGCGACCGCCTCGCGAAACCGATCCAGCCCTTCCGACTCCGGATACCGGTGGTTGGCGGGTTCGCGCGCGGCCCGCGCCAGCGCGCGGATGATCGGCGCTGGGGTTGGAATGTCCGGATCGCCGATGCTCAGGCTGATCACGTCCACGCCACGGGCAACGGCCTCGCGACGCTTACGGTCGATCTCGACGAACAGGTACGGCGGCAGCTCGGACAACCGTCGCGCGACCGCGAACTCCTGGGTGATCACAGCCCTTCCTCCGCGCGAATCAAATCCTGGTAGGTCTCCCGACGCCGAATCAGGCGGTGCTGGCATCCGGTCACCAGCACCTCCGACGGCCGCGGACGAGCGTTGTACGTCGAGGCCATCGCGAACCCGTACGCCCCCGCGCTCATGATCGCCAGCAAGTCGCCGGAGCCCGAGACCGGGAGCGACCGATCGTGCGCGAAGAAGTCGCCGGACTCGCAGATCGGTCCGACCACGTCCACGATCTCGCGCTCGTCGCGCCATTCGACCGACCAGATCTCGTGATGGGCATCGTAGAGCGACGGGCGGATCAGATCGTTCATCGCCGCGTCGACGATCACGAAGGTCTTGGCCCCGTTGTCTTTGCGGTATACGACGCGGGTGACGAGCGCGCCCGCGTTGCCGACTATGAAACGTCCCGGCTCGCAGAGCAGCGTCACTCCCAGGTCGCGGATCGTCGGCAAGACGCGCTCGGCCAGCTCGGATGGTCCCTCCGGCGCCTCGTCGCGGTAGCGAATGCCCAGACCGCCGCCAACGTCGAAGTAACGCAGGGCCACGCCCTCGTCCCGGAGCCGCTGGACCAGATCGGCCACTCGCCCGACCGCGTCGACGATCGGCTGAACGTGGACCAGCTGCGAGCCGATGTGCATCTGGATGCCGACCGGCTCCAGGAAGGCTTCATCGCGCGCCCGGCGATAGACCTCGAGAACGTGGTCCGCGCCGATGCCGAACTTGTTTTTCTTCAAGCCGGTCGAGATGTACGGATGAGTCTGTGGGTCGACGTCGGGATTCACCCGAACGGCGATTCGCGCCGTTCGCCCCTTTTCCTTCCCCACCGCCGCGATCGCCTCCAGCTCGGCCGGCGACTCGACGTTGAACAGCAGGACGTCCTCGTCGATCGCCTGGGCGATCTCGGCGCGGGTCTTGCCAACCCCCGCGAAAATGATCCGGCTTCCCGGCACCCCCGCCTGACGGGCTCGGAAAAGCTCGCCGCCGGAGACGATGTCCGCGCCGGCGCCTAACCCGGCGAGCAGACGAACGATCGATAGATTATCGTTCGCCTTCATCGCGTAGCAGATCAGGTGGGGAATCGAGGCGTACGCCTCGTCGAGCGCCCGAAACCGATCCTGGATCGACTTCTCGCTGTACACGTAAAGTGGTGTCCCGTATCTCTCGGCCAGGTCCGCGAGTGGAACCTCCTCGCAAAAAAGCGCGCCGCCACGGTACTGGAACTCTTCCAAACTGGTCAAAACTCCTTGGTGGGTTACCCGAGCAGGTCCCGCATCGTGTACAATCCCGGCTTCTGCTCCGCCAGAAACGCCGCCGCGCGCAACCCGCCGAGCGCGAACGTCCGCCGACTGAAGGCTCGATGCGATACTTCGATCTGCTCGCCCTCGCTCACGAAGAACACGCTGTGCTCGCCGACGATCCCGCCGGCCCGCAGCGAGTGAACGCCGATCTCACCTGCCCGGCGCGGCGCCAGGCCACTCCGTCCGTAGCGGGCGACCTCCTCCGGCTTCCCGTCGAGCGCCGACGTGATCGCCTCGAGGAGACGAAGCGCCGTGCCCGACGGCGCGTCCTTCTTGTGCCGGTGGTGCGCTTCGACCAGCTCCACGTCATAGGCCTCGCCGAGCGCGCGCACGATCGTCGGCAGGATCTCCGCGATGACGTTGATCCCCAGGCTCAGATTTGCCGCGATCAGCACCGGTGCCTTACCGGCGCCCTCGCGGATGCTCGCGAGCTGGTCGGCGCTCAGACCGGTTGTCGCCACCACCAGCGGCTTCCCCACGGCGGCTGCCTGACGCGCGAACGCCGCCGACGCGGCCGGCTGACTGACGTCGATCGCGACCTCGCCGCGGGAGAGGGCCGAGGCCACGTCGTCGCTCACCGGCACGCCCAGCGCGCCGACGCCGGCGAGGATGCCGATGTCCGCGCCCAGGTTCGGCGAGCTCTGACGCCCGAGCGCCGCGCCGATCTCGAACCCCGGCGTCGTAGCGGCGGCGTTGACGATCTCGCGTCCCATCCGGCCCGCCGCGCCGTGTACGATCAATTTTAACGGCATTTCTTTCCCGCTCTCGCTACCTACCTCGCGCGGCGGTGAGCCCCTACCGAGCCGCGGCCGGCTGAAGCACTGGCGACGTCTTCAAGACCTGCTCCAGCTTCTGACGGTTCGCCTCACCCATCGGGCACATCGGCAGCCGAAGCTCCGAGGAGCACAGGCCCAGGAAGCCCGCCGCCGTCTTCACCGGAATCGGGTTCGTCTCGTAGAACATCGCCCGACAGAGATCGAACATCTGATAGTGCAGCTCTCGCGCTCGCGCGACGTTCCCGGCGCGGTAGGCGCCAACCATTTCACTCATCGGCGCCGGGGCGATGTTGCCAACGACCGAGATCACCCCGGTTCCCCCGAGCGACAGCATCGGCAGGGTCAGGGAATCGTCGCCGGAGAGGACCGCGAAATCGGCTCGGCAGCTCTGGACGATCTGACTGACCTGATCCATGCTCCCGCTGGCCTCTTTGACCGCGACGACGGTTGGAATCTTCGCAAGACGCGCCACCGTTTCCGGCAGCATGTTGACGCTGGTGCGGCTGGGAACGTTGTAGAGGACCAGGGGCAGGTCGGTTTCCTTGGCGATCGCTTCGAAGTGCAGATAGAGCCCCTGCTGGGTCGGCTTGTTGTAGTACGGCGTGACGACCAGCGCCGCGTCGGCGCCGACTTCTTTCGCCTTCCTGGTCATCTTGATGGTCTTGGCCGTGCTGTTCGTGCCGGTTCCGGCGATCACCGGAATCCGCTTGTTCACCGTCTCCACCACGATCTCAATGACCCGCAGCTGCTCCTCTTCGGTCATCGACACCGACTCGCCAGTCGTCCCACACGGGACGAGCCCGTCGGTTCCATTTTCCAGGTGGAAGTCGACCAGCCGACGCAGCCCGGGCTCGTCGATCTTTCCGTCGCGGAACGGAGTAATCATCGCGACGAGGCATCCAGAAAACACCTGTACGGCCCTCCTTGCCCCCGCGGCGCGGGGTATAGCCCTGACCTCAACGTCATGCGTCGAGACACGCGATACGCCCGAGAACCGTCCGCCGCGCTCCGCTCGGCCCGACGGCGTCTGGTCCCTCCCCGAGCGAGAGATCCCGAATCGGGATCCGCGAAACACCATTAACCGGGAGAAGCAACATTGAGAGAGACAAGATCGATGCCTCGGGGCCGCCCGCGCCGTCGTTCATAAAATGGGCGGCGGAGCGCTGGAACCGCCCCCCCGGCAGTTGGTGGGAGTCTAGCACGGGGCATTAAAAAGCGTCAAGGAAATGGGTGCTCTCAACGCACCCAGGCGCTCGCGCTGGCCTGCACCGCCTTGTAAATCGGCTTCTCGCGGAAGTTGACGTCGACGAAGGTGAAGTAATCGTTGTAGTCGTGGGCCGGGGCAGGAAGTCGGAAGACCCACATGCACAGCGCCTGCAGCCAGGGCCATTCGGTGAAAGCCTTCTGGTAGGCCCGCAGGGTGTAGCGGATTCGGAGCCCGGGATGCACCGCCTTGGTCCAGCGGGGGCTGTCGTTCCATCCCGCCTCGGTGATGATGACCGGCTTGGCCGCGTCGCCGTTCTTCTTCATGACCTGGCGCAGTAGCTCCACGCGCGAAAAGTTCAGGCGGTCCTCGCGCGGGGGATCGTCCGGCGGGAACTTCCAGCCGTAGGTGTGCGCGCACAGCGCGTCGAAGTAGCGCGCCGCCCCGTGATCGTACATCTGCTGAAGGAACGTCAGATCTTCGAGCGCCAGATCGCTGTGCTCGACGGTCGGCGCCAGGCCGGCCGGCAGGATGATGGCATTTGGATGCGAGGCCCGGATCGACTCCGACGCCAGGGCAAGCAGATTCACGTACGACGCGGCGCTGACCGGCCGAAAGCCCCACTCGAAGCTGGTGTTCGGCTCGTTCCAGATGATGAAGTACTTGACCGCGTCGCGGTACCGGTGGGCGAACTGGGCGACGAAGCTCGCGTAGTGCCCGAAGCTGCTTTCGGGCAGTAGCCGCGGCGTCGATCCTGCCGGCCGGGCCCAGTCCGGCACGAAGTCGAGCCGGGCGATGACTTCCAGCCCTTGCTGGTTGGCGTCGCGAATCACCATGTCCGGGTGGGTCCAATCGAACGATCCGGGCTTTGGCTCCATGTAGGCCCAGGGGAATAGCTCGACGATCCACCGTGCGCCCATCTGCTGGACCATCTCCAGCGTGCGCGAGATCTTCCAGGGCTCGACCTCGTCGGTCAGCCGGGTATGGACGCCTTCGATCGTTCGGGGAATCGCCGGGGCCACGCCGCCCGGGTGGATCGCGTCGAAGAGCGAGCTATCCCCGGTGGTCAGCACCGCCGGCAACGTGGCCAGGATGATCGCCTTTACCGCCCGCGCCAGGAGATCCCGGCGTCGCGGACGCGATGCGCTCACTCGGCCGATCCCAGGCTGAAAGCCTCCGGGAGCAGGTCGTCGAGGCGCCATGTCTGTCGCCGGCCCGCCCGGTTCGCGGCGATCACCAGAGCCTCGCCGCCAAACTGATGAAGAACCTGGCGGCATGCGCCACAGGGCGGAGTTGGTCGGTCGGCGTCCGTGACGACCGCGATCGCTTGGATCTTTCGCTCGCCGGCGGTCACCGCCGCGAAGACCGCGGCACGTTCCGCGCAGATAGTCAGTCCGTACGAGGCATTCTCAACGTTGACGCCAAGGTAGATCCTTCCCGATTCGCAAAGGACGGCCGCGCCCACCTTGAATCGGGAGTACGGGGCGTAAGCCGACTCGCGAGCCTGCTCGGCTAGCTGTACCAGCTCCGCGATCGTGGACTCGCCGAGCGCTACCCCCTCCGATGCGCCCTCCGGGCGCGGCGCGTCGATCCCGAGCCGATCCGCTCGATCGTTCCCAGCCGTATCTCGTCCCTTCGACACGTCAGGCTCGCCCCTCAGTCCTGCCGGCTCACTCCGGCCCGCGCGCGGCGCGGACGCCGTTCGCGCCGCCCGACCCATTCGGCGAGTCGTTCAGCCGCTTTTTGACCCGCACGCGAGTCACTCGCCGACCGCTCGAGGATACGACCGTGAGCAGGGCGCTGTCCATCTCCACCCGGTCGCCGACCACCGGAATCCGTCCCAGCCGTTCGTGGACGAGCCCACCGATCGTGTCAACTTCCTCCGCGGATAGGTCCAGTCCGAGCTCCTCGTTGACGTCGTCGATGCTGACTCCGCCGTCAACGAGCGCCTCGCCGTCGTCGACCTTGACGATCTTCTGCTCCTCGGTGTCGAACTCGTCCTGGATCTCGCCGACGATCTCCTCGAGGGCGTCCTCGATCGTCACCATCCCGGCCGTCCCGCCGTACTCGTCCACGACGATGGCGATGTGGACCCGGAGCTGCTGGAGCTCGCGGAGCAGGTCGCCTGCCTTCTTCGATTCGGGGACGAAGTAGGCTGGCCGCACGAAGTCGCCAACTCGATCGTCCAGCCGACCGGACATCGACAGCGGCAGCAGATCCTTACCATAAAGAATCCCGACGATGTCGTCAATCGTGTCGCGGTAGACCGGGAGTCGCGAGTACCCCTCGCGAACGAAGGTGTCGACCGCGCCACGGACGGACGTCGCGGTGGGGAGCGCGACGATGTCCGGACGGGGAACCATCACCTCGCGCACCGTCTTCTCTTCGAGCTCGAGGACGTTGTCGATCATCGTTCGCTCCTGTCGCTCGATCAGCCCTTCCTCCTCGCTGGCCGCCACCATCACCTTCAGCTCGGCCGGGGTAACCAGCGGTCCCTCGGGGGCCGGACCGGCGCCAAGAAGCCAGGAAAGCCGATCGGTCGTCCAGGACACGACGCGGGCCAACGGCCCGACGACGAACGACAACACTCGGATCGGAAACGCGAGAGCCGATGCGACGTTCTCCGGATGATCGGTCGCCGCGGCGTGCGGAGCGACCCAGCCGAGAAGCAAGGCGACGACGAAGGCCGAAATCCAGACCACCAGCGTGCTCGATCCAGGTGGAATGCGATCCAAGAGCTGTATGCTCGCGATCACCGCCGCGATCAACGCGGCGGGCTTCACCACCGCGAGGGTCGCGAGATACTTCGCGGGGCGTTCGGCAAACTCGACGATACGTTTCGCTGCCTGCTCATTCTGATCGGCCAGTCGCTGAACGCGCGCCCGGCTGAGCGAGCCGATCGCGCCCTCCGCGACCGAAGCGAACGCGAACACCGCGGTCGCGACGATCAAAATGAGCCAGAGGTAAACGCCAGGACTATCAGATTCCAAAAACTACCCTCCAGAATGTTGCCGGTCGCGACGAGGCCGCAACGGACGGGCCGGCACGCCCACGACGACCACCCCGGGCTCGACGTCGTGAGTCACGACCGATCCAGCCCCGGTCATCGCCTTCTTTCCGACAGTGACCGGCGCGACCAGCATCGTGTCGCACCCGAGACTCGCACCGTCCTCGACGACCGTCTGGTTTTTGGTTCCCGTCTCGCTGTCGAAGTTCGTGGTGATCGTTCCGGCTCCGACGTTCACGTCTTCGCCGACTCGCGCGTCGCCGATGTAGCTCACGTGGTGGACCTTCGTCCGAGCGCCGATTCGCGAATTCTTCACCTCGGCAAAGTTGCCGAGTTCCACTTCGCTCTCGATCCAGGCGCCGGGGCGGAGGTGGCTGAACGGACCAATCCGCGCGTTGTCGCCGACTCGGGAGCTCTCGACCACCGATATCTCAACGACCGCTCCGTCGCCGATCGTCGAATCCACGATCCGAGTGTGGGGCCCGATCCGGCAGCCCACCCCCACCGTTGTCGCGCCTTCGAGCACCGTACCCGGATAGACCACCGTATCCCGTCCGACAGTTACTCCTCGGTCCAGGTAGGTTGTCGCGGGGTCAATTAGAGTGACTCCCGAGATCATCAGCTCGCGTCGCAGGCGCTCCTGAATGATCGACGCTGCCGCGGCGAGCTGGACGCGATCGTTCACGCCGGCCGTCACCGTCGGAGGCGCCTCGATTGCCTGGACCAGGGCGCCTTCGCCCACCGCCAGGCCAACGAGATCGGGCAGGTAATACTCACCCGACGCCGAGGGCTGAATCGCCGACAGATGTTTCCAGAGCCAGCCGGCTTCGATGCAGTACACGCCCGCGTTAACGTCACGCACTGCCCGCTGTTCCTCGCTCGCCTGAGCCTCCTCGACGATCGTTTCCACCTGACCGTCCGGACCGCGGATCACTCGACCGTATCCGCGCGGATCGTCGGTTGGAGAGGTGACCAGGGCAATCAGTGCGCCAGTCTCCCGTCGTCGACGGATCAGGTCTCGAAACAACGCACCGGTCAGCAACGGACAGTCGCCATGGGCGATCAGCACGTCGGAGACACCGGGGTCACCCCGAAGCGCTTCGCCGGCTCGTCGCGCCGCGTCGGCGGTTCCCTTGAGCTCGGTCTGGCGAACGGTCTCGACCGCGTCGCCAAGCGCATCTTCGACCTGCGCGGCACCGTGGCCGACGACGACCACGACTCGGCCGATGCCCGCCTCGACCGCGGCGGCGACGACGTACCCAACCAGCGGGCAACCGGCGATCCGATGGAGCACTTTCGGGGTTTCCGATCGCATTCGCGTGCCCTGACCGGCGGCCAGGATCACCGCCGCGGTATCGGACATCTTCCCTCCAACAAAAAACGGGCGCTATCCGCTCCCGATTCAGCTCGCGGATACGTCGCGGCATTACCTCGACGACGCCCACGGAGGGAAGCGAAAAACACCCGTTGATGCTTTACTATGCGGGCCGCCCGCACGCCGTCGATCGGGTGGGACAGCCCCTTGGTACGGTCGTATTCCACCTATGCTCTGCGCGGCTCACTCCACCACGGTGGGAAAGCCAACCGGCCCGCCCGAACCGGGCGCGCTGGATCGAGCGCGGCGCGCCAAACGAAAGAGCTTGAATCTGGGCGCGCCCAACGAAGTTCTTCAATCACAGCATACAATATTACAGTGAATTTGTCTCGCTCGTCAAGAGTCGGCCGACCGCCTGTTTTGCAGGCCACGTTCCGCTGCTGGCCCCCCCGCTTGCTCTGGCGATCAATCGAGAAAGGCCCGCTCTCGCCGTCGCCCCCGGTCAGGAACCGAGCACCTGATCGACCCACTGAACCGAACGATCGTAGGCCTCCGGAAGGATGCTCTCGTCGAGGTCGAGCTCTCGGGCCAGCTCTGCCGCGCGTTCCCAATCGCCGCGCTCGTACGTGAGAACCAGATTGTACACGCGGCTCAGCGGGTTCGCCCCTCCCAGGAGCGCATCGCGGACCGAGTCGGATACGGCAACCTGGCTCAGCACCTCCTCCAACGGTCGATCGATGAGCGCGTCGATCGAAGAGAAGAGCCCTACCAGGAAGAGATCTGACGCGTGGCTCCCCAGGCGCGACGGCTTGGCCAGACGCTCGCAGAACGTGGCCCGCATGAGACTCGTCACGACCAGCTCGGCGGGCTTGCCGCTAGCGATCGCCGTCACCGCCACGAGCGATGCCCACTGTTTCAAGGTCCGGCTGCCTAGCAGGACGAGAGCGTGTCGGAGCGACGTGACGCGACTGGACAAGCCAAACCAGGCCGAGTTGATGTAGCGCAGCAGCTTGACCGAAAGAGCCACGTCCTGCTTGATGAGCGACTCGAGAGCGTCGAAGTCGACGTCCGGTCGATTGATCTCTCTGAGAAAGCGAAGGTAATGCAGCTTATTGACCGGGATGTCTTCGCGCGACACGATCTCGGGCTTGCAGAAGAAGTAGCCCTGGAAGAGCTCGTAACCCAGCGACACTCCTTCGGCGAGCTCCTCGGGAGACTCGACCTTCTCGGCGATCAGGCGAACGCCGCGCGGGCGCAACGATCGGGCAAGCGCGCTCCGCTGGGAGCCCTGGTTCAACCGGAAGTCGACCTTGACAAAGTCGGCGAGCGCGACCAGGGGATCATAGCCTTCTCGGGCTACGAAGTCGTCTAGCGCCAGGCGATAGCCTCGCTGTTTCAGAGCGCGGCACGCCCGGATGACCTGTTCGTCGGGCTCGACCGTCTCCAGAATCTCGACGACGACCTTGTCTGACGGAAGGAGCGTCGCCGTCTCGCGGACAAGCAAGGACCGGGTGAAGTTGATGAACGCGCGCCGCCCGTGGGTCAGCTCGTCGAGCCCGAAAACGTGAACCCCGTGACTCACCACCGACTGGGTAGCCAGATCGCCATCGGTGTGGAGGAAGGCGTTCTCCCCGCCCGAGCGAAAGAGGAGCTCATACGCCTGGACGGTACGCCGACGGTCGAATATCGGCTGTCGGGCGACGAACACTTTCACGGGGCGCTCACCACTGCCCCCGCGACACTCGGATGCGGGGATTTTCGTAGATCACTATACCGCAAATGTGACCGGAAGGCTGACCGGATTCCGGAGATCCGTGACGGCGACGATAGCCAATTCGGGCACCCGACTGCACCGGGCATGCCAGCGGCTACGCGCGACGGTCGTCTGCTCATCGTACGCGTGATACATCAGGTATAATCACGAGCATCGTCTCGGTGTCGCTCGACGGATCAATTTGGCCGAGAAAAGGTATCACAAAGGAGCATCGCTCGGTGGTCCCTCGGCTGGAATTGTCGCTTCTCGGCGGGTTTTCCTTGCGTTCCCGGAATCAGCCGGTGGCGATGCCCCACGCGTCTCGTCTGCAATCTCTCGTGGCTTACCTCGCGCTCCGCGCGGGTAGCTCGCACACGCGTCAGCATCTCTCCAGCGTTTTCTGGCCGGACGCCAGCGACTCCCAGGCTCGGAATAACCTGCGCCAGCTCCTCCATCAGTTCCGACGCTCGGTGCCCGACGTCGGCCGCTTCCTGGCAATCGATGCGAGCACCGTGTCATGGCGCCAGGACGCGGAGGTGAAGCTGGATGTATCCGACTTCGAAAGTGCGCTGAGTCGGGCAGAAGAGGCCGAGCGAGCTGCCGACTCGGCCACACGCCGCATCGCATTGGAACAAGCGGTAGCGATCTACCGCGGGGACCTCTTTCCTGCCTGCTACGACGATTGGATCGCGCCCGAGCGCGAACGGCTGCGCGACCGGTGGCTTTGGGCGCTCGGCAGCCTGGTGCGAGTGTTGGAAGAGCAGCGCCAGGTGGATGAAGCAATCGCGTACGCCCAGCAGCTCGCCCGGTCTGATCCCCTCGACGAGAGCGCCGCGCGCACCCTGATGCGCCTTTTTGCCGAGAAACATGACCGGGCAAAGGCGTTACGCGTCTACCACGAATGCTCGAGCGCGCTTTCCCACGAGCTCGGCGTTTCTCCCAGTCCCGCGACTCGCGAGATCTACGAGCAGTTGTTACGGATGTATCCGGAGCGCTCGCAAAACGGTGCGCCTCGGCCGACCCCGCCCGCGGCCCGATCGCTCGTCGGACGGCAGCGCGAGTGGATGCTGCTTCAGGCCACCTGGCGAGAGGCGACCGGACGGACACCGCGCATTGCGCTCATTTCCGGTGAAGCCGGCATCGGCAAGTCGCGACTCGCCGAGGAACTTACTGCCTGGGTCAAAGCGCAAGGCGGCGGCATCGCCTCGACGCGCTGCTATCCCGCCGAGGGGCAGCTATCGCTCGCGCCGGTCACAAACCTGCTCCGGAGCGGCAGCATCCGTCCGAACCTTGAGCGGCTTGATCCGGTCTGGCTCACTGAGGTCACGCGGCTGCTCCCCGAGCTCACGACCGAGAATCCCACCCTCGGCCATCCGGAGCCTATCACCGAGTACGGTCAACGCCAGCGCTTCTTCGAGTCGCTCGCCCGGGCGGTGCTTGCCGGGCGATCGCCGCTACTGCTCGTCGTCGACGACCTCCAGTGGTGCGACCAGGAGACGATCGAATGGCTGCACTTTCTCCTGCGCTTTGAGCCGCGGGCGCGGCTTATGCTCGTCGGAACCATCCGCGCCGATGAGGTTCCGCCACGGCACCCACTCAATACCATGCTCCACCACCTTCGCAGCGCCGTGGACGTCCTGGAGATAGCCCTGCATCCCCTCGACATCGCCGAGACGACTCGGCTGGCGGCTCACGTCGCCGGTCGCGAGCTCGACCCGGAAGGCGCGCGGCGGATCTTTCGAGAGACCGAGGGCAACCCGCTTTACGTCCTCGAGATGGTTCGTGCCGAGGTCGAGCACGCGGCGACCCGATCGTCATCGGCGGACCGGCCGGTGGACTTGCTGGCCGCCGAGCCGCACACGCTGCCCCCGCGCGTCCACGCGGTTATCGCCGGCCGCCTCGCCCAAATCTCTGAGCCGGCGCGGGAGATCCTCGGCCTTGCCGCGGCGATTGGCCGCGAGTTTCGGCTCGACGTCCTGATTCAGGCCACCCAGGGCGATGAAGACACTACCGTTCGCGCCCTGGATGAGCTCTGGCAAAGAAGGATCGTCCGCGAGCAGGGCGCCAGCGCCTACGACTTTACCCACGATAAGCTCCGCGAGGTCGCCTACGCGCAGGTCAGCGCACCGCGTCGGCAGCAATTTCATCGCGCGATCGCGCGGGCGCTCGAGACGCTCTACGCCGACGACCTCGACACGGTCTGCGGCCAGATCGCGGCGCATCTCGAGCGGGCCGACGAGGCCGAGCAGGCCATCCCGTTTTATCGGCAGGCCGCCGCCGCCGCTCAGCGGGTCTACGCGCACCACGACGCGATTAACTTGCTTTCGCGTGCGCGCGCGTTACTTGGCCGACTACCCACCGGCGCGAAGCGCGACCGGCTGGAGCTGAATCTTCAGCTCGCGCTCGCATCGCTCTACCGAGTGACGAAGGGCTGGGCGGCGCCCGAGGTCGAGGACGCGCTGAGTCGGGCGCTGGCGCTGTGCGACTCCGTCGGAGACGAGCGCCAGCGAGTCCAGGTGTACTACGGATTGCAGTCGCTTACCGTCGTTCAGGGGAAACTCTCCGCCGTGCACGCGCTTTCCAGCACTCTCTACGAGCTTCACCAGCAAGCCTTCAATCGCGCGCCTCCGCACTTCGCGAAGTTGATGTTGATCGGCGCTCGATTGCACCGTGGTGAATTTCGTGAAGCAAGCGACCAATTCGAGGATATTACCGCGGTCCCGGATCAGCTGCAGCTTCGGGACCTGGAGGAGTCGCAGGGCGTCAATTATATCGTGCTGGCTCGCGCGTGGCAGTCGCATGCGCTGTGGTGCCGAGGTTTTCCCACCCTGGCGGTGCAGCGCTGTCGAGTGGTAGCCGAGCTCGCGCACGATCTTCGGCAGCCGTTTAACCAGGCGCTAGCCGCTTCATACCTGGCCATGCTCCAGGAGTGGGCGGCGGAGCCGGTCGTCGCGCGGGCCACCGCCGACGAAGCTCTGGCCCTCGCGAACGCCGCCGCAGCACCGTACTACCGTGCCTGGGCGGCGATCCTGGTAACCTACGCGAGGGCGGCGGAGAAACCCAGCACGGAAAGCATCGAGAGCTTACGCGCGGCGATCGTCGAGTTCCTGGGAACCGGGTCTCGGCTGCGCCTCCCCTACTATCAATCGCTCCTCGCTCGAGTCTGCGTCAGGGCCGGCCGGGTGACCGAGGGGTTGATCACCGTCGACGAAGCCCTCGCCGACGCCCACGCCCGGTCCGAGTGCTGGTGGAACGCCGAGCTGCACCGACTTCGAGGGGCTTTGCTGAACCACCTCGGCGTGGACGTTCCCGTTGTCGAGCAGGAGCTGCTTCGCGCCATCGAGATCGCGCGGGACCAACGCGCTTTGTCGCTGGAGCTGCGTGCCACGACGACGCTGGCACAGATGCGACGCGGGCGGCCCGAGTTTGACCTGGCGCGCGAGCAGCTGGCCTCGCTCTACGCGCGATTCACCGAGGGATTCGAAACGCCGGACCTTCGAGCCGCCCACGATGTTCTAACGGCCAGCTAACACTGACCAGTGGCATCGTCATCATCCGATTTCCGCGGTCTTCTCCGTTCGTAACGATTCGCTAACGGGGGGCAAAGTATTCTCACTTCATCGCGCATCGGTTCTATCGAGATCCGGTGCGAAAAGACAGAAGAAGACAACAGAACGGAGTATGCGATGGTGCAAAATCACGAGGCGACGCGTCTGGAAACCGCGATCCAGGAGCTCCAGACCCAGATCCGCGGCCGAGTCATCGTTCCGGGCGACGAGGGGTACGAGCAGTCGCGGCGCGTCTACAACGGGATGATCGACCGCCGGCCGGCGGTAATCGCCCGCTGTGTCGACGTGGCGGACGTCATTGCCTCGGTTGGCTTCGCCCAGGCCAACGCGGTCCCGCTGGCCGTGCGGGGCGGCGGCCACAGCGGTCCGGGCCTCGGAACCTGCGACGGCGGTTTAGTGATCGATCTTTCGTCGATGAAGGGTATTCGAGTCGACACGGACGCCCGCACGGTCAGGGTCGAGGGAGGCTGTACCTGGGGTGACGTGGATCACGCCACCCACCCGTTTGGCCTGGCAACGCCAAGCGGATTCATCTCAAGCACGGGCGTCGGGGGGCTCACCCTTGGCGGCGGAATCGGCTATCTGACGCGAGCCCACGGCCTGACGATCGACAATCTGCTCGAAGTCGACGTGGTGTTGGCCGACGGCAGACTGGTGACGGCAAACGCCGACCGGAACGCCGATTTGTTCTGGGCAGTGCGCGGCGGAGGCGGGAATTTCGGCGTCGTCACGTCGTTTCTCTTCCGGCTTCACCCGGTCGGCGTGGTCTACGGCGGGCCGATGATGTGGCCGCTTGAATTCGCGTCGGAGCTGCTGCCGTTCTGGCGAGACTTCATCCGAAGCGCGCCGGAAGATATCAACGGATGGTTCGGCTTCGTCACCGTGCCCCCGTCGCCACACTTCCCCGAAAAGCTGCACGGTCAGAAAGTGTGCGCGATCGTGTGGTGCTACACCGGTCCGCTCGATCAGGCGGCCGATCGATTCGCGTCCATACGCGCCTTCGGACCACCGATCGTGGACTTGGCCGGTCCGATTCCCTTTCCGGTGCTGCAATCGCTCTTTGACGGGCTCTACCCACCCGGCTTGCAATGGTACTGGAAGGCCGATTTCTTCCGCGATCTGCCCGACGAGGCAATCTCGCTGCACCGAGGGTACGCCGAGCAGCTGCCGACCATGCACTCGACGATGCACCTCTATCCGGTGAATGGCGCGGCGCATCGCGTGTCCGCGGGCGACACTGCGTTCAGCTTCCGCGATGCTGACTTCGCCGAGGTCATCGTGGGTGTGACGCCCGATCCGGCCGATAACCAGGCGATGATCGGGTGGGCCCGTGACTACTGGCAGGCGCTACACCCCTATTCGGCCGGCGGCGCCTACGTCAATATGATCATGGATGAGGGCCAGGACCTGGTCCGCGCGGCGTACCGCGAGAATTACGCCCGACTGGCCCAAATCAAAGCGACCTACGACCCCGACAATCTATTCCACGTCAACCAGAACATCCGACCCGCACGGTAGAGCAGACAGTCAGGATATCAGGAGGCAAGAAGCCGAATCGGGGTACGGGAACGAAAAAGCCCGTACCCCGATTCGGCTTCTTGCCTCAACCGGCGCAGGCTACCTGGGAGCCGACGGGGGGATTCGAACCCTCGACCTAGTGTTTACGAAACACTTGCTCTACCACTGAGCTACGTCGGCGCGTTTACCAGCCTGGATATTTTAACATGGCAGGCCTCCGATTGTCGATACGGCCTCCGGCCACCGGCTGGCGCGGCTTTTGCATCCGCCCGAGCGAAGGGCTGAATCGCGGTCGCGCGGCTTCGCCCCGGACAGTCTCTCGGCTGACGCAACGAGGTTCCTAGCATGTCCTCTTGGAATTCCCAATCCCCAAACGGCGACTTCTTCGTCCGACGGCGCTCTCGTCGCCCCCGCACCTGGCGGAGCCCGAACGATCTTTTTTCGTCGATTCGCTCCTTCCGGCTGTCGGATGCCGGTACGGTGACTCGGGTCCTTCTGTCGGCAGTCTTCCTGGTCGCGTTCACCCTCGCGGTGATCTTGCCCCTGGCCGCCTACGCCACCATCGCCTACTTCTCGCGCGACATTCCACCGGTCATCCAGGTGATGAGTCAGCCCGTGCCTCAGACGACCCGGATCTACGACCGCAACGGCGTTCTACTTTACGAGCTGATAGATCCTAACCAGGGACGGCGGATCGTAGTCAATCTGAACCAGATTCCACGCTACTTGATCGAAGGAACGATCGCCGTCGAAGACCCGACGTTCGAGTCCAACCCGGGCGTCGACCCGCTTTCGATCTTTCGCGCGCTGGCCCAGAACGCCACCCATCACGAGATTGTCAGCGGAGCGAGCACGCTCACCCAGCAGCTCGCGCGTAACGTCCTGTTCAACTTCCAGGAGCGCGAGTCGCAGACGCTCGATCGTAAAATCAAAGAAGCGATCTTCGCGGTTGAGCTCACCCAGACCTATTCGAAGTCGCAAATCCTGACCATGTACTTCAACGAGGTCGACTACGGCAACTTCAGTAACGGTGTCGGGGCGGCGGCCGAGTCGTACTTCGGCAAACCGGTCAGCCAGCTCGACCTCGCTCAGTGCGCTATGCTCGCCGGCCTGCCCCAGGCCCCGTCGGACTACGATCCGATCCACAACCTTCCGGCCGCCAAGGCACGCCAGGCGTATGTCCTCGACCGCATGGTCTATCACGGATACATCACCCAGGCGCAGGCCGACCAGGCCAAGCGAGAGCCACTTCACTTCCAGACCCCGACTTTCCCGATCAAAGCGCCTCATTTCGTCAACTACGTCACGCAGTTGATCCAGCAGCGGTATGGCCGCGATGCCCTCTACGACCGGGGCTGGCGAATTCAGACCACCCTGGATTACGGCCTCCAGGAGATCGCGACGCAGAAAGCCCAGGAGCGGATCAATCAAATTCGGCAAGAGATGAACGCACACAACGCGTGTGTCGTCACGATGCAACCGGCCACTGGTGAAATCCTCACCATGGTCGGCAGCCTCGATTACTGGGACCAGAGCATCGACGGTCAGGTCAACGTCTGCACCTCGCTGCGTCAACCGGGGTCATCCGCCAAGCCCTTCAACTACGTCACGGCCTACGAGAAGGGATACGTCCCGGATTCGATCGTCTACGACGTCAAGACCGCGTTCGACCGGGGTCCGGGCCTCAGCCCGTACGTTCCAAACAACTTCGACTTCCAGTTCCACGGACCGGTCATGCTGCGCGAGGCGCTCGGCAGCTCGCTGAATATTCCCGCGGTGAAGCTGCTCCAGCGGGTGGGCGTCCACGCGATGGACGACACCGCCCACGCGATGGGCATCACCTCGATGACCGATCCCGACCGCTACGGGCTGACGCTGACCCTCGGCGCCGCCGACGTCACACCGCTCGACATGGCGTTCGCGTACTCCGCGTTCGCGAACGACGGCTACATGGTTGGCGAGCCGGTCCCGCTCCAGGATCGGGTGCTGGGCATGCGTCGCTACGAGCCGGTCGCGATCCTGAAGATCACCGACTCGAGCGGAAACGTGGTCTATCAGTACCACGCGCCACCGCCCATTCAGGTGGTCTCGCCGCAGGCATCCTATCTCATCACCAGCAGCTTGACCGATGACCACGCTCGCCACTTCACGTTTGCGCCCGGTGGCGCGCTCAACATCGACCGCCCCGCCGCGGTCAAGACCGGCACCACCCAGTTCGAGCAGGATGCCTGGACGATCGGCTACACGCCGGACCTGGCGATTGCGATCTGGGTCGGGAATACCGACGGCACGCCGATGAAGGCAACCGAGGGCGTGCTTTCGGCGGGCGCGATCTGGCACACCTACGCCCCGGCAGCCCACCAGTACCTGCACCTGCCGGTTCGGGACTTCAAAGTCCCGCCCGGCGTGGTCCACGGAAACGTCTGCGGAAAGGTTGACTGGTACATCCAGGGCATCACCCCGATCTGCACCGTCGGCTGACACTGTGGTATCATCGGAGAGCCGACCTCGCCGCTGACGACGCGTCGGCCATGGAGAGACTGGGTGCGACCGGATGTGTCCTCGCCTTCGCCGTCCGACGGTAATCACCTGATCCGCTGGTTGGAAGAGCAGCGCCAGAACGACCACGAACGTTTGATTCAGCTCACGCGTCTTATCGAGCAGATACGCGATGAGATGCGCGATCAGCAGGCGGTCGTCACGCACCTGACCGAGGTCGGAAAACGCCTGGACGGTGACGCCAGCGCCGACACCATCACCCAGCTCGGCGATCGCGTCGCGGCGATCGAGCGTGTGGTCAACGAGCACGTCGACGCTCAGATCCGCGCCGACCAGGTTCAGGGCGCCCAACATGACCGTGAGCTCCGCCAGCTCGCCGACCTGTTTCAGCGCATCGAGGGGCTTGGCCGCGCGACGGAAGCGATCAACGGACGTCTCGCCGCCCTCGCCGAAGAGCTCCGTCACGAGCGAGACGCCCGCGCGCCGATTGCCCAGGCGCTTGATGAGATTCAACGCTCGCAGACGAGCCTCCAGAACCGCCTGATCATCGCCGACGAGATCAGTCGCCGTTTCGGCAACTTCCAGTCGGTCGCCGAGCAAGTGGCCGAAAAGCAACACGATGAGATCGTCCGGGTCGACGGTCAGCAGAAACTTCTCGACATTCGCCTTACCCGCGAGCTTTCCGACGTGCGTCAGAGCATCGAAGATTGGATGCGGCGGGCCGAGGAACGCCTGAGGCCATTGTCGGAGCTGATTAGACAGATCGCGGCGACGTCCGATCGGACCGAGATCAGTGCTCAACGAGTCGCGAGCATGGGCCGCGATCTCGAAGTCATCAACCAGGAAATCGGCCGCATCGATGCCCAGGCCAAGATCGACCGCGCCGCCCAGAAGCGGTCCGCCGAGGCGATCGACGCGCAGAGCGCGCGCATCGACGAGGCGTACGCCTCGCTCTGGCAGTTGAACGAGCGATTGACCAGCATCGCCACGGCCGTCGACGACCTCCGAGCGAGCATCGAGAGCGCGACGCGGCGCATCGACGAATCCGAGCGGCGCATCGAACGGCTCGACGAGGGACGACACCAGCTCGATTCCGCGCTCTCCCAGGTCGAGAGCGCCATCCAAATCGGCAAGCGCGATTCGCAAGACCAATCCGGAACCCTGCGGAGCCACGTCGATTCCGAGTTCGCTTCTTTGCGCGCCGAGATCGCTGGACTGCGCGCGCTGGCCGCCGACCGCCTCCGGCGGACCGTCGAGGAGCTACAGCAGCAGCTACGCGAAATGGAAGCCGAGCAAGCCTAACGTCGTTGTCCACCGCGGGGGCACGTGGAGCCGATTACTTCTCTCAATGATCCGCTCGAGCCGATCGAAGAAGAAGAGCACGAAGACCAGAAATCCGAACACTCTCGGGTCTCCTGGTTATCCGCGTTCATTCTGCTGGCGATGGCCGCGCTGCTGATCCAACTGTATCGGCTGCAAATCGTCGACGGCGCCTTCTACCGCGAACAAGCGGACAACAATCGGTTCCGGATCATGACGATCGCTCCACCGCGCGGTGTGATCTACGACCGCCACCACGCGGTACTGGCGCGCAACAGCCCGAGCTACAGCGTGGGCGTCGTGCCGGCCGACCTGCCCACCGGTGGCGAGCGTCAGGTGGTTCTGCAGCGCCTCGCCGACGCCGTCGGCATGCCGGTTGCCGAGGTCGTCAAAGACGTTCAGGCTGACCCCTCCAATCAGTTCAACTTCATTCCGGTGAAGGACAGCGTTCCCCAGGAAGTGGCGTTCCAGATCGAAGAACGCCATCGCGATTTGCCGGGGGTACACGTCGAGCCGCGACCTATCCGAGACTACCTCCTCGGCGCGATCACCACCCCGATCCTCGGCTACGTCGGGCGAATCTCCGACGCTCAATATCAGCGGCTGAAGGACGACCCGGTCCACCGTTACAGTCCGGTCGACACGATCGGCCAGACGGGAATCGAGCGAACCTTCGAGGACGTCTTGCGTGGCACGCCCGGCCAGGAGCAGATGGAAGTCGACGCGACCGGTCGTGAAGTCCAGTCGCTCGGGTTGACCCAGCCGATACCGGGGCACAACCTGATCCTGACCGTCGACGCGGGACTGCAAAAGGAGATTGCCGACGTCTTGAATCGAGGTCTGGGGCGGTATCAGGTCGCCGCGGCGGTCGCGATCGATCCTCGCAACGGGCAGGTGCTGGCGCTCGTATCGCTGCCTTCCTACGACGACAATTTGTTCGCGGGCGGAATCAGCGAAGCCGATTACCAGAAGCTCATCCAGGATCCTCGGCATCCCCTCCTGAATCAGGCGATCGCCGCGGTCTACCCTCCGGGTTCAATCTTTCAGGTCATCACCGCCGCGGCAGGCCTCGATGACGGGATCATCACGCCGAAGACGACGATCGATTGCAGTGGCTTCATCTCCGTTCCGAACCGGTATGATCCGACGATCATGACTAGACTGCTCGATCGAAAGGCATTCGGCCCCCAGGACGTCGAAAGCGCTCTCGCGGACTCCTGCAACGTCTTCTTCTACGAGGTCGG
>JAJPKB010000657.1 GCA_021323915.1 Chloroflexota bacterium | reverse complement strand
GAGCACAAGAAGGGGCGCTCGGCGCGCATGTCCAACGGCCAGATCGACGAGTGGTACGAACTGGCCCGGCAAAACGGGGCGCTTGGCGGAAAGCTGATCGGCGCCGGCGGAGGCGGCTTTCTGATGTTCTACGCCGAGGACAAGGTGCGGCTGCGGCGGGCGATGCGCGAGGCGGGACTGCCCGAGGTGCGCTTCCGCTTCGACTTCGAGGGCACCCGGGTGATCGCGCTGTCGTGAGCGAGAGCTTGTATCCGATCGCGATCCTGGCCGGCGGCCTGGCGACCAGGCTCCGTCCGGCGACCGACACGATCCCGAAAGCGCTGCTCGACGTGAACGGGACGCCGTTCATCGGGCACCAGCTTCGGCTGTTCCGGTCGCGGGGGATCTCGCGGGTCGTGGTCTGCGCCGGCCACCTGGGCGAGGCGATTCGGGAGTACGTCGGCGATGGCTCGGGTTTCGGGCTGGCGGTCACCTATTCGTTCGACGGCCAGACGCTGCTGGGAACCGGGGGAGCGATCAAGAACGCGCTGGCGTTGCTCGGGCCGTCGTTCTTTGTCGTCTACGGCGATTCGTATCTGCCGTGCGATTACCGCGCGGCTCAGGAAGCGTTCGAGCGAAGCGGAAGGCTCGCCCTGATGACGGTATACCGAAACGACGGCCGCTGGGACCGGAGCAACGTGCAACTCGAGGAGGGTCGACTCGTCGCCTACGACAAGCGACGCCAGACGGCGGCCATGCGGCACATCGACTACGGGCTGGGCGTCTTCCGCCGGACCGCGTTCGACGCCGTGTCGGAGGGCCAGCCGTACGACCTGGCGACGCTGTATCAGGACTTGCTCGCGCGGGGCGAGCTCGCGGCGCACGAGGTCGCCGAGCGCTTCTACGAGATCGGCTCGTTCGAGGGCCTGGCCGAGACGCGCCGGCTGCTCGGGGGAGGAGAGCCCATGTCATTCGCGCAAGACTATCTCCGGGAGGTCGGTCAGATCGTCGAGCGGCTCGACGTCGAGGCGATCGAGCGCGCGGTCGCGCTGCTGGCCGAGACCCGGGACCGGGGCGGGCGGCTGTTCATCCTCGGCGTGGGCGGCAGCGCGGCGAACGCGTCGCACGCGGTGAACGACTTTCGGAAGATCGTCGGCCTCGAAGCCTACGCGCCGACCGACAACGTCTCGGAGCTGACCGCGCGCACCAACGACGAGGGGTGGGCGTCGACGTTCGAGGCATGGCTCCGGGTGAGCCGGCTCCGCGCGGCTGATCTGGTGCTCGTCCTCTCGGTCGGCGGCGGCGATCTCGAAAAGAACGTGAGTCCCAACCTGGTCGCGGCGCTGACCTACGCGAAGCAGGTCGACGCGAGAGTGATCGGGATCGTCGGGAGAAACGGCGGTTACACGGCGAAAGTCGCGGACGCCTGCGTGATTGTGCCGACGGTCAATCCCGCGCGCGTCACCCCGCACAGCGAGGCGTTCCAGGCGGTGATCTGGCACCTGCTGGTCTCGCACCCTAGCCTGAAGATGGCCGCGACGAAGTGGGAGTCGGTGCGGTGACCGGCGGATCAGCCGCTCGACCGTCGACCGGATCGCGCCCGGCCGTCTTCCTCGATCGGGACGGCGTCCTCAACGAGGCGATCGTGCGGGACGGTACGCCCTGTCCGCCGGCGAGCCTGGACGAGCTGAGGATCACGCCGGACGCCCGAACGGCGCTCGACGCCCTGGTGGACGCCGGGTTTGTGTTGATCGGAGTCACCAATCAGCCGGACGTCGCCCGCGGGACCCAGCGACGCGAGGTGGTCGAGGCGATCAACCGCGCTCTGCTGGACGCGCTGCCGCTGAGCGACATCCTCGTCTGTTACCACGACGACCGCGACGGGTGCGCCTGTCGAAAGCCGCGACCCGGCCTGTTGCTGGACGGCACCGCGCGTTTCGCCGTCGACCTCTCGCGCAGCTTCATGGTGGGGGATCGCTGGCGAGACGTCGAGGCCGGACGCAACGCTGGCTGTCGGACCGTCTTCGTCGACCGCGGGTACGCCGCCGAGGCGCTCCGCGGCGCACCGGATCACACGGTGACGTCGCTCGGCGAGGCGGCGGCCTGGATTATCGGCCAGGCGAGTGGAAGGAGTAATGCCAGGTGAATCAACTGAGCGAGCTCAAGGTGAAGATCTTCGCCGACGGCGCCGACAGGGCGGGGATGCTCGAGATGTACCGTCAGCCTCACGTCAAGGGCTTCACCACCAACCCGACCCTGATGCGGAAGGCGGGCGTCGTCGACTACCGGGCCTTCGCGCGGGACATCCTGGCGGCGATTCCCGATCGACCGATCTCCTTCGAAGTCTTCGCCGACGATCCGCCCGGCATGGAGCGCCAGGCACGGGAGATCGCGACCTGGGGCGAGAACGTCTACGTCAAGGTGCCGGTCACTAACACCTCCGGGGAGCCGACCTACGGCCTGGTCCACCTGCTGTCGCACGATGGGATCAAGGTGAACGTTACCGCGATGATGACCCTTGGCCAGGTGAAGGAGGTGGCCGCGGCGGTGGCGGGCGGGGCGCCGTGCTACGTCTCGGTCTTCGCCGGACGGATCGCCGACACCGGGCGGGATCCGGTGCCGATCATGGCCGAGGCCGTCGAGATCTTGCGGGCGAGCCCGAACGCCGAGCTGCTCTGGGCGAGCCCGCGCGAGCTGCTCAACGTCTTTCAGGCGGACCGGATCGGCTGCCACGTCATCACCGCGACGAACGACATTCTGCGCAAGCTCGACCTGATCGGCAAGGACCTCGCCGAGTACTCCCTCGAAACCGCGCGAATGTTTTACCGCGACGCGGTGGCCGCGGGATTCCGGCTGTAGATTGACGTAAGCCCACGCCGCTTGGTACGCTACGCCGCGTTCGCCGGCGGACGACGCGCGGGCCCGGGAACGGGGGG
>JAJPKB010000166.1 GCA_021323915.1 Chloroflexota bacterium | reverse complement strand
GACGATGGGATAGATTGACGGCGGATCCCGGTTCGGAGAAGTGCGCCTGAGTAATCCTGGGCGTGTCCGCGGTTGGCCGATTGTGGCCGCGAAGTCATTCCCGTGTGTCGACGCGGGCGCTATGATAGCGCCATGCTCGGAGGAATGCGTATCCAGTGTGCAAGATCGGATATGGAGGAGACATCCATGACTCGGTCGGTCCTTAGCCGACGCAAACTGATTGGCGTGCTCGGGCTGGCCGCCGCCAGCTCGGCGCTCGCCGCCTGCTCGTCACCGGCGGCGTCCCCGACCTCGGCTCCGCAGGGCCAAGCGTCGGCGGCTCCGACGAAGGCTGCCGCTTCGGCGCCGACCGCCGCGGCAGCGCCCACGACTGCCCCGGCTCCGACGGTGGCGGCGCCGGCCCCGACGGCGACCCCAGCTCCGGCAGCGCAGGCCGCGCCCGCCCAGCAGGGCCACGCGACCGTCACCTTCATGTACAACCGCAGCGAGTTCCCGCAGAAAGAGCAAGATGACTTCGAAAAGGCCAATCCCTCGATCAAGATCAATCTGATCAATCCGGACCCGGTCCACCTCATGGCCATGACCACGGCCGGCAACCCGCCGGACATCTTTCGCCTTCAGGCGCCCGAGGTTCCGGGTTACCTCATCCGCAAGGTACTTTTCGATCTAACCGCCTATTTCAAGAGCTCGACCGTGCTCGCAATCGACGACCTTCACGACGTGTGTAAGAACTACTGGTATTCCGGCCTCAATGTCGGCTCGGGCAATATCTACGGAATGGTCAAGGACTGGTCGCCGGATCTCACTCTCTGGGTCAACAAGACGATTTTTTCTAACGCGGGAGTGGCGGTGCCTTCTGACGACAAACGGATCAGCTATCAAGACATGGCAACCCTTTCCAAGCAGCTCACCAAGGTGCAGGGTGGTAAGACGGTCATCATGGGATACGGCGGCGATGCGACCGCCGACGGCTGGTTTGATCGCACCGTCGAGGTCCAGCTCAACTCGGAAGGCAAGAGTCTCTACAACGACGACTTCTCAGCGCTCAATTTGACCGCGCCCGAAGCAAAGGACGTGATGCAGTACTGGTTCAACATGGCCAAGGCGAATATTGCCTGGAATCCACTCAACGCACCCGCGAGCTGGGCCGGCGAGTCGTTTGCGAAGAGCCAGGAAGCGATTATCCAATACGGATTCTGGTACGGTGGCTCGGTCGCCCAAGGCGCCGTCGGCGAGGGTAAGGCTCCGCAAGACACATTTGCGATGTTGCCCGCTCCCACGTGGGGACCGAAAGTGCTGGATCCCACCATCACGGCGACCGGCGGCTCAGCTCACGCCAAGACAAAGAATCCGGACGTGATGTGGAAATTCTTCGAGTACTTCTTCGGCGGGGAGCCGGCGATGGACCGCGCGAGAAGCGGGTGGGGCGTGCCCGCGCTCAAGTCGCACTTTCAATATCTGCCCAACCAGACACCATTTCAGCAGCAAGTCATGAAGGTGCTCAACGGTGAGCTCAAGGTCACCGGGATTCAAGTACGATTCAATCCCTACATTAATCCGGGCGAGAGCATGAGCCAGAACAGCTTTCTGAGCTCGTGGCAGAAGAATCTTGAAGCCGCTCTGAAGGGCCAGATCACCTTCGACAAATGCCTCGATAACGTGCAAAGCGACGTCAATGGGGTCATCAAACAGAACCTGAGTCTCTACAAGTAGGCGACGACCACAACGAAGCACGCATCAAGGTGAGGCGGCGATACGACGGTCACGGCAAGGGCGCAACTCGCGCGGCGCGCGACACCGAGACGTGGGCACGGGAGACACGGAAAGGGGAGGAGCTGCCGTGTCCCCGTGTTTCTCTGTTGCCGGGGCGCGCGGTGGCAGGGCAGGTGCTCGCCCGATTCAAAGCCCTGGAAGGTTCCAGACGCCGCGACTTTCCGAAGTGAAGGTAACAGATGGCTAGCGCGACGAAACGACGTTTTCGTGGTCGAGCCTGGCGCGAGACTCGGTCGTTCTACCTGTTCGTCAGTCCGTGGATCATTGGATTTCTCTTGCTGGGAGTCTTCCCACTCATTATCGGAATCGTGACCTCGTTCACGAATTACGATGGATTTAACCTCGATCACCTCAAATTTGTCGGCCTCGAGAACTACGCAAGCGCCGCGGCGGACAACGAGGCCATTTTCGCGCTCGGCCGAACCGCGTTTTTCACCATTCTAGAGGTGCCGCTGGGTATCGCGCTGGCGCTGGCGATCGCGGTGATGCTAAATCAAGCGGTCCCGGCGCGCGGAGCGTTCCGCACGCTGTTCTACCTTCCGACGGTTATACCGGTCGTCGCGACGGTCTGGGTCTGGAAGATTTTCTTGGACCAGAACTTCGGCCTGCTGAACGCGGGAATCGAGCTCGCGTTTCCAAACGTCGCGGTCCACTGGCTGGTTGACTATCCGACGTACGTTCTCATTGGCCTGACGCTCTGGATGGGAGTAGGCGGGGGCATGGTGATCTTTCTCGCCGGACTCCAGGGGGTTCCCAACGAGTTGAAGGACGCGGCCCAGATCGACGGCGCGGACCGCTGGAGGGTGTTCACCAGCGTGACGCTTCCGCTGCTAACGCCAGTGATCTTTTTCGAGCTAATCCTCGGGATCATTGGCGCGCTCCAGGTTTTGGTGACGCCGCTGCTGCTCGCGGGTGGAACGCTCAGCGCGATGCCTCCGCGCGATAACTACTATTACCTTATTCACGTCTACATTCAGGTCTTCGCGAACCAGCGATTTGGCTACGGTACCGCCTTACTCTGGCTTCTCTTCATCGTTATCGTCGTGCTCAGCGTGGCGGTGTTTCGCAGCTCGCGGTACTGGGTGTATTACGAGGCGGAGACCGAGGGGGGCAAAGGGTGATCGCTGACTCAACTGCCCAATCGACGGCCCCCGCGCGGACTCGTGCGCGTGAGCCCGGCCGGCGTGCCGCAGTCCTACGGCTTGGTCGAATGGTGAACCTGTTTGGCCTGATCCTCTTCGCGCTGGTCTTCTCCCTGCCAACTATCTGGTTGGCTCTGACCTCGCTCAAGCGAGAGACGGAATACGCGTCGTATCCGGTTACGATTCTGCCGTCGGTACCCCAATTCGCGAACTACTTTCTCGCGGTCACGTTCTTTCCGTACTTGACCTACGTTATGCACTCGGTGATCCTGTCGGCCAGCTTCGCCGTGTTGACGCTGTTCACCAGCTCCGCCGCGGGATTCGCGTTCTCGCGTCATCGGGGAGTGCCGGGACGCGATTTGCTCTTCGGCATTGTTCTGGCGACGATGATGGTGCCGGGCCTGGTGACGCTGGTCCCGCAGTACATGGTCTTCGCCTATTTTCACCTAATCAACTCGTACTGGCCGTGGATTCTCTGGGGTTTGTCCGGGAGTCCATTTCACATCTTTCTGTTCCGGCAGTTCTTCCTGAGTATTCCCCGCGAGCTCGAAGACGCCGCCGAGGTCGACGGCTGCGGCAAATTCCGAATCTTTTGGCAGATCTTTCTGCCAAACTCGCTGCCGGCGATCGCGGCCTCGGTCATCTTTTCGTTTACCTGGGTCTGGGGCGACTGGCTTTATCCGAGCCTGTTTCTTTCGGATGACATTACCACCCTGGCGGTCAAGCTCGCCACCGCCTACGTCGATCCGCACCAGAACCCGTTGATTACCTTGACGATGGCAGGCGTCGTAATCTACGTGCTTCCCATGGTGATCGTCTTTTTCCTCGCCCAGAAGTACATCATCCAAGGAGTGGTGACGACGGGACTCAAAGGTTAGTCATTCGTTGTCGACTTCGCGCTGCGTCCATCCTTGTCGGCCTTGCCGAGCGGCGTATAATCGGGCGTCGCTTGGCGCTAACTCTCGTCAGGGGTGGCAACGATGCAAGCAGCAGACAGCCTTTCGGGCCGACCGCACCAGCATGAAGATGCTGGCTTAAGTGACTTGCGGCAAGCTGCGCTTCAGCGGAGCCTCGGTTTGTTCCTCGTCGTGGCCTTCGCGATCCTTCTCCTCGACGGCGTTTACATCACGTCGATCGACGTCGGACCGTCATATCTTGCGCTCGCGCTCGTCGCGTTGGTCGGAGTGGCGTATCGTTGTTTGCGTCTCGGACTGGCGCTTGCCTCGATAGTACTTACCGTCGGCCTGGTGGGCGTGATCTGTCTGGCCGAGCTGATCCTGCCAAGCGCGCCATCGGCAGCCGCGCTTTGTATTCCGATCCTGGTCGCCACCGTTCTGCTCGGAACTTGGGCCGGCCTCGCGACCCTAGCGCTTGGCGGTGCTGTCATCGTCTCCGTCGCTCTTGAGGTCACGTCAGGCCCCGCGTCGCACGTCGTGATTCTCACGTTTGGACTCGGCGGACTAGTCCTTGCCTGCGCGGTTGTCCTCTGGCACTCTTTCTACACGGTGCTCGATTGGTCCTGGACGAGCTACGTCGAGGCACAGGAGCGGTCGGCAGAGCTCCGAAAGCGACAGGTGGAGCTGGGAAGACTGAATCAAAGCCTCGTCCTGGCGTACGATCAGATCCGCCAGACGAGCGCCCAGCTCGAGCGCGCCCGGCAGGCGGCTGAAGAGGCACGGCGGCTCAAGTCCGAGTTCGCGGCAAGCGTCAGCCACGAGCTGCGGACTCCACTCAACCTGATCATCGGCCTGAGCGAGCTGATGGTCGTAACGCCCCACGCGAACGCACTGGGATTGCCCGACGCCTGTCGCGCGGACCTGGAAGCGATCTACCGAAACGCCTGTCACATTTCGAATTTGATCGATGATGTGCTCGATCTCAGCCAGATCGAGGCACACCACATGGGCCTCCTGCGGGAATGGACGTCACTTCGTGACGTGGTGAGTCAAGCCGTTGCCACCGTTCAAACGCTCTTCGAGAACACCGGCCTCACCCTGGACGTGGATATTCCCGAGGGTCTGCCAAGGCTGTTTGTCGATCCGGTCCGGGTTCGGCAGATTCTGATCAATTTGCTGAACAACGCGGTGCGCTTTACCGAGGAGGGCGGCGTGACCATCAGCGCACGCGTTGAGGGCAACCAGGTCGTGATCGACGTGAGCGATACCGGCACCGGAATCGCGCTCCCGGATCTACCGGGCGTGTTCCAGGAGTTTTGGCGATCGGGCGAGCCAAGGAGGGGACGCCGGGGTAGCGGTCTGGGCCTCGCCGTGAGCAAGCGCTTCGCCGAGCTCCACGGAGGAAATATGTGGGTAACGTCCGTTCTTGGCCAGGGCAGCACGTTTTCGGTGTCGTTGCCCCTTGGCGATCCGGCGGTCGTCAATGACGCGGAGCTGACGCTCTCGTACTGGCAGCGCCTCGAGCAACAGACGACGTCTCGGTCGACGGTACTGCTCGTGGACCCGGAGCCAGAGGTATTGCGGGTGTTTCAACGGTATTTGGATGGATACCAGGTCGCGGTCGCACGCGACGGGAAGAGTGTCGCGGGCCTCGTCGAGCAGTCCGCTCCGCAGGCGATCATCGCGGGAAGCGTGGCAGACCGGGATCTCGCGCGCCGCTCGCTTCAGAGCGCCGACCCGACGCGGCAGGGACTTCGCATTCCGATCATCACCTGCGGCCTGCGGACATCCAAGAACATCGCGCAACAGCTAGGCGTTCTGGATTATCTGGTCAAGCCGGTAACCCAACAGCAGCTGCAGCGGGTGCTGCGCCGCATCGGTCGCGGCCTGCGCGAGCTGCTCATCGTCGACGATGATCCGGAAATGCTTCATCTCCTCACCCGTGTCGTCGGCGCGTTGATGCCGCGCTGTCAGGTTCGGACCGCGGCCGATGGCTGGCAGGCGATCGATCTGCTCGGCGAACAGCCGGCGCAGGGTATCCTGCTCGACCTCCTGATGCCCGGACTCGACGGATATGGCGTGCTCAGTCATCTGAGGCACGATGCGCGTCTCGCGGCGATTCCGGTCGTGGTGATCACTGCCCGTGGTGCCGAGGATGATGGCCTGGTGGTGGATTCGCTCGAGATTAGCCAGGTAGGTGGCCTGCACGTGGGGGAGCTGTGTCAGTGGATCCGAGCGGGTCTCCACGAGCGGCCGGGACGGGCGCTCGTTTCACCCGGGCCAGGAGATCCATCAGGGCCGGTCGGGTAACCGGTTTGCTCAGGAAATCGGTCACCCCAAGCGAGTACGCTAGCGCATGATCCGGAATCACCGAGCAAATCACAACCGGAAGGGGCGCGGTGGCCGAATCCGCGCGAAGCTCCTGGAGGATCTCCCAACCATCGTGGGATGGCATCAACACGTCGAGGATGACCAGGTCCGGCCGAAGCTCCCGGGCCAGGCGAAGCGCGCGCTCCGCCGATCGAGCCTGGATCAGCCGGTACTCGGTGCCGGCGAGGTATCGACGAAAGAGCAGCGCAACGTCGGGGTTGTCGTCGACCAGGAGGACGGTCGAGGTGTCTCCGACCGGAAGCGACAGGAGGACCGTGTCGGCGTCCGGCCGCGCTTCATGGCGGATGGAGGCATTCATACTCTCGGCCAGGCGCGTGATGATCTCGATCACTCCGGGCCAAACGCTAGACTTCGGCTTGTCGGCCGCGAAGGGCTCGGTGGTCGGGAGCGTCGTGCGTCCTTCGTCCGCCACGGTGATGCCGATGCCCAGAGCACGCTCTCGGCGCTCAACGTCGATTTGAATGTGCCCCCCGGGCCGTCTCACGATCGCTTCGGATAAAAGGTGTAAGAGGAGCTGGCGGAGCACCGCCCGATTGACGACGACTGACTCGAGCGGGTCCGGCGCCGCGATCGCGATGTTCACGCCGTTCGCCTCGGACAGCCGGGAAACCGTCGTGACTGCCCCGGCGATCAGCGCGCGAACGTCGCTGGGTTGGACCGAGGCCGCCGCGTTCAACGACGAAATTTCGGCATCCAGCGAGTCCGGCGGCGAAACCGGTCGGACGGGCCGCCGGGCCGAGGGAACACGAGGCACCCGTTCGCGCTCGGAAAGCTCGGCAGTCAGCGGATTCGTGCGACCAAGCCGAGTCCAAAGCAGGCGGGCGATTTCGTCGAGCGCTTCGACGTGGTCGCGTCTCGCCTGGCGCTGGCTTACCTGGAGCTCGCGCGCGATCCGTTCCGGCGTCGCTCCCTCGACGTAACGGAGCTGCAGGTGGGAATACCGTCGCCTCTCGGCGCTCGAAGGATTCCCGGTCCCCAGTGGCCGAAGCCACTCGATCGCGTCGATGAGAATGCGGTGTAGTCGCTCGGGGCTCATGGGCGTGTCGGTGCTCAACAGCCGAGTAAGTGGGTGATCCTCAAGGAACGCCCGATCGTGGAGACGCGGATAGACGTCGTGTACGAGACGAACGAACGACGGATAGTCACGCATGTCCGAATAGTAGCATGAACATCGGTCTGGCGATCGAGGGTCGCGAGGTATTGACACGGATGCCTCCCGGCAACAGAATGCCAGAGACTTGGGAGAGGAGAATTGATGCCAATCGTCGACAGCCATTGCCACGTTTCGCCGATCTGGTACGAACCGGTCGAGACCCTGCTGCACCAGATGGATCGGGCCGGTGTGGAGAAGGCGATTCTGATTCAAATGATGGGCCAATCTGATAATAGCTATCAGGCGGAGTGCCTGCGCCGGTTCCCCGGTCGGTTCGCATCGGTGGTCATCGTCGACGCCAACCGACCTGACGCCATTCAGACGCTCGGGCGCCTCGCCGAGGAAGGTGCGAGCGGAGTTCGGCTGACGCCCGCGACGCGATCCCCTGGCGACGATCCACTCGCGATCTGGCGCGCGGCGGCGAGGCTGGGGCTATCGGTGAGCTGCGGCGGAAACCACGACGCGTTCACCGCCGATTCGTTCAGCGATCTCGTTCAGGCGCTGCCCGACGTGACGATCGTGGTGGAGCACCTCGCGGCGGTGAACCACCCGGACGGCGATCCGTCGCACGTCGAAGCGCGGAGCCGCGCGTTCGACCTTGCCCGGTTTCCGAACGTCTACATCAAGATTCACGGCCTCGGAGAGTTCTGTCGACGGGCGATGCCGGTTCGCGGACCGTTTCCCTTCGAGCGCCCGATTCCTCGGCTGTTGGAGCGAGCGTACGAAGCTTTTGGTCCTCGGCGCATGATGTGGGGCAGCGACTATCCACCGGTGAGCGGCCGAGAAGGCTACACGAACGCCCTTCGGCTGACCATGGCGGAGCTCGCAAATAAGAGCGCTGAGGATCGAGACTGGATCTTCGGCGGCACGGCGCTAAAAGTCTTTCCGGTACGTTGACTCGGGCCGTGGAAGAGGAGGATCGATGGCGAAAGCCTTTCGCGTTGGGATGACTCGCGACTTCCTGAAACCCGACGGGACGATGGCCTTCGGGGACATCGGATTGGATCTCTTGGAGCGGGCGCCGGGCGTGGCGTGTGAGATCCTGGCCGAGGGCACCCGAGCGCTGCGCGCCGACCAAGTGCGCGACTTCGACGCGTTGATCGTGCTCGCACCACGGGTGACGGCTGAGACGCTGGAGGGGAACGAGCGCTTATCGATCATCGCGCGGTTCGGGGTGGGTTACGACAGCGTGGACGTCGAGGCCTGCACCCGCGCGGGAGTGCTGCTGACGATCACGCCGGACGGGGTGCGCCGTCCGGTCGCGACGTCGATGATCACGTTCATCCTCGCCCTGAGCCACCAGCTTATGCAGAAGGATCACCTGACCCGGGAAGGGCGCTGGGCGGAAAAGGCCGATTACATGGGCATTGGCCTGACCGGGCGTACCCTCGGACTGGTCGGACTTGGGAACATCGGCCGCGAGGTGATCCGTCTGGCTCGGCCCTTCGAGATGCGGCACCTGGCCTGCGATCCGTACGTTTCGCCGGAAGCGGCGCGGGAGATGGGCGTGGAGCTGGCGGATCTCGATACGCTCCTTCAATTGTCGGATTTCGTCGGCATCTGCTGCCAGTTGACGCCCGAGACTCACCACCTGATCGATGGCGCCAGGCTGGCCCGCATGAAGCCAACCGCCTACCTGATCAACACGGCGCGCGGCCCGATCGTGGACCAGCGAGCGCTCACGGCGGCCTTGCGGGAACGGCGAATTCGAGGGGCGGCGATCGACGTCTTCGAGGAAGAGCCGGTGGACCCGAGCGATCCGATTCTCACGCTCGACAACGTGATCGTCACGCCGCACGGCATTTGCTGGACCGACGAGTGCTTTCGAGGCAACGGGCGCAGCGCGTGCGAGAGCATCCTTCAGGTGGCGGCCGGCCAGCTTCCTCGATACGTCGTCAATCGTGAGGCGGCCGATCATCCGCGCCTGCGCCAGAAGCTGCAGGAATACGCTACCCGCCCGGTCGGCTAATCGCCCACCGAACTGGAAGTCACATTCTGAAGAAGAGGAGCGAACATGAAGTACTTCGCGTCGACGCTATGTCTGCGAGACGATCCCGCCAAGATCGAGATGTACAAGGAGTATCACCGAAACGTCTGGCCGGAGGTGCTGGCCGATTTGCGAGGCGGCGGCATCCGGGAGATGCGAATCTTCCTCCGCGGACGCCGGATGTTCATGTACATCGAGACTGACGACGACTTCGACCCATCGTCCGGTCTGCGTCGAGCCGGAAGCAGCAGCGCGAAGTCGCGCGAGTGGAACGAGCTGATGGCGAGTCTGCAGGAGCGCGCCCCGGAGGCGAATCCGGACGAATGGTGGGCGCCCATGGAGCTCGTGTTCGATACCAGTTGGCCGCAGCACGCGCCGCGCTAGACGCGCGTTCCCCGTGGTGGCCGGTGAGCGGGCCAGCGCCTCGGCAGGCGAGGCGCACGGGGGCCTTCCGGGCGCCGGCGAACCGAAAACGCACACAGGAGAACCGTCGTGCGGATCACAGATCTGAAAGTCACGGTTGTCGAGTTGTCGGGAACCGGGCGGCGCCTCGAGATCATCCCGACCGGGAGCCCGCGGAGACTTCGGTACACCCATCGGGCGCTCCCAGCGACGACGCCCAACCGCGAGCTGTTTCTGCGGGTGCTCACCGACGAGGGCGTCGAAGGGGTTTGCACCTGCAGCTCGCCGGAGCTCACGCCGGCGACGCTGGACGTCCTGAGAACCCAGGTGGTCGGTGCGGATCCGCTGCGCCGGGAGGAGATCTACCAGAGGCTTCACCGAGGCACGCGCTGGGTCTATCAGACACCCGGCTGGTTCGGCAACTTCGACAACTGCCTGTGGGACATCGCTGGAAAGGTCGCCGGGCTGCCGGTGTGCCGGCTTCTCGGACAGGTGCGCGACCGAATTCCGGCCTATTACACCGGCGGGGACGGCGACGGATCGATCGACACCTATCGAAGCGTGATCGAGCACGCGCGCGAAGCCTGGGGAATCACCGCCTACAAGTTTCACAATTACCGGGGCGCGCGCGAGCACGTCAAGCTGTTTCGGGAGGTACGCCGGGAGGTTGGCGACGACTACGTGCTGATCAACGATCCGGTTTGCTCGTACTCGTTGCGCGAGGCGATCGAAGTTGGAAAGGTCATGGAGGAGCTCGACTTCCTCTGGCTCGAGGAGCCCTTTTACGAGCAGGAGCTTCGGCAGTACCAGGAGCTGTGCGCGGCGCTGACGATTCCGGTCATGGCCACCGAGATGTTGATGTACGACGTGAATATCTGCGCGCAGTGGCTGCTGGCCGGCGCCACCGATCGAGTGCGGGCGAACGCCCGAAACGGGACGACCAGCGCGGTCAAGCTAGCGCACTTTGCCGAGCTGTACGGCGCCAACGTCGAGCTGAACGCGATCGGTGGGCTCGGCGGGCACGTTCACGTCCAGCTGCAATGCGCGATCCCGAACACCGAGTATTACGAATACTTCGCCGGGCGAGCCGAGCACGCACGGGAAAGCGGCATCGTCAACCCGCCGGATGCCGTCGAAGGCTACCTCGCGCCGTCGACGCTACCGGGCTGGGGAGCCGAGATCGATTGGGACTACGTCAAGAAGCGAACGATCGCCGAGTTTTAGCGGCCCGGTGAGGCGATTTCGTGGGGGATATCCCCACGAAATCGCTTTTCCGGGGCGGAATTTGGAGGGGTGTTGACCCCACCGACGATCGCTGGACAAAGCACTCGAATCAAAGGAAAGAGGACGACGATGATTACGATGGATTTCGAAACCTACCTCCCGACGAACTCGCCGCCGACCGAGCGCGCCGCGGTGCTCGCGGAGATTCTGCGGAACGAGGACGCCGCTGGGATTGAATACGCGGTGGTGATGCCCAATCCCACGCCGAATCCGGACAACCGTGCACTCGCCGAATCGGTGAAGGGTGAGCGTCGGGTTGTCGCCTGCTGCCAGGTCAACCCGAACGACGGCGACGCCGCGCTGCGCGATGTGGAGAACTCGATCACCAATCTGGGCATGAAGATGCTCAAAATCATGCCGGCGCTCTACCACCTGTCGCTCACCGGATCGCTCGCCTTCGGCCTGATGTCCAAGGCGCGGGATCTGGGGATCGTCGTCAACATCCATTCGGGTGGCGGCAACAGTCATCCATTGCAGATCGGCGCGCTGTGCCGGCGTTTTCCGGAGGTTCCGGTGATCATGGATCACATGGGATACCGCGAGTGGGGGCACGATGCGATCGTCGCGGCGCAGGATAACCCCAACATCTATCTCGGCACGACGATCGCGTCCTTCGAGCCCAGCTTTATCGAACGTGCGATCAAAGATGTGGGACCGGAAAGGGTCATCTACGGGTCTAACCTGCCGGCCCTGTACTCGGATCTGGCGGTCGAGGCGATCCGACGGCAGAAGCTGGGACGCGAGGCCGAGGATCTGCTCCTGGGAGGCAATCTCGCGCGCATTCTGGGAATGGCGTAAGGGCACCGCGATGACCGAAACTCGTTGGAGAGTCGTCGCGATCAACGCGCAACCGGACCTGGACCTGGTCTACGAGCACGAGGCGCTTCTCCCGCTCGGAGTCGAGATCGAGCGATACCGCGCGGGAGGCGAGGACGATGTCATCGCGACGGTTCGCCACGCCGATGTGGTCGTGCCGATGGGCTATCGAATCGGCGCGCCGGTGATCCGGAGCCTGGAGCGATGTCGCCTGATCCCATCGGGTGGCATCGGCGTCGACCACATCGACGTCGAGGCCGCGACCGAGCGGGGGATCCTGGTGACCAACATGTCCGATACCTTCGTCGAGGAAGTGGCGAATCACGCCTGGATGCTCTTGCTGCTCGCGGCGAAGCGCGGGCTCTGGCTTCACGAGATGGCGGTGACGAACCGCTGGCCGGAAGCCCACCATCAACTTCACCCGGTGCTGAGGATCGGCATGCCTCGGATCACCGGTCAGACGCTCGGCCTGATCTCGTTCGGGCGGATCGCCCGAGCGACCGCGCGGCGCGCTCAGGCCTTTGGAATGACCTGCCTCGCCTACGATCCCTTCGTCAAGCCGGAGGTTTTCGCGGAGCACGGGGTCGAGCAGGCCAGCCTGGACGACGTGTGCCGACGATCCGACTTCGTTTCCTGCCACCTTCCGTTGTCGAAGGAAACGTTCCACCTGGTTGGCGCAGACCAGTTTCGACTGATGAAGCCATCGGCAATCTTCATCAGCACCGGTCGGGGCAAAGTCGTCGATGAGGCGGCGCTGATCGCCGCGCTCCGGGAAGGGCGCCTCGCCGGGGCCGGGCTCGACGTTCTGGAGCAGGAGCCGCCGGACCCGGCCAATCCGCTGCTGAAAATGCCGAACGTCGCGCTGTCGCCGCACGTCGCTTCGGTATCGGACGAGTCCTACGTGGCGCGGCGACGGCTGCTGGGCCAGCAAATCGCAGACGTTCTGGAGGGGCGGGTGCCGAAGGGCGTGGTCAACCCGGCCGTCTTGCCGACCTGGCGGTTTCGCCGGACGACCTGACCCAAACGCTCGCGGCCCTGACTTTGTCAGCGCCGCTCCGGAACGTCGACCACCACGTACTGTCGCTCGACCGAGACCTCGAACGTCTCGGCTACGTAGGGGCCCTTCTGGAGGCCCGGGGCCGGAGCATCCGGATCCCCCTCGTCGCGCTCCAGGAGGGCCGTGCCCGGCTCGACCGACACCGGATAGCGCCGCGTCCGCACCCGGGCGGGGTCGAACCACGACTGTCCGGTGCGGATGTCGTACTCCCAGCCGTGCCAGGGGCAACGAAGGATCTCGCCGGGGCGACTGTAGTTGTATTCGCCGGGCAGGCCGGCCTGCAACGATCCGGAGAGACGGCCGGTGCAGAGCGGTCCTCCCTGATGGGGACAGCGGTTACGCAGCGCGAAGAACTCGCCGGCCAGATTGAACACGCCGATGGATTGCCCGTCGATTTCGACGATTTTTCGACCGCCGGACGGAATCTCGTCGACGGTCCCAACAACGTACTTGGGCATCTATCACCTGTCAGATTCAGCGTAGACCGTAAAGCTGTTTCGCGTTGTCCGCGAGGATCGCTTTGCGCAGCTCGGGATCCAGCCAGGTCGGGACCGCCTCGTCTGGCGCGTCGAAATCCCAGTGCGGGTAGTCGGTCGCGAACATCAGCCGATCGTTCATGCCGAGCTGTTCGAGAAGCTCGGTCAGCTGCCGCGGCTTGGTCGGCTCTTCCATCGGCTGAGTCGTGATCCAGAAGTGCTCGCGGACATACTCCGAGGGCAGACGGCGCAGGTGGGGCACCTCGTCGTGCAGCCGCTGGTAAGCGCGATCGAGCCGCCACATCAAGGACGGCAGCCAGGCGAAGCCGCCTTCGATCAGTACGATCTTCAAGGTCGGGAAGCGCTCGAAGACCCCTTCGCAGACCAGGCTGGTGACCTGGGGCTCGAACGAAGTGGGCATGCCGGCGTGGTCCTCGATGTAGAAGGAGGGCCACCCTGCGCCGGTGATCGGCGCGCCGCCGGAGCCGCCGAAGTGGATGCCGATCGGAAGATCGTGGCGCACCGCGGCTTCGTACATCTTCCAGTACTTTCGCCGGCCGAGCGGCTCGGCGGTACGTGCGACCATCAGCACCTGAACGAAACGCGGATCATCTCCGACTCGATCGATCTCGCGTGCCGCCAGCTCGCCGTCTTCGTACGCGACGATTACCGAGGCGCGCAGCCGTGGCTCGGGATTGAGCCACTCTTCGATCTGCCAGTCGTTGATCGCCGTCGCCAGGGCGGCGCCGTATTCTAGATTGAGCTGACCGCCGGCGCCGAAGAGCGGGTTGAGGATTCCGTAGTCGATGCCCCAGTAGTCGAGAAGCTGCTCTTGTAGAAAGGCCAGATCCGAGCCGGGCGGAAGTCCAGAAGGTGGCCAGGAGTCGGTGCGCGCCGCGTTCAGGTTCGCACGTGGGTAATAGGCACCGGAGTGACCGCGGCCCCCGAAGATCTCTTGATGGCGCCGCCAGCGCTCCGGGAGGTATTTGAGCAATGCCTTGTCCGAGGCCAACGCGTTGTGGATATCGCCGTCGATGACTGCCAATCGGGTCTCGTCGCCAGTCGTCTCTCGCGTCGCGGTTAAGGTCATGGCTGTTCCTCCGTCGCCGAGTGATGGACGAGAATCGGTCGATCCCGGCGTGACCGGAACGGCATCCTGATAAGGCTTCCCGTCAAACCGGGCCGGTCACAGTCGGTAAAAGGCACGCGCGTTTTCTGACATGATCTTGCGTTCGAGCGTCTCGGGAAGCTTGATCGGAAACGCGTCCTCGCGATTGTCGAACTGCCAGTGCGGGTAGTCGGTCGAGAACATCAGCACGTCTTCCGAGCCGATTTGATCGATCACCTGCAGCAGCTGCTTTGGATCGGGCGGCGCGTCGATTGGCTGGGTGGTCACTCGGATGTGCTCGCGGATGTAATCCGAGGGAAACTTCTTGTTCCAGGGAACCTCGCGCCTCAGGCCTTTCCACTCCTTGTCGATTCGCCACATCAGGCCGGGCAGCCAGGTGAAGCCCCCTTCGATCAGGGCGACCCGCAGGGTTGGAAAGCGGTCGAACACTCCCTCGACGATCATGCTCAGGACCTGAGATTGAAAGACCGAGGCCATGTCGACGTACTCTTCGAGGTAGTACGACGGCCAACCGGACGATGTCGGCGGATTACCCGGCGCGCCCCCGAAGTGGATGCCGACCGCGAGGTCGTGGCGAACCGCTGCCTCGAAGATCGGATGGAATCGGCGGTTGCCGTAGAGGGCTTCGGAGCGGACCGGCAAGAAGACCTGGACGAAGCCCGGATGGTCGCCGACGCGATCGATCTCGCGGGCGGCCATCGCCGGCTGCTGGCTTGGAACGACGATCGACGCGCGCAGCCGTGGCTCCTTGTCAAGCCACTCGGCGATCTGCCAATCGTTGACCGCGCTGGAGACCGCCGCGGCGGTGTCTGGATTATGATCCCGTCGACGGCGTAGGCGCAGGTGAGGATGCCGTACTCCATGCCCCAGGCGTCGAGCACCTGTTGCTGAACCAAAGAAAGATCGGAGCCGGGTGGACCGCCGGCCGGCGGCCTGGACTCGGGCCGGGCGCTGGTGGGCGCGTTTTTCGGGTAAGCGGAATCGGTCGGACCGCGGAAGGCGGATTGGGTCATGTACTCCTTCCAGTGGTCCGAGAGATAGGGGAAGAGCACCTGTACCGACGCCGGGACGTTGTGGATATCGCAGTCAATCATCAATCGCATTCCCAAAAAGTGGGTTGTCTAGCAACCTGCCGCCCGACCAGGCAGCCTCTCAATCTGATCATAGGCTGAGATCGTGGACGTGTCAACCGGCGCCGCCCTCCTGTCTCGTTCGGGCAACGCTGTTTCCGGAGGATCAGACGCCAGACTAACCGGTACGCGCGGCCACTCAACCACCCCCTGCTCTACGGCTTTGTCGGCGAGACCGCCTCCTTGTCAGACACCCTCTAACGTCCCGATCAGCGCTTTAGCTACCCTTTCACCGCCCCGGAGGTCAGGCCCGAGATGAAGCCCCGCTGCATGAACAGGAACAAGAGCACGACCGGCAGACTGACTACGATCGCGGCGGCCATCAGGCCGCCCCAGTTCACCTCGACGTCGCCGATATTCGCGTACAGGAAGATCTGGGCGGTGCGCATCTCTGCCGACGTCGTGATGATCGAGGCGATGATGAAGTCGTTCCACGCGTTCAGGAAGGCGAGGAGCGCGACCGCCATCAGGGCCGGTTTCGAGACCGGCAGGACGATGCGAAACAGCAATTGCACGCGCGAGCACCCGTCGACCACGGCGGCTTCTTCGAGCTCGAAGGGAACGGTCCGGAAGAACCCGCGCAAGATCCAGACGCTGATCGGCAAGCTGCCCACCCAGTACAGCAGGATCAACCCCAGGTAGGTGTCGAGAAGCCCGAGCGCGGCGAGAATCAGATAGGTGGGAATCAAATTGACCAGACCGGGAATCATCATCGGGGCAATGATGATGAACAGAACGATCTGGCTACCGCGAAACCGCATCCGAGCCAGCGGGTAAGCGGCGAGCGATCCCGCGGCGACGGTCAGGGCGACGGCGCAGATCGAGACGAACGCGCTGTTGAACAACCCCTGGGCAAGTCCGCCCTGAAACTCGCTAGCATAGTTGAACAGGGTGAACGGGTTCGGGATGACTTCCGGCGGAAAGGCGTAGATCTGGTGCTGAAGCTTGACCGAGGTCAGGAATGCCCAGGCGAACGGCAAAAGGGCGACCACGATCGCGACGATCATCAGGATCGTCCGCGGCCAGCCATCCCAGGGACGCGATCCCCGGGCGACAGTCAATCTCGCGACGCTCACGTCGTCAATCGCTCCTCAGCAAACGGACGTAGCCGGCCGAGAGCACCAGGTTCAGGGCGAAGATGAACATGGCGATGCTCGCGGCGGGCCCCATCTGGAAATACTGGAAGGCCTGCAGGTACATCAGCAAGCTCAGCGGCTCGGTCGCACGTCCCGGTCCTCCGCCGGTCAGCACCAGCATCGCGACCAATGTGTTGAAGTCGACGATCGTGATCAGCACCAGGACGATAGCCAGGGGAAGCTTCATCAACGGAAGGGTCATACTCCAGAAAGAGTGCCAGGCGGACGCGCCGTCGGTGGCCGCCGCCTCGTAGATCTCGCCCGGAATCGTCTGCAAGCCCGCCAGGAGAAGGATCATCGCGTAAGGAGCGGCGCGCCAGGTGTCGACGACGATGAGGCTACCGAGCGCGAGGGTGGGGTTGGTGAGCCAGGCGACTTTCGACGTGCCCAGGTAGGCCAGGGTCACGTTGATCAAGCCGTCGTCGTAGTTCAGAATCCACTTGAAGATCAAATAGACGACGACGTACGAGGTTACCCACGGCACCACGACCAGGGTGCGGAAGGCCGGGACCAGCCCGTTCGAGCCGTTCGCCAGGATCGCCAGCCCGAAGCCGAGTCCGACCGTCAGCACCACCGAGAAGACGGTGAAGGTTATCGAGACCCGAAAGCTCTGCCAGAAGTCCGGGCTTGTGAACATCGAGATGTAGTTGTTCAGCCCGACGAACTCGAGAAGCTGAACGAATTGAACGTTGTAGAGGCTGACCAGCGCACCGTAAAGCGTCGGCGCCAGGCTGAACACCGACAGAACGATGACCGTCGGCGCGACCATCAAATAGGGAAGCCAGTCGAACCTCCGTCGTCCTCTCCGCGAACCGGCAAGGACGACGGACCGTTGTGCCGTTGCCACCGCTATCGTTGACCCCCGCGAGCGGATTTAACCCTTGGGAAGCTTATCTTTCGGGATCGCGTCGAGCAGCTTCGTGTATTTCGCCCGGGCGGCCTCCATCGCGTCTTTGACCGGCTGTCCCTGGGTGACGATGTTGTCGTACGCTTCGAGAAGGATCTCGTCGGTGCGAACCGGGGCGCTCAAGTCGGGTACCGCCCATTCCTTCTGGGCCTGGGAGAAAATCTTGATGTAAGAGTGATCGGGAGAATCGAAGAACGGGTCACTGGCGGAGCTCGTGCGCTTCGGCTGCTGACCGGCGATCTTCGCGAAATCGAGATCGGCCTGCTTGGTCAGCCAGGCGTCGACCACGGTGAACGCCGCGTCCTTGTTCTTGGACTTGTTCGACACGCCCATCGACCAGTGGTTCACAAAGAGTGCGCCCCACTTCTTCCCATCGTAGGTGGGCGTCCGTCCGAACACGGCGTCGAGCGGGTCGAACTGCATGTTCTTGCGCGCCGTTGGATAGGTGTTCGTGCCGAAGTTATAGGACGCGCACAAACCACTGGCGAAGAACTTATCCGAGTCCGAAAGGTTCATGTTGAGCGTCGACGCGGGCTGAATCTTGTCCTTGGTGACCCAGTTGGTGATCGTTTGAACGCTGTCGATCGCCTCCGGAGAGACCCAGCGATCGGCCTTCCAGTCAGGCGGCTCGACGTCCTGGTGACCGGTTCGGTAGACGATCATATCGGTGAAGTAAGGGATCGTCGCGCCGGAGCCGCGGGCCAGGAACGCCGCGAAGCCCCAGACCTTCACTGACGACGGATCGAAGCCGGCGTCGGTCGGGTGGCTTCCTTTCCCGTCCACCACGACGGCCTGCAGCGCCTTCACCCAATCCTGCCAGGTCTTGATCTCGTCGATGTTGTGGCCAGCCTTTTCGAACATGCTCTTGCGATAGATCGGCAGTGCGCCAAAGAGCAACAGCGGCGCGATGTATTTCTTGCCGCCATAATTTCCGACGTCCCACCAGACTTTGGGGTAATCGTCCTTATCGGCCTGCTGCCACTGGTTGAAGTGAGGGAGGGTGTCTTCCAGCGAGCCGAGGAGCACCGCCTGGGCGACGTTGGCGGGGCTGAACAGGCTGATGTCGGGAGCCGAGCCGGCCGACCACGCCGCCATGTACTTCTCGCCGATCGTCTGCCAGGCGGTTTGTTCCCACTTGATCGTGATGTTCGGGTATTGAGTCTTGAATCGGTCCCAGACCGCCTTCGAAGCGTCGTCGCGAACGTCGTTGGTGCCAACCGGGGTGAAGTGCGCCATGTACTCGACAGTGCCGCTGGTAGCCGAGCCGGAGCCACCGCCAACCGGAATCGCCTTACACGCCTCGATGATCGGCGACAACGCGAGGACGCTCGCGGCAAACCCTATTTTGCGCAGCAAGCCCCGGCG
>JAJPKB010000525.1 GCA_021323915.1 Chloroflexota bacterium | reverse complement strand
TCGCGCTCGACGATTTCATCAAGTCCCAGACGGACTTCAATCCGAGCGACTTCATCGAAGTCTTCTGGAACTATCCGGTCGTCAACGGCAAGCGCTACGGCCTCGCCGACGCGTTCGCGCCGCACGTCAACTTCTACAACAAGGACCTCTTCGACAAGGCCAGCGTCCCCTATCCCCCGACGACCCAGGAGTGGACCTGGGACGCCTACGCGACCGACGCCCAGAAGCTCAGCGACGTGAAGAACAAGATCTGGGGTTCCGACACTATTCCGGTCGGCTGGCAGTACTGGACGCTCAAGCTTTGCTGGCAGAACGGCGGGGACTGGTACACGCCCGACTACCAGAAGTGCTTGATCGATCAGCCCGCCTGCATCGAGGCGACCCAGTACTGGGCGGACCTGCTGCTCAAGAAGCAGAGCATGCCCCAGCCCGATCAGGCGCAGGCGACCGCGAACGGCCAGGGCGTTCCCCTCTTCGAGAGCGGCAACGTCGCGCTGGAGCGCTGGGGCATCTGGATCGCGGCGGACCTGGTCAAGGGCAAGTTCAAGTGGAACTTCGTTCCCGAGCCCATGAAGACGCAGCGCGCCACGATCCTCCACACCGCCTTCAACACGATAACCAAGGACACGAAGGACCAGCAGGCGGCGTGGGTCTGGCTGAACGCGGCGGTCAGCACCGAGGGCACCTACAACTACGCGCACTCGGCCGCCTTCCCGAGCGTTCGGAAGTCGGCGAACCTTCAGAAGCCCTGGATTCTCGACGCCAAGCTGGACGTGAACTGGGACCTGATTCCGGACACCGGAACCTATGGCCACGTCCTGCCCGGGCCTCACAACGAGCAGCAAGCGCTCAAGCTGATCGGCGACGCCCTCCAAGCCGTCTATCTCGGAAAGCAGAAGGCGGCCGACGCGTTCAAAGAGGTCGCCCCGAAAGTGACCGACGTGGTACGTTTATCCTGATCCATCCCGAACGAGGCGGTGGGTTGCCGCGTCTCCTGGCGATCCCACCGCTTCCGCGAGAAAGGTGCGTCAATGCAGGCGGCCGGAGAACGAACCCCATGGCTCACCAGCCGGCGCCGCCGTCGGCTGAAGCAGGCAATCGAGGGTTACCTGTACATCTCCCCCTGGATCCTGGGTTTCATCCTCTTCACCGGCGGGCCGGTCGTGGCGTCGTTCGTGCTCAGCTTCTTTGACTGGCGAATGATCGAGCCCCCCCGCTGGGTCGGGTTCGGCAATTACACGACGATGTTCACCGCGGACCCGCTCTTCACCAAGTCGCTGATCGTGACCCTCAATTACGTCGTCGTCTCGGTCCCGCTCCAGGTGGGTTTTGCTCTTCTCCTGGCCGTCCTGGTCAATCAAAAGGTCCGTCTCGTCGGCGTCTGGCGAACGGTCTTCTACATGCCCTCGGTGGCGAGCGGCGTGGCCGTCTCGGTCCTCTGGGCGTGGCTGCTCAACCCCGATTACGGCCTGATCAACGAGATTCTCCAGTTCTTCGGCATCACCGGTCCCGCCTGGCTGACGTCCGAGCAGTTCGCCCTGCCGGCCCTGATCGGGATCAGTCTCTGGAACGTGGGCGGCGGCATGGTCATCTTCCTGGCCGGTCTCCAGGGAATTCCCACTGAGCTGCTCGAGGCCTCCGAGCTCGACGGGGCGAAAGGGCTCACCCGGTTTCGCTACGTCACCCTGCCGTTGCTATCGCCGGTGACCTTCTTCAACCTCATACTCGCGGTCATCGGCGGCGTTCAGGCGTTCACCCAGGCGTTCGTCATGACCCAGGGCGGGCCGCTGAACTCGACGCTGCTCTACGCGCTCTACCTGTACCAGAACGCGTTCGCCTACTTGAAGATGGGCTACGCGTCGGCGCTCGCCTGGTTCATGTTCCTGATCATCCTGGTGATCACCCTGGTCCAGTTCCGGCTCGCCCGGACCTGGGTCTATTACGAGGCCGGGAGCTGGGACCGATGAGAACGATCAACGCGCCCACCGGCGCGAGCTCGGAAACCAATCCGATCGGCGCGATGGCTCGGCCCGGGGCGCTCCAACGATTCCTCTTCGGAACCCGTTTTCACCCGGGCTTCCTTCAGCAGCTCGTCCTCTACCTGATCATTGGCGTCCTCGCCTGCATCATGACCCTCCCGATGTTCTGGATGCTTTCGACGGCGGTCAAATCGGACGACCTCGTGTTCAAGATCCCGCCGGTGTGGATTCCCTCGCCGATCGTCTGGAGCAACTTTCCCGCGTCGCTGCAGTCCTCCGGACAGCCGGTCTACCTTTACGCCTGGAACACCGTCGAGATCAGCGTCCTCTCGGTCCTGGGAACCGTGCTGAGCAGCTCGGTCGTCGCGTTCGGGTTCGCCCGGCTCGACTTTCCGGGGCGCGACACTCTCTTCACCCTGGTGCTGTGCACCCTGATGCTTCCGTTCGCGGTCACCATGGTGCCGATGTTCATCCTGTTTCACGCGATCGGCTGGCTGGACACCTTCAAGCCGCTGATCATTCCGGCCTGGTTCGGCGGCGGCGCCTTCAACATTTTTCTGCTTCGGCAGTTCTTCCTGAGCATCCCCAAGGAGTACGACGAGGCCGCGCACATCGACGGGGCGGGAAGCTGGACGATCCTCTGGCGGATCATCGTCCCGCTGTCCAAGCCGGGTCTGGCCGCGGTGACCGTCTTCGCCTTCGTCTTCTACTGGAACGACTTTCTCTGGCCCCTCGTCGTCATCTCCAAGCAAGAGCACTTCACCCTGTCGCTCTTCCTGGCGACGTTCCAGGTCGCTCAGCGCTCGACGCCGTGGAACCTGCTGATGGCGGCGTCGACCATCGTCATGCTCCCCACCGTGGCGGTCTTCTTCTTCGCCCAGCGCCTGTTCATCCAGGGGGTCGCCCTGACCGGACTGAAGGGGTAGACGATGC
>JAJPKB010000358.1 GCA_021323915.1 Chloroflexota bacterium | reverse complement strand
GTCAAGACCCCGTGCCTGCGCCAGGACCTTGAGACGACCCAGACCATCCGGTCGGACCAGCTCGGACAGGTTGAAGCGCGTCTGCCAGCGCTTGCCCGGGGTTAGCGCGCTGGCGACTCGGCGCTCGACCTCGTCGGCGAGCCCGAGACGCAGGAGGAAATTTCGCTGGGTCGTCTCGAAGACCGGCTCCAGGCTCCATTGACGGCCGAGCCGCGCGAGCGCCCCGAAGTCCACGTGGCTGGTCAGGTCCTGCTCGCCAACGCGCTCGAAAAGCTCGTCGTTCCATTGATGCCGATGGTAAGCTAGTAGCGTGCCACCGACCCGGGCTGGATCGAAGAGCTCGGCAGTCTGGTAGCCGTAGTCGATCGATAGGATCACGCCCCGCTCCACCAGCGCGGCGAGCGTCTCGATCGTAGGCGTCAGACGCAGGCAGATCTCGCCGCGCCATCCCTCGGGTGGAACGATACCGCCGTCAACGATCCAGCGCCCCAGCGCCTCGTCCGAAAGATCTCCAAGGCGCTCGACGAACCAGCTTTCGCCCCAATCGACGTAGGTCTCCCTCAACCGCCCGTCGAGCCAGGCGACGCGGTGAACCGGCAGCGCGTCGAAGAACTCGTTCGAGACCACGCAGTGCGCCTTGATGCCCGCCTCGCGCACAGCGTCGAGCGAGCCCCACCAGCGGAGGGCTCCTTCCTCCGATCCGCGGCGCGTGTCCACCGCGTGGTACTCGACCAGCCCCGGGCCATCGTCCTCAGCCAGGCCGTCCAAAAGCTGCCGGGCCAGCTCCCCTTCGCCGGCGCCCGGCTCGACCACCACGAACGGCTCTGGACGATCAAGAGCCTCCCAGACCTGCCGAAGATAGCGCGCGATGAGCTGACCGAAAACGGGATGAACCTGCGGGCTCGTCTGAAAATCGGCCAGCGCGCCGGCCATGTCGCTCGCCTTGGACGACAGCGTCGCGTAATATCCGAGGCCGGGCTCGTAGAGCGCCATTGCCATGAAGCGCTCGAACGTCATCGGACCATGGCTCTCGATCCAGCCGCGCATCCGACGGATCAGCTCAGGACGACCGCTCAAGCCGTTCACTCCATGCCGAAGGTCTCGGGCGCGGCGATCAGCGCTCGCTCGACGAGGTCGCACAGGACGTGGCCGATCGCCAGGTGAATCTCCTGAACGATCGGCGTCGTTACCGAGGGAACCAGCAGAGCAAGGTCGGCGTGCTTGACCAGCTCGCCGCCGGAATGCCCAGTAAAGGCAAGCACCTTGGCGCCCTTCGCCCGGGCCGCTTGCGCTGCCATCACCACGTCCGGCGATGTGCCGCTGGTGCTGAGAGCGATCAAGACGTCCCCGGCCACCGCCAGCGCGTCGACCTGACGGCGGAAAACGTCCTCGAACCGGTAATCGTTCGCGATCGCGGTCAGCGCCGAGGTATCGGTCGTCAGGGCGATCGCCGGCAGCGGACGGCGCTCGCGCAGGTAGCGTCCGACCAGCTCGGCGGCAAGGTGTTGCGCCTCGGCCGCGCTCCCCCCGTTTCCGCAGAGCATCACTTTGCCGCCGACCCTGAGGCAGGTGGTCAGCACCTCGGCCATCTCCGCGACGGTGTCCGCGGACTCCACGGCGACCTGGACCGCGACGGCGGCGGTCGTGCGAAGATGCTCTCGGTAGATCACTTCGTCGTGATCGCGCTCGATCGGTCGGGACGATTGGCGTGGCATCACCCCTCCGGTGACGGGTTGGTTCATTCTCGAGTCTAGCATGCATCCTTCTGGCCACGAAAAGAAGCGTGGCAAAGGCGGCGGTCACGTTCCCCGGTGCGATACCGGATCGAGAGCGATACACAATACATTGACGTCGGCCGCCGCGAAGACTAGACTCCATCTGGTTAGATGGATTGGGCAAGGCGAAGATGATCAGTCGCGCCCGGGCTCTGCCGCCCCTGGTGCTCGCGAGCATCGTGGCCCTGCTGGTGCTTGGCTTCGCCCTCGGCGGCGCGAGCGCGGCGAATCATCTCACCTCGGCCTCTCCCTCGCAGAATCCCGTCGTGGTCCTCGACGTGGAGGGTGCGATCGATCCGATCAACGCCCAGTACGTCACTCGGGGGCTCCACGAAGCGGCGAGCGAGCAGGCCGCGGCGGTCCTGATCGAGCTGAACACGCCGGGCGGACTGGATAGCTCGATGCGGGAGATCACCGGCGCGATGCTGACCAGTCCGGTTCCGATCATCGTCTACGTGACGCCCGCCGGCGCCCGCGCCGGCTCGGCCGGCGTCTTCATTTTGATGGCGGCGGACGTCGCGGCCATGGCGCCGGGAACCAACGTCGGCGCGGCCCACCCGGTCGGCGGCGGTCCCTCCGAGGGTAGCAATCTTCCGGACGACGAACGGACCAAAGTGACCAACGACGCGGCGGCGTACATGCGCATGCTCGCGACCACTCGGCGCCACAACGCGGCTTGGGCGGAGGATGCGGTTCGCCAGAGCGTTGCTTTGACCGCCGACGAGGCGCTCCAGCAAAAGGTCATCGATCGAATCAGCCCGGATCCAGCAACCCTCCTCGGCGACGTCGATGGGATGTCGTTTGTCCGCGACGGTCGGACGGCCATCCTTCATACACGAGGCGATCCGGTCCAGCCGATCGACCTCACCATCCCGGAGCAATTGCTTCACCTGATCGATGACCCGAACATCTCGTACCTGTTATTGACGATCGGCGCCTGGGCGCTCCTGGCCGAGGTCTTCCACCCCGGTAGCTTGGTTCCGGGTGTGGTCGGCGTGCTGTGCCTGGCGCTCGCCCTCACCGCGTTCGAGAGCCTGCCGATGAACTGGACCGGCGTCGGCCTGATCGCCCTGGCGATCGCGCTCTTCGTTATCGACCTGAAGGCTCCCTCGCACGGCGTCCTGACCGGCGCCGGGCTGATCACATTCGTGGTCGGCTCGCTGATGCTCTTTTCGCCGGTCGGGTTTCCGGGCCTCCAGGCCGGCGAGTTCGGTCTCGCGGTGAACCCCTTCCTCATTGGCGCGCTCGGCGTCGGACTGGCAATCTTCTTCTCATTCGCGGTCCGGGCGACTTTGCGGGCCCGGCACCGCCCGGCGATGGCGATCGGCGCCGCCGACGTCGGAGCGACCGGTCTGGCGGTCACCGACCTCGCGCCGGGCGGCTCCGTCCGGATCCACGGCGCCGATTGGAAAGCCGAGGCGGTGGATGGTCCGATCAAGCGTGGAGAGACGATTCAGATCACGGCGCGCCAGGGCTTACGGCTCCGGGTGCGCCGCGTCGACCAGAAAGGAGTCTGAGTGGTGGCCGGAGTCATTGTCCTGATATTGATCATCATCCTCGCCGCGATCCTCGCGTATCTCTCGGTGCGCGTGGTTCGCGAATACCAGCGGTTGGTCCTCTTTCGCCTGGGACGGTGCGTCGGCGAGCGCGGACCCGGCGTTGTGTTGCTCTTCCCGATCGCCGATCAGGCGGTTCGGATCGATCTACGCGAACAGTTTCTTCAGATTCCCCATCAGACCTGTATCACGAAAGACAACGCTCCGATCGCGATCGACTTCTTGATCTACTGGCAGGTGGTCGATCCGGTCGCCAGCGTCCTCCACGTCGCGAACTTCGCCGGCGCCTCGCAGGGACTGGCGACGACGACGCTGCGCGCGGTGATCGGCGACATCATGCTCGACGACGTCCTGGCCCAGCGCGAGCAGATCAATCAGGTGCTTCGCTCGAAGCTGGACGAGGTAACCGAACGCTGGGGCGTCAAGATCACGACCGTGGAGATTCGGGAGATCGTCCCGCCCAAGGACGTCCAGGAGGCGATGAACCGGCAGATGACCGCCGAGCGCAGCCGTCGCGCGACGGTAACCGAGGCGGAGGGCAAGCGGCAGGCGCTGATCACCGTCGCCGAGGGCGACAAGCAGTCGGCGATCCTTCAGGCCGAGGGAGCCCGTCAGGCCACGATCTTGCGTGCCGAGGGCGACCGTCAGGCGGCGATCCTTCAAGCCGAGGGCTATTCGATGGCGCTCGACAAGATCAACAGCATCGCCCGCCTGGTTGACGGTCAAACGCTGAGCCTCCAGTATCTCGAAGGCTTCAAGCAGATCGGTCAGTCCGACGCGACGAAGATTCTGATCCCGATGGAGTTGGTCGCGATGCTGCGTCCGTTCGGCGACATGATCCAGCGCGCGGCGAATGGCGCGGCATCGGTCGATGGAGCGTCGGCCGAAAACGGAAGCCTGGGGACGAAGGTCGGATCGTCGTAGTCAGCGGTAGACCGCCGACCGCACCTTCTCGATAAGATCCCCGCGCCGGATCTCGCCGACGGTCAGCACGCGGACGTAAAAGCGGCTCCAGCCGGGGTTCAGCTTATGGGACACTCGGGTAAAATCGCCGTCTTTGAAGGCGTCGACGATGTTCTTACACGGTGTGGTATAGCGCGTGACTTCGACCAGCACGCTATCTCCCAGGCGAAAGCGGTCGCCCGGCTCGACGTCGGTCAGGTCGATGCCAACCGTCGTGACGTTTTCGCCCATCCAGCCCGGCTCGACCGGATGGCCCTCGGCGCGCAGACCGTCGATCTGCTCAAGCGAATAGATGCAGAGCGCTCGCTCCGGGCCGCCGTGTCCAGTCTTGTCGTTGTGGTCATCGCCCACGAGACCGAGCGACGTGACCATGGCGCTCCCGACCGGCCGCTTCGGCACACCACCCGGTGAAACGTTAATCTGATGAATGCGCCCGGCCATCTAACACTTCTCCTCTTTCCACCTCGCCAAGCTACCGGGTGAAGATGCTGCCCCGGACAAAATCGGCATCGTCCGACGCCAGGAATGCCAGCACTCGCGCCACGCCGCGCGGATCCGCCAGGTTCGCCTTCGCCAGCGCCTCCTCGGGAGACTGGCCGTGGGCTCGTGCTCCGTCCTCGACGTTTTGACGCTTCAGGGGCGTGTTCAGGCTGCCCGGGCAGACGTCGTTCACCCGGATTCCGGCCGGCGATAGCTGCGGCTCAAGAACCATCGCCAGGCCGTGTACCGCGCCTTTGCTCGAGCCATAGGCGACCGACGAGCTCCCGCCACGCACCCCGGCGCCCGAGGCGATCAGGACGATGACTCCCCGTCCCGCCTTCCGCATGGCCGGCACGACCGCCTTGCACATGCGGAAGCTGCCGGCCAGGTTCACGTCGACCACCCGCTCAAAGATCTCCTCGTCCAGGTCGTCGACCGAGACGAAGGCGCCCTGGAGGATCCCGGCGCAGTTGATCAGCGCGTCGATTCGTCCCCACCGCGACTCCGCCGCTTCGGCCAGCGCCTTGCAATCCGCCAGGCGGGTTACGTCGGTCGGCACGACCAGCGCCGGGCGATCGGGCCCGCCGAGCGACGTCAGCTCGCGAAGGCCTGGCGCGCCGAGCAGATCGGCGAGGACGAGCTTCGCGCCCTCGGTCGCGCACTCCTCGGCGGTGGCCCGGCCAATCCCGCTCGCCGCGCCGGTCACGATCACAACTTTGTCCTGCAGACGCATCGTTCCTCCGTTATCGCCTGAACGCGCAAAGGTTCGGGTAAGGGACATCCCATTTCCAGAAGATTCCGTCCGGTGAAAGCAGCGACCGCTACTCCCCGCTCCGCGACTCCCACAGCTGAGCCAGCTGCACGATCGTCTCGACCGCGCGGTCCATGTCCTGCAAAGAAACCCACTCGCGCTTGCTGTGGAAGTTGTGACCCCCCGCGAAGAGGTTGGGTGTTGGCAGGCCGGCGAACGTTAGCCGCGCGCCGTCGGTGCCGCCTCGGATCAGCTCGCGTCGTGGGGTGAGCCCGGCTCGTCGGATCGCCTCCTCGGCTCGGGTGATGATCTCCATGCGTCCCGCCAGGATCTCCGCCATGTTGCGGTAGGACTCCTGAACTCGCACCTGGATCCGCGCCCGCGGCTCCTGGCTGACCACGTCGGCCGCGATCTGACGAAGCAGGTCCTCGGAGGCCCGCAGGCCGTCACGGCTGAAGTCGCGCACGATGAACTTGATCCGGGTAAACTCGGTGTCGCCTTCGATGTGCAGCGGGTGCAGGTAGCCCTGTCGCTCCTCGGTCGTCTCCGGCGACAGTTGATCGGCCGGGAGGCGACCGATCAGGTCGGCGGCTAGCTTCAGGCTGTTCACCAGCTTCCCCTTGGCGTAGCCGGGGTGCACGTTGCGCCCTTGAATCTCGACGACTGCCGCGTCGGCGTTGAACGTCTCATACTCGATCGATCCGGCCGTCGATCCGTCGAGAGTGTAGGCGACCTCGGCGCCAAAGCGCTTGACGTCGAAGTGATCGGTGCCGCGACCGATCTCTTCGTCGGGCGTGAAGGCAAGGCGGATCACCCCGTGGGGAATCTCCGGATGGGCGAGCAGGTGCGCCGCCGCGGTAACGATCTCGGCAACGCCGGCCTTGTCGTCGGCGCCCAGGAGAGTGGTGCCGTCGCTCGTAATCAAGTCGTGGCCG
>JAJPKB010000379.1 GCA_021323915.1 Chloroflexota bacterium | reverse complement strand
CCTAATGATGGAGGATTGCTGCTGCATGGTCGGCGCCTTTGCGCATTCGGCCAACGCCGCTCGACTCAGATCGGACGGCACCCCGCTGGCCTGCACAAGCCACAAGAGCATCTTTGGTTCAACGATATGGTTGTAGGCGAATCGCGCATTGTGCGTGATGCCGCTTTTTCGCCCGTATGCCCCGGGACCGTCGTACTCGCTCAGCCAGCCTATCCAATGCTCCTTCTGCGTGCGGTACCATTTCCTTCGGTCATCAACCGGTTCGTCAGCCGGTAGGCGCCGAACGGCTTGCAGCAATGCCTCGATGCTAACTGGTTCTCCAGCAGTTACGTGTTGATTGCCAGCCGGGGTAGCGAACGACACAGATTCCTGGGTTATCCGGGGCTTTTCCACGCGTGTTCCTGCTTTCTGGTGCCATCTCTGCTTGGACAGTTCTAATACGCCGCCAACTCGCGGATCGCTCTCTCGATCTTTTCGGCGTTCGGCAGGTAGAGCGCCTCTAGTTGGCTGTTGAACGGAGTCGCCGGACCATCGGGCGCGGCGACCCGGATAATCGGCCCGTCCAGGGAATCGAACGCCTCGCTCGCGATGATGCCGGCGAGCTCGCCCCCGAGGCCGCCGGTCAGCGAGTCCTCGTGAACGATTATGACCTTGTGGGTGCGCCGGACCGATTCCAGGATCGCCGGCTTGTCCAGCGGCGAGAGCGTCCGAAGGTCCACGACCTCGACCGAGATGCCGTCGCCGGCGACGGCCGCGGCCGCTTTCAGGCTTTCGTGCACCATCATCCCGTAGGTCAGGATCGAGAGGTCGCGGCCGGATCGCTTGATCTCGGCCTGGCCGATCGGGACCGTGAAGTCCTCGTCCGACACCTCGTCTTTGATCAGCCGGTAGGTGCGTTTGTGCTCGAGGAAGAGGACCGGATCGGGATCCCGGATCGCGCTCTTGAGCAGCCCCTTCGCGTCGCGCGGGGTCGAGGGCGCGATGACCTTCAGACCGGGGACGTGGGCGAAGGTCGCCTCGATCGACTGCGAGTGGTACAGGCCGCCGTGGATGCCGGCGCCGTACGGCGTGCGAATGACGATCGGACAGCCCCAGGTTCCGTGGGTGCGGTATCGCATGCGCGCCGCTTCGCTGACGATCTGGTCCATCGCCGGCCAGATGAAGTCGGCGAACTGGATCTCGGCGACCGGGCGGTACCCGCCGATGCCGGCCCCGATCGCCACTCCGACGATCGCCGACTCGGTTAGCGGCGTGTCGATGACCCGGCTCTCGCCGTAGCGTGCGATCAGCCCTTCCGTCGTCCGAAAGACTCCGCCGCGCAGGCCGACGTCCTGGCCCATCACGATCACGCGCTCGTCCTTGGCCATCTCCTCGTCCAGCGCGTCGTGGACCGCCTGGAGCACGTTCTTGACACTCACTGGTTCTCTCCCGAGACGTCAGGTTGTTTCCGCGAAGATGTGGGTGAGCAGATCGGAGGCGGCGGGGTCCGGGGCGGCGTCGGCGTACTCGACGGCGTCGTCGACCTCGGCGGCGATCCGATCCTGCAGCTCCTTGTCGGACGCCTCGTCCAGCACGCCGAGCGCGATCAGGCGCCGCTTGAAGGCCGGGATCGGATCGCGCGCCAACGCCGCCTCAACCTCCTCGCGCGGCCGGTAGAGGCGATCGTCGTCGTCGCTCGAATGGGCGGTGAACCGCGCGACCTTCGCTTCGATCAGCGTCGGCCCCTCGCCGGCGACCGCCCGGGCCCGCGCGGCTTTCGTCGCCTCGTAGACGGCGATCGGATCGTTGCCGTCGACGACGACGCCCGGCATGCCGTAGGCGGCGGCGCGCGTCGCCACGTCCTGGATCGCCATCTGCTTGCGCTGGGGAACCGAGATGGCGTAACCGTTGTTCTCGCAGAAGAAGATAGCGGGCAGGCGGTGGACCGCGGCGAAGTTGAGCCCCTCGTGAAAGTCGCCCTTGCTGCTGCCTCCCTCCCCGAAGTAGGCGACCGCGACGACGTCTTCGCCCGATAGCTTGGCGCTGAGCGCCAGGCCGACGGCGTGAGGAATCTGGGTCGAGACCACGCTCGAGCCGCCGATGATCCGCCAGTCCGGGTGACTGAAGTGCATCGCGAGCTGGCGACCACCGCTGCTCGGGTCCGGCGCCCTGGCGAAAATGCTGAGCATCACCTCGCGCGCGGTCATGCCGACGCCGACCACCAGCGCGAGACTGCGATAATACGGGAGGAACCAGTCGCGACCTCGCGCGAGCGCGCAGGCGCTGCCGACCTCCGCGGCCTCGTGGCCGCGGCTGGTGATCACGAAGTGAGCGCGTCCCTGGCGGCTAAGCGTCCAGGCGCGCAGGTCGAGCGCGCGGCTCAGGGCCATGCGTCGATACATGTCCGTCAAGGCCCCGGCGTCGAGGTCGCCGATGCCGACGTTCGCGCCTGGTTGCCGACGTAGTGAGATCGCCACGTGTTTATCCTCCATCGGGGAACGGATGCGCTGCATCCATGACTTCAGCTGTGGTAGCCCAAGGCGCGCGAGATGGCGGCCGCCTTCGAGCACAGCAGGCGGGCCAGGTCCGGAACGCGCTCGTCAGCGATCCGGACAATCGGGCCGGAGATGCTGATGCCGGCGACCGCCTGACCGGTGTGATCGCGGATGACCGTTCCGACGCAACGCAGGCCTGCCTGCGTTTCCTGATCGTCGATCGCCCAGCCCTGGCAGCGCACCGTCTCGAGGTGGGCACGCAACCCGGGCAGGTCCAGATGATTCTTACTCTCGAAGGTCGCGGCATCGGCGAACCGACGCGTCAGCTCGTCGTCGTCGAGCTGGGCGAGCAAGGCCTTGCCAGCCCCGCT
>JAJPKB010000660.1 GCA_021323915.1 Chloroflexota bacterium | reverse complement strand
GGTAGGGTGCGAAACCGCCAGGGCGACGGCGGCGAGAAGAACGAGTAGCTGGGCGAGGGCGCCGATCAGCGCCCACCTCTCCCGGCCATGCGCCCAGAGCGTCCAGACCAGGAGCTGGCCGACCGCCAGGATTCCCGCGGCGGGCGCCATTGCTCGGAGGGTCGCGGCGACGGCGAGGTAACGGGGCGTATACAGCACAGAGATCACCTCGGCCGGATACAACGCCAGGATGACCGCGGCAAGGATGGCCAGCGCGGCGACGGGACGGTAAAAGCCCTCGAAAAATTCGCGGTAGGTCGGATTCTGCCGCGTGAGCAGCTCGCAGAGGCGGGGATAATAGTGCACGCTGATCACCGTCGCGAGCGCCGCCGGGAGGGGGCCAATCAGCGCCAGGGCGATGGATACGTTGGCCGCGCGTTCGAAGGCGCCGGCCTTTCCCAGCGCCAGCACCGCGACCGCCCCGTAGGGCGCCAGGAGAAGGGTAAGAAGGTAAACCGAGCCGGTCAGCGGGACGATCGCTTTCGCCATTTCGACGATGCGCCGGCGGGGGCGCATCAACCCGGCGAGTAGCTCGCGAGACGCGAACAGCGCGCCGAGAAAGGAGAGCGAGTAGGTGCCGATGACCGTCGCGAAGATGCTCTCGGGCGCCGATCCCGCCCATCCGGCCACGATTCCGAGGTAGGCGAGAGCCTGGGTCAGCTGCAGCCCGGCGACGAGACGTGCCTTGCCAAGTCCCTGGGCAACCCCAAAGCCGAACCCGGTGAGCAGCGCAACGCCGCCGGCGATGACCGCGACGGCCGCGATTCCATCTCCCCGGGCCGCCACCAGGCCGGCGACCGCCGCGAGGAGCGCCACGGTGGCCAGGCGCGCGACGAAGAGGCCCGAGATCTCATCGCCGCCGACCTGGACCTTCCCGGTCCCGACCAGTCGAGCGACTTCGGTCGTGACCTGGGTGCTGAGCCCGAAGCTCCCGAGCAGAACGACCATGCCAAACGCCGAGAAGAAGTAGGCGACTTCGCCGTACCGGGCCACGGCGAGGTCGCGGGCCACGATCAGACCGGCGAGGGCCATGGTCGCCTGGATGCCCACGGCGGCTCCGCCGACGAGAAGCGCGGTGGCCGCCAGGTTGCCCTGGTTCCGTTCTATCGCGGATTGCCCCGGCCGCGGACTGCCTGACGGCGAGCGGCCCGGGGCGGAATCGGAGACCGTGGTTGCCTGCGCCCTCGGGCCGGCAAACCTAGACATTCGGGGCTTTCTGACAGACGAACATGTACCGGTAGAAGATCCGTCGCGGCAGATAACGGCCCAGGTGGCGCTCGACTGTCCTGACGAAATGCTCGGTCCAGTCGATGCCGCTGATCCTCAGCATCGGCCACAGGCGGTAGCCGTGCTCGGACGTGATCCGAAATCCCGCCCGGACGAGGAATTCTCGAACTTCGCCGACGGAGTAAGCGTGATCGAGGGGCTGAGTCGAACGCATCTCGTAGGGCTTGGTGAACCACCCGAACCAGTGGCGCAGTCTCGGATTTCTGGGCAGCCAGGGGTCGAGCCCCGCCAGGTAGTACCACGGCCAGTAGGCGAGACGGTTGGGAAAGGTCAGGATAAACCAACCGTGTTCACGGAGCGAAGCGCGTAGGTTACGTAAAGCAAGGTCGGGGTCGGCGAGGTGCTCGATGACCTCCGACATCAGGATCGCGTCGTGCGGATCGATCGGCCCGTCGAGAAGGTCGTATCTCCAGAGACGGGCGCTCGGGTTCTGTTGTCTCGCCAAGGCAACGCATCGCTCGGAGAAGTCGACCCCGGCGAGCCTGGAGAAACCGGCCCTCGACAACGTGCTCAACATGCGCCCGGTGCCACACCCGACGTCCAGCAGCGTGGCATCACGCGGCACCCCTGCTTTGAGGATGCGATCCGCGACCCAGGCGTAGAATTCCGGATAGAGGACGGTGTTTTCCGCTACCGCGTCGTAGGCTTTGCTTAGCTGCACCTGCTCGTCGAGTCCCCGGGTGCCGTAGTGCCGGCGTCTGGCCCGACGCCTCGGTTCGTCCGCCGCGCCCTGCCGCTCGGCAACGACTTTCGCATAGACCTCAGTTCGCAGACGACGGACGAGCGCATCCCAATCGAGCGATTCTCGCGCGTAGCGCTCGGCCGCCTCGCCGAGCCGAGACGCAAGCGCCGGCTCCGACAGAAGTCTAACCAGCGCGGACGACAGTTGTTCGCTCGAACCGGAGTCAAACAGGAGGCCGTCCTTTCCATGCTCGACGTGATCGACGATTCCGCCGATCGCCGAGGCAATAACTGGAGCGCCGCACGCCATCGCCTGGATCAGCACGCGCGGCGTTCCCCCGCTTCGACCGGCGAAAACGAAGGCGTCGGCGGCGGAATAGTAGGTTGGCAGAGCCTGAAAGTCGACCCAACCGTGCCAGGTGACGTCCCGGTCGATACCAAGGGAGCGGCTGAGCAGCTCGAGAGTTTGCCTTTCGGGTCCCTCGCCGAGGATGTGAAGCTGGAGCGGCCCGAGCTGTCGCCGCGCCAGAGCGATCGCCCGCAGCGCCACGTCCACGCCGTTCTCACGAGAGAGCCGCGCCGCGTAGACGACGACCGGCGGATCCGCCGGGAGCCGAAGGAGGCGCTTCGCGTTGGTCACCCGGCGAAACGCCCGAGTATCGATGCCCAGGGGAAGCTGGTAGATCCGCTCGGGGCTGACGCCGGTCCAGGTCCACCACTTCGCCATCTCCTGGCTCGTCGCGACGAGGCGGGCACAGGTCCTCGCCGCGCGCCGCGCCGCGAGCTTGTAAGCCAGCGTCGTCATCGGATCGTACGGATTGCCCCGGGCCACCCGTTCGAAGATATTGCCCGGCTCGGTGAAGATGACCGGAGTATTACAGAGCATGCTGCCAAGCAGCGACGCCGAGACGTACTCGGGCACGTGAACGACATCTACCGTCCCGAGGGAACGCAGCTGCCGATATGCCGCGTAGACGATCAACCCGTGGCCGACGACGTTCCGATAGCCGATCGGGGGCAAACGGAATCGGTGCACCTGAACCCGATCGCTCGGAAACGTCGCGACCGAGTAGGGGCCAATCACGTGCACGTCATCGCCAAGATCGGCTAACCGACCCGCCATGTCCCACACCAGGTCGCTGAGGCCGGTCGAGCCGGGTCGGGCCGGATCGCAGACGTAGTCGACGAACGCGATCCGCACCTAACTCTCCCGTCGGCAAACGCGTCGAACCGTGGTCACGACGCGCTCGATCTCGTCGTCGAGCATCTCCGGGAAGATCGGGAGCGATAGCACGCGCTGGGCGAGCGCCTCGGTCACCGGAAGACACGGTCGCGAGTCCCAGAAGCCGTCGAACGCGGGCTGTCGGTGAGCCGGGTTCGGGTAATGGATTCCAGATCCAATCCCTCGGCCGGCCAGCGCCGCCCGAATTTCGTCTCGCCGATCCACCTGGACGACGTAGAGGTGGTAGACGTGGTATCGCCCGGGCGCTTCGCCCGGAAGGGTGAGTGACAGGTCCGCCGTCGCCAGTCCGGGGAGGGCCCGGCGATACTTCTCGGCGATCTCGCGACGACGCGCGTTCCATTCGTCCAGGTGGGGCAGCTTGACCCGCAGGATCGCGGCCTGCAGCTCGTCCAGGCGGCTGTTGATGCCCCGGAGCAGCGCGCGGTTCCGCGGTTTCCAGCCGTATTCTCGGACCAATCGCGCTCGCTCGGCTAGCTCGTCGTCGTCGGTCACGACCATTCCGCCGTCGCCGAAAGCGCCGAGGTTCTTGGTGGGATAGAAGCTGAAGCAGCCGAAGTCGCCAACCGTTCCCACTCGTCGCTGCCGGTGCGCCGCTCCGTGCGCCTGGCAGGCATCCTCGATGAGCCGCAGGCCGGCGGAGCGCGCGAGGTTGGTCAGCGCATCCAGATCCGCCGGCTGTCCGTAGAGGTGCACCGGTAGCAATGCCCTGGTCCGGGGCCCGATCGCCTGCTCCGCCGCCTTCGCCGACATGGTGTAGGTCACCGGATCGACGTCGACGAGCCGCGGCACCGCCCCGACCGACCAGATCGCCATCGGCGTCGGGTCGCCCGCGTTGGCGACGGTGATCACGTCATCGCCCGGGCCGATTCCGCTCGCAATGAGCGCGACCCGGAGGGCGTCGGTACCGCTCGCGACGCCAATCGCGTGCCGGCAACCCAGGTACGCAGCGAACTCTTCCTCGAACGCAGCTTCCTCCGGGCCCAGGATAAACCGTCCACTGGCAAAGACCCGCGCGGCCGCGGCATCGACGTCTGCCCGAAGGGCAGCGTAGCTCCGCGACGGATCCGACACGAGTAGCTGCGCGGGAGACGACTCGTCGGCGTTAGAGGTAGTGATCACCAAACCTCCGATAGTAGTCGATCGTGCCCCGAAGACCGTCGCACAGTCCGACTCGGGGAGTCCAGCCCAGCACGCCGCGAATCTTGTCCCAGCGGGCCACGTAATCTCCGATGTCGATCTTGCGTCGCTCTTCCGGAAAAGGAATCGTCTCGTAGCGAACGTCGGGGCAGAGCTGACTCAGCATCGCCGTCAGGTCGAGGAGCGAGATGAGCTCGCCACCGAGGTTGAACACCTGCCCGTTCGCAGCGTCGTTTACGCTGGCGAGGAGGAGGGCCTCCACGACGTCGTCCACGTGGGTCAGATCGCGCCGCTGGGTGCCATCGCCGTAGAGCTTGATCGTCTCGCCGCGCACCGCCCGATTGACGAACCAGGCGATAAAGCCCTGTCGGGCGTGGCGAATGAGCTGGCGCGGCCCATACGTGTTGGTGAGGCGGAGAGCGGAGGTCCACATTCCGTGTACCTGGTGATAGAGCAGGTGATACTGCTCGCCGGCCAGCTTGTTGATTCCGTTCACGTCGACGGGTTCCAGCGGATGATCCTCGTCGACCGGCAGATACTTCGGCCTCCCGTAGATTTGGCGCGTGCTCGTGTAGACGATCCGAACGTCGGGGTTATGCTGACGACAGGTTTCCAGGAGGGACGCCTGGCTCCGGCAGTTAATGTCGAGATCGGTCAATGGATCGCGCATGCTGTCTTCGTGGCTGACCTGTCCAGCCAGGTTGAAGATGATCTCCTGCCCTTTGACGAGGTAGGCCAGGCCATTCCGGTCGCGCATGTCGGTGACGCTCAGCCAGATCTGGTCGCGCACGTCACGGAGATTGAACAGATTGCCACCGTAGTCCGGCAAGAGCGAGTCGACGACCGTGACTCGGGCGCCCAGGCAAACCAGGCGCCTCACCAGATTGCTGCCAATGAAGCCGGCGCCGCCGGTAACCAGCACCGGCCGTCCGCAAAAGAGGTCGCGCAGCTCGGTCGCTATCGTTCCGCGTTCCTGCAAGTCGGGAGACGAGGACGATACGTCCGCAGCCATACGGTCCACGTCTCTCACGGGTAGAGCCCTTCACGAAGCGCGTAGAGCGCGGTCTGCACCCGGTTTTCGAGACCGAGCTTTCCCTGGACGTTATGCAGGTGACTGCGAACGGTGCTCTCTGAGACGGCGAGCATGACAGCGATCTGCTGGTTATCGGCGCCGCTCGCGACCAGCCGGAGCACCTGCCGCTCGCGATCGCTCAGCCCGTACGACGGTCCGCCCCGGTGCCCAGATGCTCGCATAGCGGTCGGCGCGCGCAGCAGGCGATTCACCATCGCACGGCTCAGCACGGCTTCCCCGGCCAGCGTGGCGAAGACCGACCGAGTCAGCCCGGTCGACGGCGCGCTCAGCGCCACGACCCCATCGGCCCCGGCTTGCACCGCCGCAACGACGTCCTCGTCGTCGTCCGAGCCGGCCAGCGCCACGACCCTGACGTCGGAGCACCCACGCTTGATCTGACGGACCGCTTCGACGCCGCCGCACCCGTCGAGCTCGATTCCGATCACCGCGACGTCCGGGCGGAGATCCCGCGTCTTTCGCACTGCCTCGTCGCCATCGGAAGCGTCGCCGACGACCACCAGCTCTCGCGCTCCCTCCAGCAGCTTGCGCAAGCTTTGCCGAACCATCGTGTGCGCGTGGGCCACGAGAACACGGTGAGCATTCATGCTTTCCCCGACCACCTCCACCCGGCGCCCGGCCAACGATAGGAGAATCCAGGCCGGTGCCGAGTCGGCGTCTTATCAGCCTGACCGGGTGCCGGCCGCCGATTTCGATCGCGGCCGCCCACCGAACGGTCTCGGGGATACTAGCTGGCTGGCGGTTGTGCCACAATTGCGTCCAGGTTGATTCGAGCGTTCGGGCC
>JAJPKB010000369.1 GCA_021323915.1 Chloroflexota bacterium | reverse complement strand
TATCACTCCCACACCCCGTGGAACAGCGACCGATCAATCCAGGTACCCGGAGCGTAGGGGTCAGGTCAGTCCTCCCGACTCTCGTCGTTACTCGGAGTATGCCTTTGCTCAACCGCCTCCTTGATCGACGCGGAGATCAACCGGTAGACGCCGTAGCTTCCCGCCGCGATGCCAAGCAGCGACAGGATCAACGTCGCCCACGGTTTGGTCCCGAAGTGTGCGTCGATCCAAAGGCCCAGAACCAGCCCGAGCAGGATTGAGCCAACCATGGTCAATCCTAGCTGCGTGATGAGCGCCAGCGGCGCCCAGTCTTGCCGCATCAGATGCTCCTGCCCGGCGCCGGGGGGAAGTATAGCATAGGTAATTGGCCCATCGCAACAGAAGGCCGACGACTGAGCGGATCCGGTTCGGCAATAGCGACCCGGCGTTCCTGAAAGAGTGATCGTGCGAGCATCAGAATAGTCCCTCAGTCGCCGACGAAGATACCCCGCGCGAGACAAATCGCGCGGGGTATCTTGGATCGTGGCTTCAGGGCTTTGTCGGCCGTTGAGAAAGCCCGCGACAATCAACTCGTGATCGCGGCCTGGGGCACGGTCGAGTCTCCACTGGCCGTGAAGCACTGCTCGAGTTCGTCGCCCTCCACCGTCTCGTCCCGCATCAGCTTCTGGGCGAGGCGATCGAGGATCTCGCGGTGCTCAGTCAGGAGCTCGCGTGCCCGAGCGTAGGCCGTTCCGATGAACCCCTGGATCTCGTCGTCGATGGCCTCGGCGCTCTTTTCGCTATAGTTCTTCTGCTCGGCGATCTCGCGGCCGAGGAAGATCAACTCTTCCTTGTGGCCCATCGCGACCGGCCCGATGCGTTTGCTCATCCCGTATTCGGTGACCATCCGCCGCGCCATCTGAGTGGCGCGTTCGATGTCGTTTTCGGCACCGGTCGTGATCTCCCCGAAAACGATCTCCTCCGCGACTCGTCCGCCCAGGGCGAAGACGAGCGTCTCCTCGAATTGCGACTTGTTCCAGAGGTAGCGATCTTCGACCGGCAGCAGGCGGGTGTAACCACCCATCATCCCTCGGGCGATGATCGAGACCTTGTGCAGAGGATCCAGGTTGGACAGCATCCGCGCGACGACGGCGTGCCCGGCCTCGTGGTACGCCGTAACCAGCTTCTCCTTCTCGGAGATGATGCGCGACTTCCGCTCTGGCCCGGCGATCACCCGATCGATCGCCTCTTCCAGCTCCAGCATGCCGATCTTTTTCTTATTCCGTCGGGCCGAAAGGATCGCGGCCTCGTTGACTAGATTGGCCAGATCAGCGCCCGAGAAACCGGCGGTCTGCTTAGCCAGGACCTCGTTGCTCACGCCGGCGTCAAGCGGCTTCCCCCGCATGTGAACGTCCAGGATCGCACGACGCCCGTTGATGTCGGGCCGATCGAGCACGACCTGACGATCGAAGCGTCCGGGTCGGAGCAGCGCGGGATCGAGCACGTCCGGGCGGTTGGTTGCCGCGACGACGATCACGTTGGTGTTGGAGTCGAAGCCGTCCATTTCAACCAGAATCTGGTTTAGCGTCTGTTCGCGCTCGTCGTGGCTGCCGCCCAGACCCGCACCCCGCTGACGCCCGACGGCGTCGATCTCGTCCACGAAGACGATGCACGGCGCGTTGCGCTTGGCCTGATCGAACAGGTCGCGGACACGGCTGGCGCCAACGCCGACGAACATCTCGACGAACTCGGAGCCGGAGATACTGAAGAACGGCACTCCGGCCTCGCCGGCCACCGCTCGCGCCAGGAGTGTCTTTCCAGTTCCCGGTGGACCCACGAGCAGCACTCCATGGGGGATTCGCGCGCCAAGGGCGGCGAACTTCTCCGGATACTTGAGAAACTCGACGACTTCCTGAAGCTCCTGCTTGGCTTCCTCCACGCCGGCGACGTCGGAGAACGTCACCGCCGGCTTGTTACCCATGAACATGCGCGCCCGGCTCTTCCCGAACGACAGCGCCTGGTTGTTCGAGCCCTGCGCCTGTCGCATCATGAACAACAGGAATCCGGCGAGGAACAGGAACGGTAGGAATTGAACCATGATTCCTAGCCAGTTGCCAAACTCCGCGGGCTTCTGGTAGACGACGTTGATCTTGTCCATCTGGCTCTGGGATACCCCGGCGTCGCGCAACACCTGGTAGATGTTGGCGTTCGGATCCGCCTGGGCCCGGGATTCGACGGTCGAATCGGTCCGTTCCACGGTCCACGTGTCGCCTTGAACCACGATACGGGTGATCTTGCCCTGCTCGGCAAGCTGCACCACGTCACCGAGCGACATCGTTGTCGGCTGCTTGCTACCCCCCGTCGGGAAGAATGACAAGAAGAGTGCAATCGCCGCCACGAGGATCAACAGATAAATGAAGCTGTTCTTCAGCCACTTCGTGTCCATCAACCGACCTCTGTCCCCCGTGCGGATTCGGCTCCTAGCAGGGATTATAACAGAAACAGGTCAGTTTTCAACTTGACCGGTCTGATATACCTCTGGTCGGAGCACGCCCACGTACGGTAGATTGCGATAACGTTCGGCGTAATCCAAACCGTAGCCCACCACGAAGCGGTCCGGAATCTCGAAGCCCAGGTAGTCGATCGGCGGGCCGACGTCACGCGCTTTGCGTTTTCTGAGGAGCGCGCAGATCCGGAGGCTGGCCGGGCAGCGGTCGCGCAGATTATCGACCAGGTAGGCCAGGGTAAGGCCGGTGTCGACGATATCCTCGACGATGAGAACGTCGCGACCATCGATGGCCCGGTCGAGATCCTTGAGAATGCGGACCACGCCGAGAGATTGAGTGCTGGATCCGTAGCTCGAGACTGCCATGAAGTCGATTTCGACCGGTAGATCGATCCGTCTGGACAGGTCGACCATGAACATGACGGCGCCCTTGAGGACGCCGATCAGGACGGGCGTCTTGCCGGCGTAGTCCTCGGTGATCTTGCTCCCGAGCTCGGCGATGCGCTCTTGCAGCCGATCGGGCGTGATCAGGACGTCGGAGACGTCGGCATTTATGTCGTGCACCGAACCGCCTCGTCCAACGCCGCTATCCCCTCGGGCTCCCAGTCCGCGGCGATCACGCGGAGACACACCACGTCCGGCGTCTCGTCGGTCGCCGCGTATCGACGGTCCCGTCGCACCCCGGCGACCCATGCGATACCCTTCGACGTCGCGACGATAGGAACCAGGTCCCGCTCTTCGCACGGGACGTGGTGGTCGACGAGGAGATCTTGCACCTTCTTTCGGCCAGTCATCCCGGTTGGACAGATCCAGTCGCCGGCCTGGCGTCCTCGAACGACGAGCGGCCCTTCACTCTGAATCCTGGCGGCGTCGAGGTCACAATGCCAACGGTCATCCGCGGCGGAGTGGCAACGTTGGCGCCGGCGTCGAACTTGAATCGCCCGACCGTCCCGGTTCGAATGGTCCGGGGCGGTTCGGTAGTGGACCGGAATGTCGTGGTCGAGATCGATTGTCACCTCGCGAGGGGCAATCCGTCGATCGGCGGGCGAATCTCGCCGAATGACGATCGAGGCGTGCTCAACCCGCACCTCGAGCCCGGCTGGCCAGTCCAGCGATCTTCCCGCCGGCCACCCATCCGCGGCTCGCGCGGCATCGTCGAGATTATCGGCGTCCACGCCTTCGCCGCGCCTCCCTAACGCCTCGGTTGCTCTCCGCAATAGCGCGAATTTCAGCGCCCGAGGCAGATCACGCCACCGCGTCCGATCGATCCGCCACTCCGACTCCGACGTCGCGACCAACCCGTCGATTCGTCGGTCGAGCTCGGCCTGGATGAACTGCTCGGCAGCATCGGCCTGGCGCGCGAGACGATCGAGCGACTGATCCAGGCGCGGATTCATCGCCTTCAACGCCGGAATGACGGTTTGGCGAAGGCGGTTGCGCGTGAACGAGAGGTCGAAGTTGGACGGATCCTCCCGCGGCTCCGCCTGGCGCGCCCGGCAGAATGCGACCGTCGCCTCACGTCTTACGTCAAGTAGAGGACGGACCACCCGAACCTTCTGAGTGGCCGATAACTCGAGCACCGAATCCTCGGTCATTCCCACCAGCCCGGTGAGCCCCGAGCCACGCACCACGTGCATCAAGCGCGTTTCGGCCTGATCGTCGGCGGTGTGAGCGACCAGGACGGCCGCTGCCCGGAAGCGGTCGCAGCACTCCGCCAGAAAACGATACCGGGCGCGCCGCCCGGCTTCCTCGAGGCCGACTCGTTCCTGCCGGGCGATGACTCGAACGTCGCCACTTCCGATGCTCACCGGCCACCCTAGGGTTTCGCCGAACCGGGCGACGAAGGCAGCGTCGTCAGAGCTTTCGGATCGTAGGCGGTGGTCGAAGTGGGCGACGAGCGGAGTCAGCCGTGCCTCGTCGAGAAGATCGGCGAGGCCGAGGGCAAGCGCCAGCGAGTCCGGTCCGCCGGACAAGGCGACGACGACTCGCGAGCCCCACAGTCCAGTCCGTTGGAGCGACGACCGAAGTGCTTCGATCAGGAGGTTAGCCATGTTCTCACGCGAGACCAATAAACAGTTCGGCGATCCCGGAAGGTTCCGGGATCGCCGAACGTCGGTAGCGGGGGTTGGATTCGAACCAACGACCTTCGGGTTATGAGCCCGACGAGCTGCCACTGCTCCACCCCGCGTTAACATCTAAATGATAGCCTGAATCGTCGGGCTTGTCAAACCGTCCGTCAAGCCTGAATTACCTCTTGCCCTCCTATGTACGGACGCACCGCCTCGGGGACGATCAGGCTCCCGTCGGATTGCTGATAGTTCTCGATGACTGCCGCGAGCGTGCGACCGACGGCAAGCCCGGAGCCATTCAATGTGTGGGCGAACTCCGGACGCTCGTTCGGGCCGCGGCGGAAACGAACATTCGCCCGTCGCGCCTGGAAATCACCGCAGTTGCTGCAGGAAGAAATTTCCTTGAACTGACCGAGGCCGGGAAACCAGGCTTCGAGATCGTAGGTCTTCGCCGCGGAAAAGCCGAGGTCGCCGGTGCACAGCAGCACGGCCCGGTAAGGAATGTCAAGCCGCTTCAGAACGTCCTCGGCGTTCGAGACGAGTCGCTCCAGCTCGTCATCCGATGTATCCGGGGTGACCACCTTCACCATCTCGACCTTGTCGAACTGGTGGACGCGAATCAAGCCACGGGTGTCCCGGCCGGCCGCCCCGGCTTCACGGCGAAAGCAGGCGGAGTACGCGACGTTATAGATCGGCAGCTCATCGGCCGACAAGATCTCGTCGCGGTACAAATTAGTCACCGACACTTCGGAAGTGGGGATCAAGTAGAGCTCGCCGGAATCGACGGAATAGGCGTCCTCGGCAAACTTCGGAAGCTGACCGGTGCCCACCATGCAGTCGCGTTTGACCAGATACGGCGTCGCGACCTCGGTGTACCCGTGCTCACGCTCGTGAAGGTCGAGCATGAATGCGATCAGCGCTCGGTTGAGGCGCGCGATGTCACGGCGGAGCACCCAGGACCGAGCCCCAGAGATCTTCGCGCCAAGACCGAAGTCGAGGCCGCCGAGCCGCTCCCCGACGTCCCAGTGCGGGAGCGGGGTAAAGTCGAACTGGCGCGGCGCTCCCCATCGCCGTACCTCGACGTTGTCCCGTTCGTCCTCGCCAACCGGAACGGTGGAATCGGGCAGGTTGGGCACGTAGAAGATCAGCTCGTTGAGCTCGGCATCGATCTGAGCGAGCTTCTGCTCGTGAGCTTTGATGCGGTCGCCGAGCTCGCGCATCTCCGCGATCAACGCAGGGGGTTTCTCCTTCGTCCGACCGATCTCCTGCGATACCGCGTTTCGACGCGCTCGCGCCGTCTCGACTTCGGTCAGCAGCTGGCGACGGTCGTCGTCAAGCGTGAGTATCTCGTCGATCGGAGCGGATTTGTGCCGGTCGGCCAGCATCCGACGGATGCGGTTGGGATCCTCCCGGATGGTTCGCAGGCTAATCACCTCGTTCTCCTTCGATCGTCACTCGAGACAGGCCCTCATCGCCGGCCGAGGCGCTGTTACCGCCCGGAACGCTCAATCGGATCGACGCCGGCCCGCTGGCGGGCAGAACCTCGAGCGCTCCGCCCTCGTCGGTTACGACCGCCATCAATCTCAGGCTATCGTTCGGCCCCGCGCCGATCAGGCTCCGCTCGAGCTGAATCTCGGTGGTGCTTTCTCCGAAGACCGCCGCGATCGTATCGGTCGTTTGCTCCCAGGTATCGTCTTGCCCCGCTTGGAAGAGACGGACCGAAGGGGGAATGCCCGCGCTCAGCGTGACCCTCCACTGAAAGCGATCCCCGGCCGCCGGGCCGTCGCCGCGGCGCTGACCCGTTGGCGCCGCGATCCCGCGTGATGCCTGATTGGTTCCGACGTAGAGGGCCACTTCGTGTTCACCAATTCGTCCGTTCGTCTCTACCCGCACGTAGAGCTTGTCTCGATCGCAGCCAAAATACAGGCGACGGAAGTTCGTTTCTCCGGCCTGCATCGTACCCGTCGACGTCTCCGGTTCGACGAAGCCCGCGCCGGCCCACTCGTCCGAAGCGATCGGCGCATCGGAAAGCTGGGAAACGGTGAGCCAGCCGGAGAACTCACGACGCCGCCTTGGCGTCGTGCCAAAAATTGGATGGTCGAGCCAGGCCGGAACCGGCGCCCCGATCGCGCGATAAACGTTCGCGAGGTGCCGCCGAAACGCCGCGTCGAACACGCGCTCGTTGCCGAAGCGGTTGTGGCTGTAGTACCACCAGAACCAGTCGCTTCCTTCGGCGACCATAAGCGCGTGACGGGCGCGCTTCAGCCGATCCGAGACTTCTTGCGTTTTCGACGGAGGAGCGTCGACCGATCCGTTCTCACGTTCCCACCGCGCGAGCTGGGCGCGAGCCAGACCCAGGAGATCCCAGGCTCGATTCTGGTCTGGCTCTCCGATCCAGGTATCCAGGTTCGCGCCGATCCAGGAACCGGTCGGAAGTCGTGGCAGGACGGCAGTCGCCCCGAACCGATCGAGGAACTCCGACGGAGTGATCGTCTGAAGGCGTGGCTCGCGGCTCAGGCGATCGAACAATGCCCTCAGGAAGTCATCGCCGTTGTTCGGATACGACTCCCAGCAATTCTCGCCGTCGAGAATGATCGAGATCACCCGAGGGCGCGTGTCCGATGCCACTTTCTGCCAGACATTTAAGAGGCGATCGACAAAATCGTCGGCAGCGCGCTCACTATCCATCTGCTGATAGACGAACCCGATTCGGTCGGAGAGAGTCTGGTCGCGGAAGTACACCGCGACCGGAAGACCATCGACCCGATACGGCTGGCAGAGTGCCGCCGGGGATTGGAGATGCCCGTAACCGTCGCGGGCGAATCTCGTTCCCAGCGCCCGCTCGAGGAGGTGCTCGTCGGAGGCGATCCAAGAGATGGTGGGAAACGCACTCGCCAGCTCGATGGTTGCCTGGCTGATCGCCCCCTCCGCCGGCCAGACGCCCCGGGGCGGCCGGCCGAATACGTGCTCGTGAAAGCGCACGGCTTGATCCAGGTGGTCGCGCGCGTCCTCCGGGTGGCTGAAGCGTCCATCGGGAAGCGGTACGTCTGGACGCGCGCCCCGGGCGCTGGACGTATCGATCAGGAGCGGCACGATGGGATGATAGAACGGGGTGGTGGAGAGCTCGATCTGGCCGCGCTCGGCTAGCTCCCGGTAGGCGGGAATCACTCTCGCGCACGCCGCGCGGTGGTATTCGAGCACCACCGCGACGTCGGCGCGATCGAAATCCTTACCCCGGGCGACGATCGCACGTAAGCGCGGCTCACGCTGGCGAGTGGAAGGATCGATCCAGGCCAGGTTGAACCAGACGATCAGGTCGAGCCAGAAGCGGTATCCGAGAAGATCCACCTCTCCCTGCGCGGCCTCACGCAGGCGGGCGAGCTGCGAGTACCGAGGGACCGGCCAGACGAACCGATCCCAGTTGATCGAGAAGAAGTTGTCCAGAATGAACGCCTTATCGTTCGCGCTCAGCGTTTGCCGACGGCTGACGTCGAGGCACGGATCGGTTGCATTGCCTTTGGCGTAGTCCTCAAGTTGCACCAGCAGCGATGGCACGAGGTTGATTGTCTGACGGACGGACGGGAAATCGCCGATCACCTCGGCGATGTGCAGGTAATCCTTGACCGCGTGCAGGCGAACCCAGGGCAAGAAATATCGGTTGGTCTCAGTATCCTTGTAAAACGGCTGGTGCATGTGCCAGACGAAGGACACGTAAAGCGGATTGGGCAATTGTGCTACCCGACGGTCCGCAGCGCGGGGAACAGGATCACCTCGCGAATCGATCGCTGATCGGTGAGAAGCATTACCAGCCGGTCGACCCCAATTCCCAGGCCACCGGTCGGCGGCATTCCATGCTCTAGGGCTTCGATGAAGGCCTCGTCGAACACGTGCGCCTCCTCGTCTCCCTCGGCACGCGCCTCGACTTGCTGCGCGAAGCGCGCTCGCTGGTCGACCGCGTCGTTAAGCTCGGTGAACGCGTTGGCGATCTCGATCCCACCCGCGAAGGCCTCGAACCTCTCGACAAGAAACGGGTTGCCCGGCTTCCGCTTGGCCAGCGGCGATAGCTCGACGGGATAATCGATCACGAAGGTCGGTTGAATGAGCGTGTCCTCGACCTTCGCGCTCAAGAGCTCGTCGATGATCTTGCCGCGGGGTGAGGTGGGCTGAATTTCCAGCCCGAGGTGAGCGACCCGGCGGTACAGCTCATCCCGGTCGTGAGTGACCTCGACGTCCACGCCGGTACGCTCGAGGATGGCATCCCGAAGGGTGATCCGCTTCCAGGGTGGCTTCAGGTCGATCCTCTGACCCTGGAAGGTCACGCAGGTCGAGCCGAGCACCGTCTGGGCGATCCAGGGAATCATCTCCTCGACCATCACCATCACGTCGACGTAGCTGGCGTAGGCCTCGTAAGATTCCAGTACCGTGAATTCCGGGTTGTGGGTCGTGTCGATCCCCTCGTTTCGGAAAACTCGCCCGATTTCGAACACCTTGTCGAAGCCGCCGACGATCGCCCGCTTCAGATACAACTCGGTCGCGATGCGCAGGAACATCTCGCGCTCGAGGGAGTGATGGTAGGTCTTGAACGGACGGGCCGTCGCGCCGCCGTACAGGGGTTGGAGGACCGGCGTTTCGATCTCGATGAAGCCGCGATCCTCCAGGAAGCGGCGCATCGCCGACACGGTCGCGCTTCGCGCCTTGAAAATGCGACGCGTCTCGGCGTTCACGATGAGGTCCAGATAGCGCTGCCGATAGCGCTGCTCGACGTCGGTGAGGCCGTGCCACTTTTCTGGGAGCGGGCGAAGCGCCTTGGCCAGCAAGGTAAGCTCGCGCGCCTGGACGCTCACCTCGCCGGCCCGAGTCTTCATCAGATCTCCGGTCGCTCCGACGAAGTCGCCGAGGTCGTAGAGGTCGCGAAACGTGGAATAAGCCTCCGGCCCCAGGACGTCTTCCTTGAGGAAGAGCTGGATACGCCCGGTGCCATCCTGGATGTGACAGAAGCTCGCCCGTCCCATGATTCGTCGACTGACGATACGTCCGGCGACCGAGACTTCCTGGCCGGCCAGGCGGTCGTATTCGGCGACCGCTTCGCCATTCACCGCCGTCCGCTGGAACGTCGTCGGATATGGCTCAACGCCGCGTGCTCGAAGCTCCTCGAGCTTTCGCAGCCGCTGACGGACCAGATCGTCGACGTTTTCGCCGTTTTGATCGTGTTCCTGGACAGACACCGGGCAGACCTCTCAACTTCGTCGAAGTGACCTGGGTGTGGATCAGTCGATCGCGCTAACCTGAAGACGCAGCGTGCCGGCGGGGGTTGTAACCTCGATCACGTCGCCGTTGTGCTTGCCCAACAGGGCACGGCCGACCGGGGACTCGTTCGAAATCTTTCCCTGTCGTGGATCGACCTCGGCGGATCCCACGATGGTGTACTGCTCCTTTTCGCCGTCGTCGTTGATGACCGTTACCGTCGACCCCAGCCGAACCGCATCGTGCAAGGTATGGTCGGCGTTGATCGCTACCGCGTGCGAGAGAAGCTTTTCAATCGTCAAGACGCGCCCCTCGACGAACGCCTGTTCATTCTTCGCTTCCTCGTACTCGGCGTTGTCGACGGTGTCGCCGAACTCTTTCGCCGCACGAATGCGTTCGGCAACCTCCGGACGGCGGACTTCGCGTAACTGTTTCAGCTCGGCTTCGAGCTTCGCCCGTCCTTCCGGTGTGAGAAATACCGGCTTATCGTGCATGCGTTTGTTCTCCTTCCCACGAAACACATCGAGTAACACTCGTCGAAGCCAGCTCGCTTCGAAAGTGACTCGGCTTCTGGTGCTGGGACCAAAAAGAACTGAGAGCCTCTCGACTCCCAGTTCCCGGCGATAAACCGCCTACATTATAGTCAGCGAATCAGGTATTTGCAAATGAGCCTGATCGCATGGCAGCTACCGACGACGGCCGTCTCCCAGTTCGCTTGACAGGCATGGTCGACTTGTTATAATCAAGTCGCGTGGAGCCTCTCTTTTCCCCCTGCTCCACCGGCGCGAATGGGCACATCAATTCTGAAGCGAGGAGCTGGCCATGGCCGAGCCGTCGCCGGCTTATCCGGTCGAGAACGTTGCCGCGCGCTCCCTGGAAGACGAGATTCACACTCTCGAAGCGCGACTGCGCAAGGGTGAGGAGATCATTCGTCTTCAAAAGGAGGCTGGAGGCGATCACGACGCGCTCGTGCGGCTCGAGACGAAGTGGATTGGCTTGCTCCGCCAGTACGAGATCCTCTGCGATCGCCTCCGTCGCCAGAGCGAGCGTCACTGAATCAGGTCCACCACTCGCGGTCCGCCGTTCCCTCGCGCCCCTTCCCAGTCTGAGCAGACGAGCCGGTGCTGCCGGAGCCGTATCCGCCCCCGACGCTTGGCGGGTACCGGTGGGCCGGCACGGTCAATCCGGTCGTCGATCGATCGGTATACTCCTGGGGCGGCTCGAGATCGGCTAGCTCGATTCGTCCCTCACGCTCCAGCTGCTCGAAGTAGCTGATGACCGACCCGGCGTCCGGAAAGACGAAGTCGGCCGGTAAGACATCCATGACCGGCGTTCTCAGCGCCGGAGACTGATTCTTCATTTCCTCACGGTTCAAACCATCGCCCCACTTCAGCGCGATCAGCGCCGCGCGGAGGCGGTGCCAATCGGGCACGCCGCGCTCGATGGCCATTCTAGTCCCTCCCCGAAGTCAACGTCGGTGGCAAGTCACAGGCCACCTCTTACGGCATTTCCAATGGACAGGGAGAATTCCACCCGGAAGAATGTCCGGACCATGGGTTTCTTTTGTTCGAGTGACCCCTCGTCGACCTGGCGCCGGCCGGTCGTTCCCCATCCCGAGCCGCCCGGCACGACCGAGACGGTCCGAAGGAAGATAGGCGGCCATACGAGCGGCCGGCCTACCGACTTGCGACCCAGGCGCGTCGCGGCGTCTTTCGCGCGATACCTGATGGCGCTCCTGGTAGCGCTGGTGCTGGCGCTGATGCCGTTTCCATCTCGAGCAGCGTCCCCCGTCACCACGCCGGGAACACCGGCATCCGCGCGTCCAGCTCTGGACTGGAAAATCCCCGAGGGCTGGTTTTATACCGAGACCAACGGTTTTCCCCTCGGAACCAGCCCGATGGGATTCCCGATCGTGGACGACACCCAGGCCCAGTTCTGGTCCGCGTTTCAAAGGCATGGCGGCGTCGCACGACTCGGATATCCGGTGTCGCAGCGCTTCCTCTGGAAGGGTTATCTCACCCAGGCGACCCAGAAGGCGGTGCTGCAATGGCGTCCTGACAAGCAGGACGTGGATTTCGTCAACGTGTTCGACGATCTATCCAGCGCCGGTAAGGATGACTGGCTTCTGAACTTCCGATCGATACCTCGGCCGCTACCGTCGGACTACGACGCGGGTCTGAGCTGGCCGCGAGTAGTCGCACACCGCCTCGATCTCCTGCGCGGTCACCCCGCCCTGTACGCACGATACGCGGCGACC
>JAJPKB010000140.1 GCA_021323915.1 Chloroflexota bacterium | reverse complement strand
CTGTCCGCGGTTCATGGTAGCATGAAAAAGGGAGAACGAGTGACGAGGCTCATGATGGACAAGAGCACCGGAATGGTTCCACCGGACGTCGAGACGGCGATCAAAGGGCTGGCCGGAAACCCGAACCGCGCCGAGGCGGCGCTCGCCCTCGCGTCGATCGCCAATCGGGCCGCGGCCGCGCTGCACCAGCTCGCGCGTGCCGAGGCCAACGCCCGCAAAGGGACGCCCGAATGGGGTCGCTGGGCCAGCCTGACCAACGTATCGCGCGACGCGATTCTGCGGACGGCGACCTGTCGACAGACGGCTAACCAGCTCTACCAGGCTAACGCCGCCACTACGTCGGCGGACGCCGCGGAGCGCTAACCCGTCGCCATTCGATCGCGCGGCATGCCCGCGCGATTCCTTGACCGGCGGAAATCGTCGTGGTGGCTCCCGTTCCCAGTATGGTATACTTCTCGGCGCGTCGAAACATTCTCCGCGAGGGGCTTGTCACAAGATGACTGAAACCGTTCCGGCCCAGGATGCAACGAGGAAATCAGGTCGCAACCTCCCGGTGATCCTGGCTATCGTCGGCCTGGTGCTGATCGTCGTCGGGATCTTTTTCCCGGTCGCGCTGGCGCCAGTCGAGATCAGGGCGAGCGTTCTAACCTACGTGGGTGGCTTCCCGATCTCGAACACGTTCATCTCCGGCTGGATCTCGATCGTCGTCCTCATCGTGCTCTTTGGCCTGGCAACCCGCTCGATGCAGCTCGTCCCGACCGGTATCCAGAACCTGGCGGAAACGGTGATCGAAGGGCTGGTCGATCTCGCCGAGAATGTCGCCGGTAAGCAGAAAGGCCGGGAGTTCTTCGCGCTCTTTGCGACGATCGTTCTCTACGTACTGGTTGACAACTGGATGGAGCTGCTGCCGGGCTTCACCAACGCGACGATCTATCTTCAGCAAGGCAGCGATAAAATTCCGCTGTTCCGATCGCCGAGCGCGGATCTGAATCTCACCTTGATGCTGGCGCTGTGCGCGGTCATCATGGTCCAGTTCTGGAGCATCAAGCACACCGGTTGGGGGGGCTGGGCCGGCAAGTTCATCAACCTGCGGGGCGGCCCGATTGGTCTGTACGTCGGCCTGCTCGAGTTGATCAGCGAGATCGCCAAGATCATCTCGTTCAGCTTCCGGTTGTTCGGCAACCTGTTCGCCGGCGACGTGCTCCTGGCGGTCATTCCTTCACTCGTTCCCTGGGTCGTGGTGCTGCCGTTCATGGGGCTGGAGGTCTTCGTCGGACTGATTCAAGCGCTGGTGTTCGGACTGCTGACCCTGGCCTTCGTCACGATGGCCACCATCTCCCACGGACACGGCGGCAGCGAGCACGCGCACTGACAGACCTTGAGAACCTACCGGGAGGGGGTGGAATCGGCTTACCGATTCCACCCCCTCCCGGTATTCTAGCGCTTCGCTTCGGTTCGCATCAGCGGCTTGAGCGGCCCAAGAAGGCAAAAGACCGTTCCGGCCGGGACGGTCTCCTGGAGATAGACCGGACGGCCGCTGGTCAGGTCGATCGCCGTCTCGCCTCGATGGGTCTGCTGGCCGGGAAGAAACAGGGCATTCGACGGCAACGCGTCAAGATCCTGCTCGGACGCCATCCCCAGAAACCAGTGTAGATCCGCCGGATTGACCCCGGCGTCGCGCAGCCGCCGGACGTTCGCCGCGGGCGTGCTTTCCGTACTCATCCCCAAGGCTTCTCCTCATTCTTTGCTTCTATCCACCGTAGATCCAACGTAACGCCCCGTCGCTTCCCGTTGAGACGCCGCGAGACCGGATGCCACCGTGCGCCACGACGGGATCTTACCCGACGAGCGACAGGGGGTTCTCAAGGAGACTCTTCAGCGTCCCCAGAAACTCGCCAGCGGTCGCCCCGTAGAACACCCGGTGGTCTGCCGACAGCGACAGGTGCACCCGCTCGGAGATGACGATCGCGTCGCCCTTGACTACCGGCTTCTTCTCGATGCGGGCAACCGCCAGGATAGCGCTTTCCGGCGGGTTAACGATCGCCAGAAAATCTTCGACCGGGTACTGGCCGAGGTTCGAGACGGTGAAGGTTCCTCCCTCGAAGTCCCCGGGCATCGACTTTCCCTCCCGCGTACGCTGGACCAGGTCTTTTAGCTGCTTCGACAGCGTGCGCAGGCCAGTCTTGTCGACCTGATGGAGCACCGGGACCAGCAGCCCCCCTTCGGTCGCCACCGCGTACCCGACGTTGACGTCGCCATGGTACTCGATCGCATTCTCGCGCCACGAAGCGTTCACGATCGGGTGTGCTTTCAGCGCTAGCCCGACCGCCGTGACGATCAGATCTCTGAAGCTGACTCGCACCTCGGTCCAGGCCTCGATCAACTGCTGACGCAGCTGAGCGGCCTCGGCCATGTCGACCTCGGCGGTGACGTAGAAGTGCGGAATCGTGGTCTTGCTGAGCACCATGCGTCGCGCGATCGTTTCCTGCATTCTGGTCAGTGGACGCTCGACCGGCGCGGCGGCAGGCTCGACCGGCGCGGTCGGCGCCGGAGCTACGGGCGCGGCCGGAGCGGCTGCCGGCAGACCGCGCTGTTGCTCGGCCACCAGCTCGACGTCCTCGCGGGTGATCCGTCCACCCGGTCCGGTCCCGGTCACGCCCCGCAGGTCGATGTTCAGCTCCTCGGCAAGCCGGCGGGCGATCGGCGATGCGATGATCCGGCCTTGACTCGGGGTTGGGGTAGGGGTAGGGGGCACTGGCGCGGCCGTGGTGACGGACGGTGGAGGCTGGGCGGACGGCGCGGCCTTCGCGGCGGGCGCCTCGCCCGCCTCGCCGATCACCGCGATCGGCGTTCCGATCGGCGCGCTCTGTCCCTCCTTCAGCAGGATGCGTTGGAGCGTTCCACCGGCGTACGACTCGAGCTGCATGGTCGCCTTGTCGGTCTCGATCTCGGCGATTGGCTCGCCCTTCTTGACGTCCTGTCCTTCCTGCTTGAGCCAACGAGCGATCGTACCCGATTCCATCGTATCGCTCATGCGGGGCATAACAAGTTCTACTGCCATCGACTAGCCCATCCTTCTGACTTCGGTGCCGATCCCCGATTCGACGTCGTGAAAGGAATCTCGGAGCAACGTCGCGCTACGCCCGGCGCAGTCGCCGTGGCAACATCGCTCGGGCCGCGTCCACGACTGCATCGAGCTGGGGAAGCGCCGCGGTCTCCAGAGGCTTCGAATACGGCATCGGCACGTCGGCGGTCGTGATCCGTACCACCGGCGCATCCAGGAAGTCGAACGCCTGCTCCTGAATCGTCGCGACGACCTCCGCGCCGACTCCGTACTGGCGCCAGCCCTCCTCGACGACCAGCGCCCGGTTCGTCTTCCGCACCGACGCGGTCAACGTCTCCGCGTCGAGCGGACGCAGCGACCGCAGGTCGATCACTTCCGCCTCGACGCCGTCCCTCGCAAGCCTCTCGGCGGCATCGAGCGCGGTGCGCACCATCCGCGAGTGTGAAACGATCGTCAGATCGCGCCCCTCGCGGGCAACCCGCGCCTTGCCGAACGGGACCAGGTACTCGCCCTCCGGCACCGGACCGATCGTGTTGTACAGGGCCAGATTCTCGATGAACATCACCGGGTTGTTGCCCCGGATCGCGGTCTTCAGCATCCCTTTCGCGTCGGCAGGAGTGGCCGGCGTCACTACGTAGAGGCCGGGCACGTAGGCGAAGTACACGTCTAGATTCTGGGAGTGCTGCTCGCCGAGCTGGTGGCCGGCGCCCTGTGGCGTACGAATGACCAGCGGCACGCAGCCCTGCCCGCCGAACATGTAGCTGATCTTTGCCGCGTTGTTGATTACTTGATCGAACGCGACCAGGATAAAGTTGATCGTCATGATCTCGATGACCGGTCGCAGACCAACCATTGCCGCGCCGATGCCCGCGCCGACGATCGCCTCCTCGGAGATCGGCGTGTCTTTCACGCGTTTCGCGCCGAACTCTTCGAAGAACCCGGCCGTTACCTTGTAGGCACCGCCGAACTGAGCGATGTCCTCGCCCATCAAGAACACCGACTCGTCGCGGAGCATCTCCTCGTGAAGCGCCTGATGAAGCGCCTCGCGATAGGTAATGTCAGGCACCCTTTCCACCCTCCTGCTTCTCGCCGGCCGGGCAATACACGTCATCGTACAACGACGACACCGGCGGGAAGGGGCTCTCCTCGGCAAAGGCGACGGCGCTCTCGATCTCCTGCTCCACCCGAGCATCGATCTCCTGGGCCCGGGTCGCGTCGATCAGCGCGCTGCGCTCGAGCTTTTCCCGGAACGAGACGATCGGGTCTCGACGGCGCCACTCCTCGATCTCCTCGGCGGTCCGATAAGTACCGGCATCGGCCATCGAATGGCCACGGTAACGGTACGTCACCGCCTCGACGAGCGTCGGTCGGCGTTGCTGGCGCGCCCGATCGACTGCCCGCGTCATCGCCTCGTAGACGGCCAGGATATCCATGCCGTCGACGCGCTCGGACGCCATATCGTACGCGCACGCCTTTCGCCAGATCTCGGTCACCGCCGAGTCCTCTTCGACGCGCTTTCCCATCGCGTAGAGGTTGTTGACGCACAGGAAGATAACCGGCAGGTGCCACAGCTCGGCCAGATTGGCCGATTCGTTGAAGGCGCCGATGTTGGTCGCACCCTCCCCGAAGATCGACAGCACCACCGCGTCGGTCGAGCGGTACTGGCAGGCCAGCCCCATCCCGACCGCGAGCGGGATCGATCCTCCGACGATGCCGTAGCCCCCCATGAAATGCTTGGAAAAGTCCGCGATGTGCATCGATCCGCCCCGGCCCTTGCTCACGCCGGTCTCTTTTCCGAACAGCTCGGCCATGACGCGCTTGGGATCCACGCCACGGGTGATCGCGTGGCCGTGCTCCCGATAGTTGCTCACGATGTAGTCCTGCGGACCAAGGGCGTCGATCGAACCGACGACGGTCGCTTCTTCCCCGATGTTCAAGTGTAAGTAGCCACCAATTCTCGCCCGCGTGTACATCTCGGCAGCAGCTTCTTCGAAACGACGAATCAGCAGCATCTGTTCGTACCAACGAAGGAGCTCGGTCCGCCTTTCAGGGGAGAGCAGACCTGCCCCGGTGACCGTCTGGACAAGGCCACCCGCAGCACGTTCGGCCGATAGCTGAGGAGTTCGGCGCGGCTCCGCGGGCTTCATCATAGTTGGGAATCCTCCTGATCATCCTGCGCCGCCAACCTTCTGCAGACTCCTTGCCTTCGGGAAAGAACAGCGGATGGACGCAGGTTCCGTGCCGGTTGCGTTGATCCGGCGCTCTAGAGTTTACTCCGCGAGGTCTCAAAACTCAAAAACTCTGGCGCTCGGGCCCATTATTCCTCCCCCACGAGAGCCACCTCCTGTCCGGTAATCTGATCGACCAATTCGTCGACGCGTGAAGTTCCGGGACGGCCAAGCGTGTCGACGGCGGCGAGGAACTCGATGGTGTGCGGGCGTGGCGACATCCGGGGCGTGCTGACTCGATAGCGTTTGTATCGTCGCGTGAAAAGTCGCACGGCCCCCCGCGCGGCCAGCGCCCGGAGCAGGTCCAGGACCGGGATATTCCCGTCGGTGCTGTAGCTGACGAGAATCCACCGGGCCTCGAGCGTGTCGACGAGGGCCTGAAATGCCGATAGCGCGGTTCGGACCGAGTTGTACGGCGAGCGCCGTTCGGTGCGCCAGTCTTTGCGGATCGCCGACTTGTCGCGAATCCTTCCGCCGACCTGGACCGACGGCGATACCGCGGGCTTATCCCACAGCGCGACGGTGTTGAGGACGTGGTAGTTGCTGCCATAGGGATGCTGGTTGTACGGAGGATCGACGTAGACGATGTCCGGCGGCTTTCCCAGGCGCGCTTTAAGGTCGCCGGACAAGATTTGCGCGTCCTCCCGCCAGGCGTGGTTCGCCTGGCGATTGTCGAAGACGAGCGGCGGCTTCATCCGCAGCGTGCTGCGGATACGGTAGAGCGCGGTCCGCGTTTGACCGCCCCAGCCCTCGTGGAAGCCCTTGAAGACACCGCTAGTATTGCTGACGTAGCTCACCGCGTACAGGAGGGCGCTCAGCACGTACGATCGCTCATCCGGTGAAAGGCTGCCGTCGGCCTCCCAGCGCGCGATCCTCTCCCGAATGGCATCGATTCGCTCGCCGTTCTCGCGGGTGAAGAACATCCGCTCCCGCGACGGATCCGGTCGCTCGTCGTCGCACGGACAGAGGTGACTGGCCACGTAGTCGTGCAGCGGCGCGAGGGAATTCAAATCGCTGAAGACTTTCTCGGCGCCACCCAATGCCGCGAAGGATGGCACCCGGTTGAGCGCGACCGTCCCTCGGGCGATCTCGTGCGCGTACGGCTCCCAGTCG
>JAJPKB010000335.1 GCA_021323915.1 Chloroflexota bacterium | reverse complement strand
GTAGCCGGCCGAGCCGAGGAAGCGAACGACTGCCCCAACCGGAAGACTGGCCCGGTCCAGTCGTCCGACCTTCGCGAGATCGGTCGGAAGCGGAACGGTCGGACGCACCCGCACGTCGATTGGATAGTATTCGCCGGTGCTGGTCGTACCGACTGCGCCACCAGCGCGCTCCCACGCGGTGACGTCGGAGGGGGTCAGGCTCCCGTAGACGTAAAACGGTTGGCGAGGATAAAGGTAGACGAGCGACGGAACGATCAGCACTGTCAGGGAAAGCCCGACGATCACGGCGCTCCACCGTGCCCGATGGATGGTAGGATCGGCCGGCGAATCTCTCGATCCGTGGGGTACCCGGTCGACGAGCGCGCCATCGGTCGGGGCGACATTACTTTCTCGTCCACGGTCGATCGCGCCGAGTGCGAGCGCCACGGCAAGTCCGGCCAAGAGCGCAGTGGCGAGCCCGCTCAGCTCGAGGACGCGCCACGGAAACTGGGTATAGGCGATCAATGGGATTCTTCGCCAGACCGGCGCCGACAGCGAGAGGGTCATTGCCGCGCTGGTCAGGAGGAGCAGCCAGCCGAAGACGAGGTGCGAAATGGGCGAGCATCCTGGATGGAAGCCCGGCCTGGCGTCGAATCGTGGAGAATCTTTCTGGAGCGCGGGCGTCTCGCCCGACAATGCACGGAGGCCCGGGGCGGGCGAGACGCCCGCGCTCCCGGGTTGCTTGCTTCCTGACGGCGTTGTGTCATTTCTCTGCCAGGCCGACCGTCGCAGGAAGAGAACGATCAGCGGGATGGTCGCGAGCGCCATCGCAAGCTGTCCCCATCCCAGGTGGAGGAACGGGGCCGGGTTCGCGGCCGTCTGATCGACGACGGAGGGCGGAGCCAGCAGCGTCGCGAGGGTGATGAACGAGTGCCGGACGTCGTAATCGTCGGTCCGCAATCGATACAACTGGACGAGGTTCTGTTCCATCAGGGCGGGAAGCCAGAAGAAAGCGGTCAGTCCCAGGGCCAAGGCAGCCGAGCCGCCCGCGGCAATGACCTTTCTCGCGGTGCGCCGTGCCGCTGGTAACCCGCCGCCAGCGCTTTCGAGAGCAAGCACGACGGCGTAACCGGTCAGCGTCGGGGCGAGCCAGAGCGCGCTGATGTTGTGTACGAGCAGAATCGCCGCGAGAGCAACCGTCAGCATCACGACGTGGCGAAAGGCTACCTGCTCGGCCGAGAACAGCCGGTAAACGGCGCCGAACGCGAAGGGCGCGAGCGCCAGGGCGAGGAACTGCGGATAGTCGCCCTGCATATAGGCCTCGTGGAAGCGAAACGGCACGTACAGGTAGGCGACGCCGGTCACCGCGGCTGCCGCGTCTCCGAGGAGCGGGCGCGTCCACCAGTAGGGGCCCAGGCCGTAGAGGAGGATCGCGAAGAAGATCGTCAACTGCAGGGCGAGCTGAAAGCTCGCGCCGAGCAGGTGAGGAACCTCGGCGACGTAATAGAAGAGCGGTGCGTAAAAATTGAACAACGGGTAGCCGTACCCGTACGCGAGGTCCGGGGCCCAGCGCGGATAGAGGACGCCGCTTCGCAGCAGCGCGTCGTATTCGACGTCGCGAATCAGGTGCAACGGCCCGTCGGCGGTCGAAGGGATGCCCGGAGGGAGCAAAGGGAAAATGACGAGCAACGCCGCGACAATGGGCAACGCGCAGCAGATGCCGACCGTGCGGCGCGGGAACGACATCAAAGCGACGTCCTATCGTTCGCCAATCGCACCGGGCCGAGATCAAACCAGTCGATCGGACCGCCGTCGATCGGCCGGAGCAGCCGGAATCTCTGCATGCTGGGATAATCGTACAGGCCCACTTGAAGGTGGTAAGGACCTGACGCGGCGGGCCAGGCAAGATCGAACTCGTCGAGGAAGACCTCGTGCTCCTTCCAGTCGGAGGGCGCGTAGGCCAACCCGTCGACTCCCGACACCGTCTCGCCTCGCGGATCGACAAGGTGATTGAAAACGGTCGGCGATTTCGCCGGCGGGGGCCCGTCGAAGCGCCAGTGGAGGTCGATGCTGAGCTTTCGCCCGGCTCGGTCGCCGGTCACCCGAAACCCGCTGAGGGTCAGGCCATTCGAGAAGGGAACGTCGAGAGCGCGATAGCCCGACGCGGTCTCAGCGCCGCCCGGCGCCAAACGGTACAGCGTCACCGTCGTCTGTGCCGAGAGTGCTAACGATGCGACCTCCTCGGGTCCCAGCCAGCGCCGGGCCAACTGTCCCGCGTCCGAGGCGGGGTCGTCGATGGCCAGGATCGACCGCTGTTCCACTCCTGGCAGGTGAAGCCCCTGACGATCGTCGAAGACGCGCCAGCTTCCGCCAGAAAGGTAGCCCAGCGTCGGCGACAGCGAGCCGTGGGTGCCAAAGTAGACCGCGCCGCCCCGGGCCAGCCGGTTTGCCGTGGCGTAGAAAGCCTTCTGCTGACCCAGCGGAACGCCAAATTCGGGGAGGGTCGCACCGCGCGCGAGAGCCGACGCGTATTCCTCGAAGGCGACGACGCCCAGGATCGCCGGGAGAAGCACGGTGACGGCCGCCAAGCCCGCGGCGATCGTCCGAGGCCGAATCAAGAGTGCCCCGGATGCTCGGCCCGGGCCGAGCACTCGGATCCCGGCGAGCGTCGACACTCCGACGCCCATCACGACGAACGCCACGGGATACAGGACGATGAAATAGTGCGGATAGAGCGGAACGCTGTGGCGCATCTGGCCAAGGACCGGCGTGACCAGCCAGGCGAGAAGCGTGATGGCGGTCAGGCGGGGCGCCCCCGGCCCCGGTCGGAACGCGCGTACCCCGAGCGCCACGACGCCGATCGAAAGCAGCGCGGCCTCGACAAAGCTGGCTGGCTTCCAGGGATTCGGCACCTGCGCCTGCAGCGGATAGCCGCTCCCCGCGATGGCGCTACTCGCCAGGCGTAGCGCGCCGAGATCGATCTGTCCCGGGTCACGCGCGAGATGACGGAAAGCTTCGATTGTCGGCCAGCCGTGCTCGACTTGCCAGATGAGAAACGGCATCTCGGCCGCGAACGCGACGAGCAGTCCGACGACGAGCCATCGAAAAGCTAGCGGAGATCGCGACCGGCCCAAAACGAACGATCCGATGACGAGGATCGCGGCCGGAACGACGAGAAAGAAGGCGGTCGGGTGAAGCTGGGTCGCGAGCGCGAGGAGCACGACGCCCGGCGCGATCAAGCGCGGCTTGCCGCGAAGGACGCCCGCGAACAGCGCCCAGAAGCCGAGCGTGACGAAGATCGGGAGGGTATCTTGCTCCCATACCTTGCGACTGTAAATGATGCCCCAGGGGCTAACCGCGTAAAGGATCGCGGCGGCTCCCGAGACGATCGGATCGAAGAGCGTTCGGACAAAGCCGTAGGTTGCCGCGACGGCGGCCGTGCCGAGAAGGCCCACCAGTCCGGTGGCGATCGACGGATCGCGGCCGATCAGCTCCGGGATAGCCATCAGGTAGACGAAGAAGGGCGCGTTGGGAACGTTCAGCGATGAGCCGATGCCCACGAGCGGAAAGGCCTGGCCGCGCGCGATCGACGAGGCGACACTCAGCGCCCAGCTCTCGTCGTATTCGAACTGGACCAGCCCGGGCCAACCCAGCCGAGTTAGCGCCGCCATGACCACCGCGACGCCAAGGCAGGCGAGTGAGACGACGTCTTCGAATGACGAACGGCGTCCGAGCGATCCAGCGTGGTCGAGGTGTGGCACGGCTTCAGGTCAACCTTCAGTCTCAAGCTGCAAAGCAGACCGTAGCATCCGTCAAGGGGCAGCGTCAAGGGTGGGCTGTACTGACGGACGGCTTGGACTGCCCGGCCCCGGATTGGCTTGGTCTGGTGCGACCGCGTCCACGTGGCCATGGGCGTGATATCATCCTTCCTTGGACACGACGGCAGGCTAGGCGCTTTAGATTGATAGAATATTAAACGACATCCCGATCCCGCCGACGAGCTTCGTCGGACGCGAACGCGAGCTTTCCGAAGTAGCGCGCCTTCTGGTGACCACCCGAATCCTTACCTTGAGCGGAGCGGGTGGATGCGGAAAGACGCGTCTCGCGCGCCAGCTGGCGATCCGGCTTGCCGCCCAATCGGGCGAGATCGGCGCCAGCTATACGGATGGCGTGTGGGTGGTCGAGCTTGGCGATCTGCACGATCCTTCGCTAGTGACCGGCACCGTGGCGAGGGCCCTGGGTATTCGCGGGGACGCCCACGATCCCGGAAGCGACCTGCTGATATCTCGGCTCCGCACCAGCCACGCGCTCATCATTCTGGATAACTGCGAGCACCTGT
>JAJPKB010000165.1 GCA_021323915.1 Chloroflexota bacterium | reverse complement strand
GCCGGTGAGACGAGTCATCCTGTAGCGGATCGACTCAGCCATGGCAAAGCTTAGCTGGCCCAGAATGCATCCGGTCCAGTTAGTGTGGCGGCGCCGTTGGCCGACGTCGCGGCGACCAGCAAGGGCCGAACGGCTTCGCGGGCGTTCCCGCTCAGGCCAAGGAGGTCCAACGCTCCGGCGATGCTCCTTCTCGCTTCTCGAACGATACTCGCGTCCTCGACGATCCGGCGGACCGCCGTCGCGATGACTCCAGCCTCAACGACGTACTCAGCCTTTACCCTACTCACCTCAATGTCTCCTTACCAAAATACGATCGTGTGCGATCGGCCACGGTCGCGGTCCCCTCGCGTAGACCGCCCGGGCACGTCAACACCCAGCCTGATCAGAGATGACCAGAAGCTTCCGCAGCCCTTCGATTCGGTGCCCCAGCCCCTCGACCTGCGCCAGCGCTTCCTCGGCGCGCAAACGGTCGGCGATGGCGAGAACCTCGGCCAGCATGACCCCGCCCTGGTCCGCGATTCGTCGCCGCTCACTCGCCTCCCATTGTACCAAATCAGCCGGCTCGAGGCCGGCCGGCGCCCCGCTGGACCCCGTGAACACCAGCGGGACGGTCGGACTGCCATCGCGAACGTCCTGCTTGTTCATCGGACGATTCGGCATGACGTCGCGTGCGTCGTTCACGAGCTGCCCGCACACGCCGAGATGCCAACCAAATTTTCCATACACGTCGACGACCGACGAATCGGTCGTCGCGACGGCCGCGCCCAGACGGGCCGCGAGCTCGCCGAGCGGACCGCTTTTCGCGGCCGACAATTGATACGCTTCGCCCACGTCATGGACCACCGTCGCCGGAGCTAGCCCACGGGCCTGGCCGTCGGCTGCCGCCGCGATCCCATCTCCCAGAAGCCGCCCCAGGCGCCAGGCGACCTCGAGCTCACAACCATCCTCGACGGCGCGAAGCACTCCGGCTCCTGCCAGCGAAAGCAACCCGAGGGCGACGCTCAGCACGGTGCCTCTTCCGTAACGGGCGATCGCGTCGAAGTCTTCCCCATCCGAGAGGTCGTCGAAGACGTCACAGGCGGTCATCGCGATCTCCAGCCCGGCGGCCGGCCACGCCGCCCGTCGCCAGTCTCCGCCGGCGGCGAAACACGTCCGCGCTACCACGATCGGCCAGGTCGTCTTCGGACGATCGCTCAAAATGTGTCGGTCTCTGGAAAGGAACGCCCGCGCCACTTCCTGGAAGAGCGTTCCCTGCTCGCCAAGCAACGTCTCGACGCGTTCGGCGACCGACCGATAAACGTCCGAATCCGCTGGTAGTAATAATGCATCATGTATCGGTCGGTTGACAAGTGGTTCGTTAAAAGTCATCGCCGGCTGGCTCCCTGTCAAACCCCTTCCTATCATAACAGACTTCCACTCGGGGATCTCCCACGAAATTCTCAACCCGATTGGCACACCCTTCTCGGACCGACGACGGGCGCTCTCACCGGGAAGCGGCGCCTCCTTCGAGGATCGCGCTGGAAGGGAGCGACGTGCCGTCAACGTTTCATTGAGCTCTTGAGAAATGCTATAGTGGGGGCGACGACACGTGAACGATGAGGAGGGGATCCGTGGAGCCCGAGCTGATCGCCGATTACCAGTGCGTGACCGGCGAAGGTCCCTTGTGGCACCCCGACGAGAAGTGCCTGTACTGGCTGGATATCCCGCGGGGTCGGATCTTTCGGTTCGATCCGGCCACCGGCACCCACGAGCAGGTCTTCGAGGGTGACCAGATCGGCGGGTTCACCATCCAGGCTAATGGTGGCCTGCTCCTGTTCATGGCCCGAGGCGCGGTGAAGATCTGGCGGAACGGGGCGCTGACCACGGTGATCGAGGAGCTTCCCGACGAGCGAGCGACGCGTTTTAACGACGTGATTGCGGATCCGGTGGGACGGGTCTTTTGCGGGACGATGCGCACGCCGGAGCGGCTCGGGCGACTCTACCGCCTCGATCCCGATGGCCGGATCACCAAGCTGCTCGACGGGATCGGGACTTCGAACGGAATGGGGTTCACTCCCGACCGTAAGCGGATGTACTACACCGACACGCCCAGGCGGGAAATCTACTTGTTCGATTACGATCGCGACACCGGCGCGATCACCAACCAGCGGGTGTTCGTCCACACGCCGGAAGATCCTGCCGAGGGACGGCCCGACGGCATGACCGTGGACGCCGAGGGCTACGTCTGGTCGGCTCGGTGGGACGGCGGCTGCCTGGTGCGCTACGCGCCCGACGGGACCGAGGATCGCCGCATCCGATTCCCAGCCAGGAAGGTGTCATGCCCCACGTTCGGTGGCCCGGACTACGGCGACCTCTACGTGACTACCGCCGGTGGCGACAAGAAGGATGAGAACGGACCGGGGGCGGGCGCCCTGTTTAGGGTGCGCCCGGGCGTCCGCGGGGTGCCCGAGTTTCGCTCCCGGGTTGGCATCTAGAGCGCTTCCGGCTGCCGTTGACCTACCTGACTGACGAGCGCCTTGGAGCACGGGAGCTTGTCCCCCCGCGCCTGGCAACAGGACGAGCGGGGACAATCCCCCGTGCTACCGGTTGGCCTAATGCCTATTCATTGGAGCCCGGAACAGCTCTAGTCGCCCGGTTATCGGTAGAATACCGACATTCCAACGCCGGAGTACAAAGGAGGCCCTTCGACATGCCCGAGATTCTGATCAAGCGTCGCCTGAAAGAAGGAAAGTCCGTTTGCGTAGTCAGTGGACATCACAACAGCGATATGGTGGACTTTCTCGGACAGTTCGGTCTCGATGGGGTCTGGATCGAGTGCGAGCACGGTCCGGTCACCTGGGAGCAGATCGGCGACTTGTCGCGCGCTTGCGACCTCTGGAACATGGCCTCGATCGTTCGAGTGAACTCCAACGAGCCGTGGCTGATCACGCGCACTCTCGATCGTGGCGCGAGCGGAATCGTCGTGCCTCACGTCTCCACGAAGGAGGAAGCGGCCAAGGTCGTCGAGTCGGCGAAGTTCGGGCCAGTCGGCCTGCGCGGCATGTACGGCAGCCGTCGCTCCTACGGCGTGTCAGACTACTTCCAGAAGGCGAATGAAGAGACGCTGGTGGTCGTTTTGATCGAGGAGCTGGAAGCGATCAACAACCTCGCCGAGATCCTCACCGTCGATCACATCGACGTTTTCTTCGTGGCGCCCTCCGATCTCGCCCAGACCATGGGCTACACCGGTCAACCCAACCACCCCGAGGTCCGAACGGTGATCGACCGGGCGATCAAACAGATCGTGGTGGCAGGTCGGACCGCCGGCGCTCTGGTGAGCGAGGAGAACGTCGATCATTACCAGGAGATCGGCGCCCGTTTCTTCCTGACGGCCTGGCCATCGTGGGTTGCCCGGGGAGCGCGTGACTTCCGGGCCCGGATCGACGCGTTCAACAGCTGACACGTCTCATCCGGTTGGCCGGCACCCACCCGCCGCGACCCGGTGCGCCGCGCTAACCCCGGTCACGAACGAGCGCGATGAGCGGAACCGGTTCGGTCGGATGTTTGACGACTTGGACCTGACTGCCGTAAACGGAGCTGATCGTGTCGGCGGTAAGCACGGCGCACGGCGGTCCGTCGGCGAGAACGCGTCCCCGGTCGAGCGCGACGATGCGATCGAAGTAAAGGGCAGCCAGGTTGAGGTCGTGAATCGCGGCGATCACGGTCAGACCGTGATCGTGGTTCAGCCCGCGCACCAGGTCGAGAGCCGCGACCTGGTGCGACACGTCGAGATTCGCGGTTGGCTCGTCGAGCAAGAGCAGATCGGGTTCCTGGGCGAGCGCGAGAGCGAGAACCACGCGTTGGCGCTCGCCGCCGGACAGATCTCCGACGGCCCGATCGGCAAACCGGGCGGTATCGGTGAGATCGAGGGCCTCGTCGATCACCCGTCGATCGTCGCGGCTTTCCCCGCGCAGGGGCCGAAGGTACGGTATCCGGCCCAGTGCGACAATCTCGCGAACGGTGAATCCAAACGGAACGCTCAAAGTCTGGGGAACGACCGCGATCCGCCGCGCCCGCTGGCGGGCTGAGAGCCGGGCAAGATCCTCGCCGTCGAGCGATACCCTCCCGCGCACGGGACGAAGCGTTCCGCAGGCCAGCGCCAGGAGCGTTGTCTTGCCTGCCCCGTTAGCGCCGATCAGCGCGCTGAAGCTCCCGTGGCCGAAGTCGAGTGAGATACCGTCGAGAACCGGTGTTCCGCCGTAGGAGAATGTGATGTCGGACAGAGTGAGTCTGGCCGTCATAGCTGATACTCCCGCCGGCTCTTCCGCAGCAGATAGAGGAAGTAGGGTCCGCCGAGGAAGGCGGTAACAATCCCAACCGGTAACTCCGAGGGGGAGAGCACGGTCCGCGCGACCAGATCGGAGGCGACGAGAAACGACGCGCCCGCCAGTGCCGAGGCGGGCAGAACCAGCCGATTGTCCGGTCCGCCGAGGAGCCGTACGACGTGGGGGACGACCAGGCCGACGAAGCCGATCAAGCCGCTCACCGTCACCGCGGCCGCCGTCAAGACGGAACCCAGCGCGATGACGAGCAGCTTATCGCGCTCGATCGCGATGCCCAGTCGCTCCGCGGTTTCTTCACCCAGGCTGAACGCGTTGAGCGTCTGTCCCAGGGTGAGCGCGCCGGCTGAAGCGAGAACGATTATCGGGCCGACCACGGCAAGCTGCGACCAGGCGCTCACGTCGATGCCGCCGAGAAGCCAGGCGTAAAGCGCCGGCAGATTCAGCTGGAGGCGGTCGTTGACGATCAGGATGAACGAAACCAGGTAATCGAGAACCGAGCTGACCGCGAACCCGGCGAGCAGGAGCGGCACGATCGGCGTTCGCCCTCCGACGCGCGCGAGGCGATAGACCAGCGCGGTGGCGGCCAGCGCGCCAACGAACGCCGCGACCGGCGTCGAGCCGAAGCCAGAGATACTCCACGACGCGGAGCTAATCCCAATCGCGGTCAACGTCGTCGGTGCGACGATGCCGACCACCGCGCCCAGGGATGCCCCTCCGGACGTCCCGATCAGGAACGGATCGGCGAGCGGGTTTCGCAACAGCCCCTGGAACATCGCGCCGGCAGTGGCCAGCGCCGCTCCCACCAGGGCCGCGGCGATCACCCGCGGCATGCGAAGATCGAACACGATCACTTCATCCTGGGGGCGCCAGGTCGGGGCGAAGCGGGCAAGTCCGAGATGGTCGAGGGTCATCTCGGCGAGTGCGACCGGACGTATCGCGACCGAGCCGAAGGTGACGCCGAGCACGATCGCCACCACCAGCAACACCGTCAAGACGCCGAGCACCAGCACGCCCGACGGACGACGGATGCCCGTGGTACTGTTCGGACCGGGAGGCGACTGGTCCCGCCGACGGTCGGGCGTGCTTCTTCCGCGGCCTTTGGAAGAGAGTTGGGGCGAGGGGCCGGACGAAATTGGCTGATGCCCCGGACCCTCACCCAGAGGGAGACGGGATTGGACGCTCATTCGGACAGCCCGGTCATTTGAACAACTCCGGATGAATCGTCTTCGCAAGGTCCTCTAATCCCTCCGCGAGGCGCGGTCCGGGGCGCGTGAGAAGCTCGCTATTGACCGGGTAGATCTTCCCGTTCCGCACCGCCGAGATCTGACTCCAACCGGGGCGCGCCTTGACCATGGCAGGTGTTTGCGCGTTGTAAGGCGAGTCCGCGTCGGCGAGCAGAATGATCTGTGGGTCGCGGGCGATGATCTGCTCGGCGCTCACCTGGGCAGCCGACTGTTTGACGTCGGCGAAGATGTTCGTACCGCCGGCCATCGGAACGAGATCGCCGTAGAATCCGCCGGTTCCGGCGACGAACGGCTTCGTCGGGTCAGACGCGTCAAGCTCGTACAGAATGCGTGGCCTGGGCGCGTCCTTCGTCCGGGCGACGACCGCGTCGGCGCGTGCGCGCATGGAGTCGGTGACCTGGACGGCCCGGGTCTCGGTGCCGGTCACTTTCCCCAGCATGTCGATGTCCTTGAGCGTACCGTCGAAAGTTCGAGGAAAGACCTTGAGCACGGGGATATGGCGGGCGTCCATCTGTTGGATGAAATCGTTTCCTTCGACCAGCACCACGACGAGGTCGGGCTTGAGCGAGACGATTTCTTCGACGTTGGGCTTGGGATAGGTGTTAAGCTTGGCCTTCGGCTTGTTTTCCGGCGGGTAATCGGAGTACGTATCGGTCATGACGACGTCGTCGCCAAGACCGAGCGCGTAGAGGGTCTCGGTGTGGCCTGGCGAGAGGGAGATGATCCGCCGCGGTGGTCGATCGAAGGTCACCGTCCGCCCAGCGTCGTCGGTGACGGTGACCGGAAAGCCGGGAACAGTGGTGGGTGCGGCGTTGGCCGCCGCGGTGGGAGTCTTCGCCGGAAGCGTGGGTGACGCCGGTGGCGGCGTCGGCGCGGTCGTGGGAGCCGGTGTTGGAGCGAGGCTCGGAGCCGCGGCCGGGGACGACGAGGGCGAAATCGGCGTGGGCGACGCGGTGACGGTCGGAGACGAGCATCCGGAGAGCAGCGCGATCAGGAGCACGACCGCGCAGACCGGGCGAAGGAAGGATGGGCGCACGAAACACCTCCTCGGGTGATTGGGCACGCGCGCCAGGGACCCGAGGCAGGAAGGCCAACAAAAAACCTCTTGCCATCGTCGAACGACAAGAGGAAGAGCGCCCCAACCGCTCAGCCTATGCCCTTTCTCTCGAAGGTCCACGGCGGATGACGAAGGCAGGCGATCGGGCTCGCGGCGACAAGCCACTTACCGTTGCGGGACAGCGCCGGACTTTCACCGGACTTCCCCTGTCACTTCGCCAGACGTATGCAATTCGCGCGGCTCCTCGCGCCGCGCACTGACACTGTTAGGATGATAGCGGCCGCTGCCCGGAATGTCAATTATCGAACGAGGCGTCGACAGTGTACAAAAAACAGTCTACAATAGCGTGACCGGGCGAGTCGCCCGGCGCGGGCCGACTCGAGCGCCATCGTCCAAGAACGAACGCGACGTTTCGAAATCCACTTTGGAATGGCGGAGGAACACTCGGGTGGGGAGGTCACTTTTCGACCTGTCGGGACGGGTTGCCCTGGTCATGGGAGCCGGCCAGAACATGGGGCGTGCCACCGCTCTCGCCCTGGCCGAGGCCGGCGCGGACCTGATTATTGGGGATCTCAATCCCGAGACGCTGGAACAGACCGCGAACGAGGCTGCTAAACTGGGGCGGCGCGTGGTTTCGGTCCGGTGCGACGTTTACGACTTTGACCAGATCCGGGCGATGTTCGACCGCCTTGACCAAGAGTTCGGGAAGATCGACGTCCTTGCCAACATCCCCGGCGGCAACCGGCTCTGGCACCCGGAGGAGATCTCGGTCGAGGACTTCCAGGAGACGATTCGGCGGGTTCTCATCTGGAAGTTCTGCTCGTGCCTGGAAGGCGGCCGCCGCATGCTTCGGTCCGGCAAGGGCAGCATCATCAACATGGCGTCGCTGGGGGGTGTGAACGCGCTCGGACGGGGTAACTTCGCTTACAGCGTGGCGATGGGCGGCGTGATCCAGATGACCCGCGAGCTGAGCACCGAGTGGGCTGGGCGGGGCGTCCGAGTGAACGCGATCGCCCCGGCCCAGATCACCAATCCGGCGTTCGAGCGTCGGATCGAAGCCACGCCGGGACTGCGCGAGAACTTCCTGCGCGGCATCCCGATGGGCCGATTGGGCGTGCCAGACGACATCAGGGGGCTCGCGGTGTTCCTTGCCTCGGATGCGTCGGGATTCACGACCGGCGCGGTCATTCCACTGGACGGCGGAAACCTCGCGATGAACGCCGGCGGAACCCACGGTCACCGCGCCTCGGATGCGCTTTAAGCGACACGCGAATCATTGAACGGCAAGGCCGTCTCCGGTCGCCAGGGTCTCGATCAAGTCGTCGAGATACTCCTTGCCACGCGCCGCGAAGGCGAGGACGTCGCCGGGGCCGGCCCCTTCGATCGAAATATAGCCGTCGAAGCCCGCGGCCACGAAACGGGCGAGCGCCCACCGGTAGTCGATGTCGCCGACGTCGAGCGCGGCGTGGGTGAAGAAGGCGCGACCAACTTCGGGAACGTGGACGCGCTGCACGTTCTTGACGTGCCAGACGCGCACGCGGCCGACCAATCGCTCCACTGCCGCGTGCCAGGGCTCTTCCGGTACCGCGTAGGCCCAGTATAGGTTTCCAAGATCGGGATTCGCGCTGAGATTAGGGTGATCGGCAAGGTCGAGCAGGCGCAGGAGAGACCGACTGTTATCCGCGAGGCTGCAGTGGTGCAGCTCGACGGCGACGTGGACGCCGTCGGCCGCCCCGATCCGCGCCAGCTCGGCGAGAAAGGTCGCTGCCTCGACGAACTCCGCCTCGGTGGCCTGGGCGCTCCCGCCCGGCGAAACGTCGAGCCCCCGAACGCGATCGTCCGGCGTTCCCGACGCCTCGGGAGCGAGGGAGAGCGAGATACTTACGACCGTCGGTCGGGCCGCGCAGGCGACCTCGACCGCGTGACGGAGGTCGCGGCGATTCCGCTCAGCGACGACTGGATGGCTGACGCACTTCCGCAGGCAGTTCAGACCGGCGAGCTCGAGCCCGTGGCTCTCCATCTCCTCCTTTAGACGAATCATGTCGTCGGCGCTTGCCTGATAGAAATCAAACCACCAGTCTCCGACCTCGATTCCGTCGAATCCGCGACGCTTTGCCCAGGCGAAGAGAGCGTGGCGCGCCGACGTCGACGGTGCGCCGGGACCCGGCGGATAGCCTCGCAGGAGGTGGGTAGCTAACGCGATTTTCATCTCGTGCCTCGCTTATCCTTCCTGGTTCGGAGCGACGAGCACCTTTCCGCCGGCGCCGTGGCGGGCGTGGTCCATCGCCTCTCGCGCGTCGGCGAGCGGAAACACGTGAGTGACGATCGGATCGAGATTCAGGGCCGAGAGCCAGCGTACCGCCCGGTCGAAGGAGAGCCGCCGAGTAAAGCAGCCGCGGATGGTGAGCTCGCGCTGGAAGATCTCGTAGGGAGAGATCGGCAGGAAGGCAGCCGGATCGGCGACCCCGACGATCACGACGATGCCGGCGCTCCGGACGACTCGGATCGCGTCCTGGACAGTCGCCGGATGCCCAACCGCCTCGAAGGCGACGTCGGCGCCGATTCCGTCGGTCAGATCGCGCACCGTCGCCGCCAGGTCGACCTCGCGTGGGTCCACGACGAGCGTGGCGCCCAGGCTCGCGGCGAGGGCGCGCGAGTCGGATTCGGCTCCGAGACGATCGTCTGAGCCGCGCCGCCGCATCTGGCCAGCAGCGAAAGCAGCAAACCCATCGTGCCGGCCCCGATGACCACCGCGGTCTCGCCGGAGCGCAAACCGGCCAGGTCGGTTGCCCAGACGCAGCAGGAGAGTGGTTCGGCCAGCGCGGCTCGTCGAAGCGAGATCGCGTCGGGCAAGTGATAAACGGCTCCCTGGGGCGCGACGACGTACTCGGCCATCGCTCCGCCGAGCAGCTTCTTCTTCGGGCAGTGATTGACCAGGCCACGCCGACAGTAAGGGCAGGCGCCGCAGGTAACCCAGGGGATGCAGGTCACCCGGTCGCCGGGACGGCAGGTCGTGACCTCGGCTCCGACCTCGGCGACGGTGCCGGAGACCTCGTGGCCCATCGCCAGCGGGCCGGCCGGTCGGGCGTGGATGTTGGCCTGCATGCCCTCGAAGGTGTGAACGTCCGAGCCGCAGATGCCACAGTAGGCGACGCGGATCAGCACCTCGTCGGAGCCGATCGACGGGACCGGCCGGTCTTCCACCCGTAGATCGTGCTTTCCATAAAATACCGCCGCCTTCACCCGAGCATTCCTCCCTCGACGACGGCCCGCCCGTCGCGGAAGACGGCACGAACCCGGCGCATGGCGCGGATGTCGGCGAGGGGGTCGCCCTCGACGACCGCGACGTCGCCCCGCCGGCCCGGCACGAGCGCGCCAACCCGGTCGGAGATTCCGAGCGCCTCGGCGGCGCGGCCGGTCGTCGCGCGCAGAGCCTCCATCGGCGAAATATCCAGGAGAGACACCATGACTTCCAGGGTCAGGGGATATTCGTCGAAGAAAGTGCGGCTCACCCCGGCGTCGCTCGAGGCGATGAAGCGGACGCCGCCGCGGATGGTTTTACGCAGCAGATCGAAGTGTGGTCCGTAGCCGTCGACCGCGCGCCGCTGCCAGTCGGCGAGCTGGTCGGCCGGCTTGATCGCCGCCCGCTCGGAGCCCATCGTCAGGCTGACGTAGGTTCCTTTCTCCACCATGCGCTCGACAGTGCGTGGATCGAACTCCAGGCCATCGGTCGGATGCAGCCACGAGCAGTGCTCGATCGTCCGGATGCCTGCCTCGACGGCGTTGCGGATTCCCTGAGTGGCGTGGCAGTGCGCGGCGACGTGACGGCCTCCCAGGCGCCGCGCCTCGGCGACGATCGCCGCCAGCTCCTCGACCGTGAACTGGGGAGCGCGCGAATTCGTTCCGGGGGTCATGCCGCCGCCGGTCGCCATCACTTTGATGAAGTCGACGCCGCCCTTACAGAGACGTCGGGTGGCTTTCACCACCTCGAGCACGCCGTCAGCCTCCAAGCCGCAGAAGTTCAGGTGGCCGCCGGTCGTCGTGATCGGCATCGCCGCCGCCAGGATTCGCGGACCGGTGACCAGTCTGCGGTTGATCGCGTCGCGCAGGGCGACGGTCAGGAAGCCGCGGCCGCCGCAGTCGCGCAGCGTCGTCACGCCGCAGCGAAGCTCGGCCTGCGCGTTTCCGAGACCGCGCAGGAGAAGCGTCTCATCCGGGTCGTTGATCGCGTCTTCGAGCGCGTGATCGCTGGCGCTGAAAACCAGGTGGGTGTGGCAATCGATCAGACCCGGCAGCAAGGTGCAGTCTGGATAATCGAAGGGCTGGACGACCGCGCCAGTCGGGATGTTCAGATCTCGCGCGGATCCGGCGCCGACGACGACTCCGTTCTCGATCACGACGACGGCGTTCTCGACCGGCGCGGCGCCGGTGCCGTCGATCAACCGTGGCGCGCGGAGTACGGTGACTGGTGGCATGGGGCTGTGTTCCTCCTCGAAAGTGTGCATCGCGCGTGAACGGGGCGCCGACAGGAAGGTCTGGGGGATGAGGGAGCTCGGGACCGGCCCTCAAAACCTGGCTACTCGCCAGGGGTAAGGCCCGTCGGCTAGCGCCCCGCGGCGATGTCGGCGATGGCGTCGGCCGTCGCGTCCACCTCGTCCTCGGTGACGAAGAAGGCGAGGCAGAGGCGAACGCCGGTCAGTGCGCCAGGCCCGCGATTCGCCCGAAGGTGGGTTCGCCGAGCGCGAAGCCGCTCGGCGAGGTCGGCGCCGGTCATTCCTTCCACCGCGGCACCAACCACGCCGGTGCGCAACGACGTGCAGCGCGGCGCGAACTCGATCACTCCGGGCCGCCCCCGCAGGCGCTCGCGCATGCGCTCGACGAGGTCGCGCTCGCGCGCGGCGATCGCCCCCAGCCCAACGCTCGAGACGAAGTCGATCGCGGCGCCCATCGCCGGCACCAGTGGCCAGTACCGTGCTCCGAACTCGAACTTCTCGCCGGTGGGCAGCGGATCCCAGGTCGCGGTTTCCGGATCGAAGCCGATCGTTCCGCCGGCGCCGACCCAGGAAGGCTCGATCGAAGGAAGAAGCTCGCGCCGCGTCCAGAGAAAACCGGTGCCAAATGGCGAGAGCAGCCACTTGTACGCGCCTGCCGCGTAAAAATCGCAGCCAAGCTCGTGGACGTCGATCGGAAACTGCCCCACCGCCTGGCATCCGTCGAGCATCAGGTAAGCGCCGTGCTCGTGGGCGAGGTCGGCGAGCTCGCGGGCGGGCACGCGCAGCCCGTTCTCGGAAGTCACGTGGCTGATCGAGACGAGGCGTGTTCGTGGCGTCATCAGCTTGCGGGCGTCTTCGAGGATCGCCTCCGGTGAATCGTCGCGCAGGTCCAGCCGAATCGGCCGAATGCCGTGACGGCGCGCGAGGATCGCCCAGATCGCGCGCGCCGCCGGGTGATCGCCCCCGCCGAAGACGACCTCATCCCCTGCCTGCCAGCGGAGACCGTGGCCGACGATGTCAAAGCCCTCGGCGGTGCTCCGGGCGAGGGTAATCTCGTCGTCGCCGGCGCCCAGAAAGCGCGCGACTTTCGCGCGGGTCTCCTTCGCCCGGGTGAACTCTTCGCGGGAAAAGGCCATGCCGTCTGGACCCTCCTCGCTCACCTGATTGGCGAGGCGAAGCAGGGCGTTCGTGACCGGGAGGGGGCTCGGTCCGATCCCACCCGCGTTGAGGTAGATCGAGCTCTTCAGCGCGGGGATTTGTTGGCGCAGATTGGCAACGTCCATCGGGTGATCGTTCCTCCTTGGTGTGATGGGAGCTGATCTGACGACTTTCCCCGGCGGCGAGCGTGGAAATAACGGTGGCCCGATCAACCCTTGAGGCCCGACATCACCACGCCCTTGACGAAGTAGCGCTGGCCGATGAAGAACACCACGATGATCGGGATCGTCATAATGATCGAGCCGGCGAGGAGTAGGTTATCGGTGGGCATCGCGTCGGCGCTCGGCTGCATTTGAAAGTAACGCAGACCGATGCTCAACGTGAACTTCTGAGGATCGTTCAGGATGATCAAGGGGAGGACGAACGAGTTCCAGTTTCCGATGAACGACAGAATGCCGGCCGCGGCGAGCACCGGCAGGGAGAGTGGCAGAACGATCGACCCGAGAATCTGGAAGTAGCCGGCGCCGTCGATCTTGGCGGCTTCGTCGAGATCGATCGGAATCGTCATGAAGAACTGGCGGAAGAGAAAGATGAAGAAGGCGCCGCCGCCCAGCCAGTAGGGAACGGTCAGCGGAAGGAAGGTGTTCAGCCACCCGAGCAGATAGTACTCAATGTAGGTCGGGATGAGCGTCACCTCGAAGGGGAGGAGCATCGTGGCGATGGTCATACCGAAGAAAATCTCTCGGCCGGGAAAGCGAAGTCGGGCGAAGGCGTAGCCCGCGGCCGCGGCGGACAGGACCGCGCCGGCGGTCGCGATGATCGTGATCTCGAAGGTGTTGAAGACCCAGTTGGTGAAGAAGGACGACACCCAGACCTGCCCGTAGTTTCCCCATACCCAGTGACTCGGCAGGAAGGTGGGAGGAAGGGCTTTGATCTCGGCCTCCGCCTTGAACGAGCCGATCAGCGCCCAACCAAACGGAACCATCAGCAGCAGCCCGACGACGATGGTCAGGGCGTGGAGCAGCGCGCGTCCGACGACCTTGCGCGCGACGGCCCACGGGTTGCGGATGGTCAGCTGCCGTTCCAATGCCTCGGCGCGGGTGGAGGTGACTGATCGTGCCATCACTTCACCTCCCCGGCGTAGTATACCCACGATTTGGATGCCCGGAACTGGATGTAGGTGAAGATGATCAGGATCACGAAGAAGATCCAGGCGAGCGCGCTGGCGTAGCCCATCTCGGTGTAGCTGAACGCGGTGTTGTAGATGTGCAGCGCGTAGAAGTAGGTCGCGTAGGACGGGCCACCCTGCGTCGCCACGAAAGCGGTGGTGAACGTCTGGAGCGCGCCGATGATCGCCAGGATGGAGTTGAAGAAGAGGGTTGGCGAGATCATCGGAAGAGTGATGTTCCAGAACCGACGCCAGCGGCCGGCGCCGTCGAGCGAAGCGACTTCGTACAGTTCGGTGGGCACGCCCTGGAGGCCGGCCAGGAAGATGAGCATCATATCCCCGCCGATGATCGCCCAGAAGGCGATCAGAATCAGCGCCGGCATCGCCCAGTCCGGGGAGGAGAACCAGCCCGGTCCCTGGGCGTGGGCAATCGCGAAGATCACGTTGTTGATGAAGCCAAACGTCGGATCGAGCAGCCACTCCCAGATGAATACCGCGGCGACAAAGGGAGTCAGATGTGGGAGAAAGAAGAGCGCCCGATAGATGCTGGTGAGGCGCAGTCCTTGGTTGAGCAGAACCGCCACGAGGAGCGCCCCGCCCACGCCGGTCGGCACCACCACGACCGCGTAGATAAAGGTCTTCTCGAGAGAACCCCAGAACAGCGGATCCTGCGTGAACGCCTGGACGAAATTGCTCAGCCCAACGAATTGAGGAGGCTGGGCGATGTTATAGGTCGTCAAACTCAAGTACAACGAGGCGAGGATCGGCCCAGCCACGAAGCCGACGAAGCCAAGAATCCAGGGCAGGAGCAACACGTAGGCGACGATCGCCTCCCGTCGCGCCATCGCCGATCGATGGCGCGACGTTGAGATCGACCCAGGGTGCGTCTGGGCCAGTTGCGCCATGGGAAATCCTTTCCTCCCCAGAACGAGGTCGGCCCGAGGTCAGCGCCCTCGGGCCGACCTCGGATACGCGGCCCGAGCCACGATCACGCCGGTGGCTTGTCCAGGATCGCCTGTACCGCAGACTGCGCCGCCGCGGCTGCTTCCTTAGGCGACTTCTTGCCCAGCCAGATATCCCCGAGAATGTTGGTCATCGCGTTATCCGTCTCGAAGTAGCGTCCGTTGGCCGGGTGCGACCACGGCATCAGCGGCGGCGCTTTCTTCGGATCGATCAGGTTGTCGTAGATGATCGACGCCAGCAGCGGCTCCGCCTTCTTGAACGTCGGGTCGGTCCAGACGTCGTAGCGGCTGCCGGGGCTGCCGAGGCCTGCAAGGTGACGGCCGATGCCGAACTCCTTGGACAGGCACATCTTCATCACTTCCCAGGCCTGTTCGGGGTGCTTGGTGATCTTGGACATCCCGATGCCGTCCGACGAGACCTGGGTCGCCGGCTTTCCGATCGGGCCAATCGGCGGCGGCGCGAGCCCCCACTTGAACTTGTCTTTCACCAGGTTGGTGACCGTGCCCGCCACTGCGGTCAGCACGCAGTACGTCGTTCGCCCGGTCGGGAAGAACTTGGTCCAGTCGACGTTCGGATCGTAGGGAACGGCGTCTTTATACTTATTCCAGTAGTCCGAGAGGAATTGCAGCCCCTGGATCGATTCGTCGGTGTTGATCAGGCACTTGGTGCCGTCGTCGCTGTAGTAGTTGCCGCCGAACGAGCGGAGCACCGCGACGGTGCCCTCGCCGCCGAGGCCCGGCAGGATGCCATAGCTCGAGACGCGGCCATCCGAGCCGACGACCTGCGCCTTGCCCAGGCTATCCAGAAAGTCGGACTGCTTCCACTTGGTGTAGTCGAAAGTGAGCTGAGTCATATCGGCGGGCGGCAGCGCGGCGCCGTTCTTGGTCAGCACGTCGATGTTGTAGAAGTACTCGATGTCGCCGGGATGCCCGACGATCGGGAACCCCCACTGCTGGCCCTTGATCGTGTAAGTCGCGATGTTGCCTGGCCAGAATTGGGGCTGGTCGTTCTCGGACCAGGCGCTGTCGGCCTTGATGTGGCTATCCATTGGCTGGACGACACCCTTGAGCTGCAGCTCGGAGACCAGCGGAGCCACGTTGATGCGCACGATGTCGCCGATCTGGCCGGTTGCCGCGAGCGCCAATTCCTTGGTGTGCATGTCGTTACGGGGGAACCACTGCTTCTCGATCTTGATATCCGGATGGGCTTTCTCGAAGTTGGCGATCGTCGGGCCCCAGAAGGTGTTCTGGGGATCCTCCAGCCACCAGTGCAGGATCACCGTGACCGGCTGTCCGTTAGTAGCAGGAGCGGTCGTCGCCTGTGGCGCGACGGTCGCCGCCGCCTGGGACGCGGGCGCGCTCGTCGCGGCGGCCGGTGCGGACGTCGCCGCGGCCGGTGCCGAAGTCGCGGCGGCGGCCGGCGCCGATGACGATGACGTTGGCGCCACTGCTTGCTGGCTGCACGCGCTCACGATGGCCGCCGCTCCTACCAGGGAGCCGAGCAGAAAACGCCGCCGGCTGAGACCGGACTCGATCATGACAAAACTCCTCCCGCCCGTTCGGTTCGAAATCTCGCGATCCGGATTCCGGATGTTCATTCGACGTGCTGGATTTTGTCACGCTGGACCGGTCACGTCAATATTCGGGGCCGGACCAACCGAGCATGGAATCGCGCTACTCGAACCGGAAGCAGACCTTGCCGGTCGTCGCCGTGTCGGCCATCCGGAAAGCCTCGGGGCCCTGCTCCAGCGGGAAATAGTTCGTGATGACCGAGCTGAGGGAGATCCGGTGTCGACGGACGAACTCCCAGATCTCGTCCATCTGGGTATCGGGATAGATGCTCGTGCCAAACAAAGTGATCTGGCGGTGGACGAGGCGCATCAGCGGCATCTTGAACTCGCTCGATCCCAGTCCGACGATCGCCGCCCGACCGAGCGGCTTCAGCAGGTCGCCGATCACCGCGTGCGCGGCGTTCGAACCGGAGGTTTCGATCAGTTTGTCGGCGCCATCGGGGTAGCGCGCGTGAAGCTGGTCGACGATCGATCCGGCCGACGGATCCAGGACGTAGGCGGCGCCCACCTTCGCCGCCAGGTCACGCCGGGGCGCCGACGGATCGATCCCGACGACCCGTGCCCCCATCGCCGTGGCGAACGTCGTCGCGAGCAGGCCGACCGGCCCGAGGCCGGACACGATCAGCACGTCGCGTCCGCTGGCTTCGAGACGCGAGAGTGGGTAGTAGGCGGTGCCGGCCTGGCAGGCGATCACCGCGCCGTCGACGAAGCTCATGTCGTCCGGCAGGCGCATGAGGGACGGCGCCTCGACCTGCATGTATTCGGCGTCCGAGCCATCGGCGCCGACGCCGTACGAGGACCGACGGTTCACGCACACGTTTCGATGGCCGGTCCGACAGTAGAGGCACTGGCCGCAGGTTCGACGAAAGTAGACCACGACGCGGTCGCCCACCGCCCAGCCTCGGACGTCGCGGCCGACCTCGGCGATCACGCCGGACGGCTCGTGACCGGGAATGAGATCGCCCTCGAGGTCGGCTGGGCGAGGGTGCCGGTAAGGGTGCAGGTCGCTGCCGCAGATCGCCGAGGCCTTCATTTGGACGATCACGTCGTTGGGCCCCGGACGCGGATCCGCCTTTTCTCGAACCACGACCTGTCGCTCGCCGACGATTCGTAATGCCTTCATCGAGCTGTCCTCATTCTTCAGTCTCGCAAAGTCGCTTGAAGGTGAAAACAAGGTTTCGCGTTTCCGTAATCTATCCGTCAGCCGCACTAAAGTCAACGCGGGGTGCGCTGGTTCGCGAGGAAAACGCTTGGTCGGTGAGGGAACCCGCAATCGTCGCCGCCCCGTTTCTTCTTCGATGGAGAGCTAGTCTAGGCGAAAGCCAGCAAGGTTGTTATAATGCCTTGGACCGCCGCGGGAGATTGGCGCTCGACCCGGGGCGGCTAGCTGAAAGATATTGGTTGGGCGGTTGGTGGTTGCCGTGATTGGAGAGACGTCGGTTTTCCCGGCCTCACTCGCCCAGGAGCGAGTTTGGCTGCTCGATCAAGTCGAGTGTCCTGGTTCGGCCGACAACGAGTCGTGTGCGTTTCGACTTCGTGGCTCGGTCGATACCCAGATCCTGGACCGAAGCTTCAATGAAGTCGTTCGACGACACGACGCGTTGCGCACTTCGTTCGCTGTCATGGACGAACGACCGGTCCAGGTGGTCGCGGCCCGCCTCGCCGTCCCCTTGTCGATCTTCGACCTCTCCGCGTGTTCCGACTCGGAGCGAGCGACCCGGGAAGCGCGGATCATCGCCAACTGTTGCGGTCAGCCGTTTGCCCTTGACAAGTTGCCGCTGATCCGTCATGCGCTCATCCTCTTGACCGAGATCGACCACATCTATCTGCTGGTCGCCCATCGCAGCATCGTCGATGGGTGGTCGATTCGCGTTCTCCTCCGCGAACTCTCCGCGCTCTACACGGCCGACGCGATGGGACAGCCTTCTCCGCTCTCACCTCCCCCGATGCAATATTCCGATTTCGCCGTTTGGCAGCGACGGTGGCTTAAGGGTGAGATCGCCAAGCAGCGCGCCGGATTCTGGGAACGGCGACTCGCCGACGCGCCGTCCTCGCTCGATTTGCCGTCGATTGGTCGGCCGACCGTGCGAACCTTCCACGGGACGCGACGCGGGGTACTCCTCCCAACGGACCTCGTCCAAGTCGTCCAGGATCTAAGTCGGGAAGCGGAAGTTTCGATCTCAACCGTCTTGCTGACGGCGTTCCAGGTGCTGCTTGCCCGCTATTCCGCGCAGGACGACATCGTCGTCGGCATGCCGGCCGAGCGCCCAGGTCGGATTGATGCAGAAGGCCTTCTCGGGCCAGTCTTGAATACCCTCGTCTTGCGAACGAATCTGTCGGATGATCCGCCGGTTCGGGAGCTTTTTCAACGGACCCAAGGTCTGGTGTCGGAAGCGTCTCGAGATCAGGATTTTCCTTTCGAGCAGTTGATCGAGCGCCTGGGCGGAGAGCGCGACCCAAGCCGAACCTCCATCTTTCAAGTCCAATTCGTCTTTCAGGAGCCGATCCACGAAGCGCTCACCCTGCCGGGGGTGACGGTCCAGCCCTTTCCGCTGGATGGCGGAACGACCAGGTTCGATCTCACGCTTTCACTCTCGGCGACCAGCCGCGCGATCGAAGGCTTCTTCGAATACAATACCGACCGGTTCGATTCAGCGACGATCGAACGGATGGTTGCAAGTTATCTGGCGGCGCTTCAGGCCATGCCCCCGAATGCCCGGTCGCCGATTTCAGCCTTGCCGCTCCTCGACGAGCAGCACATCGCCCAACTGCGAGCCTGGAGCACGAGGTTCGCTGGCGAACCGGACAACCGGGGTCTGAGCGCGCTGTTCGAAGAACAGGTCGCGCGAACGCCGGACGCCCTGGCGCTGATCCACGGCGACGCGCGGCTGACCTTCCGCGAGCTGAACTATCGGGCGAATCAGCTGGCGCGACGTCTGGGCCGGCTTGGTGTCGCGACGGAGTCGATCGTGGCGCTATGCGCCGAGCGATCGATCGACATGATTGTCGCGATCTTCGGAATCCTGAAGGCGGGAGGTGCCTACCTACCCCTCGATCCGGGGCTGCCAACGCGGCGGCTGTCAGCGATTATCGACGAAGCCATGCCGACGGTCATTCTCGCTCAGGGCAATCTCGTCGTGCGATTGCCGACCAGGTCGGCGCCGCTCCTCCGCCTTGACGAGCGCGATGCAATCGACCGGGAGTCGGGCGAAAACCTGGCGCCCATGGCGACTGCTGATAACTTGGCCTACGTGCTCTACTCATCCGGTTCAACCGGAGCGCCGAAGGGCGTGCTGGGGATTCAGCGAGGGGTGATCAACCGGCTCCGGTGGATGTGGGAGATGTATCCGTACCGGCAGGGAGAGGTGGCTTGCCAGAAGACCGCGTTTAATTGGGTCAGCTCGACTGGCGAGATCTTCGGGCCGCTCCTTCAGGGATGTCCGCTGGTCCTGATCCCTCCGGACGAGCTGAGTGATCCGGACCGTTTCGTCCGGACGCTCGGCGCTCATGGGGTCACGCGGATCTTTCTGGTGCCGTCGCTGCTCCAAATGCTGCTCGATTCCGTCGACGATCTCCGGGCCCGGCTGCCGGCCCTCGAGCATTGGTCCACCGCCGGCGAGCCTCTGTCGGTCGAGCTCTCGCGGCGTTTTCATGCTCGGATGCCAGGGTGCGTCCTGGTAAACGTGTACGGCATCACCGAGGCCTCCTCGGGTGTAATCTATTACGAGACTCTGAGAGAGGAGGCGGGGCCGACCGTTCCGATCGGTCGACCCATTCACAACACCGCGATTTACGTCGCGAACCATCGATGTCAGTTGTCTCCGATCGGCGTTCCTGGCGAGCTCTATATCGGAGGTGCGCCGCTCGCGCGTGGCTATCTCAAACGGCCAGACCTGACGGCTGACCGATTCATCGCCAATCCATTTGACGAGTGGGTCCGCGGACGGGTATTTCGGACCGGCGACGTGGTCCGCTGGCGCCCCGACGGCAACCTGGAGTACCTGGGGCGATTGGATCGCCAGGTCAAGATTCGTGGCCAACGGGTTGAGTTAGCCGAGATCGAGGCGACGCTTCGCCAGCACCCCGGGGTGCGTGAATGCGTCGTCGACCAGCGGGCTATCGACAGAACCGGTGGGAGTCTGGCTGCTTATGTCGTGGCCGAACACGATCCGGCCCCCGATCGCCGCGACTTGTGGAGTTTTTTGGCCGAGCGCCTCCCCGCGTACATGGTGCCGTCGGAGTTCGTTCTGTTGGACCGCCTGCCGCTCACCTTCAACGGCAAGGTGGACCGAAAGGCGCTGCCAGCACCGGATCCTCATGGTCCGGAGTCAGAGGACACGTACGTCGCGCCGCGGAGCGCCCTCGAACGCGCGTTGACCCGCATCTGGGGCGACGCGCTCGGCGCGCGACCGATCGGCGTTCGGGACGATTTCTTTCGATTGGGCGGACACTCCCTGGTCGCCGTGCGCATGTTGGCGGAGGTAGCGCGCCAGCTTGGAACGACCGTGACG
>JAJPKB010000506.1 GCA_021323915.1 Chloroflexota bacterium | reverse complement strand
ACGACATCAGCAAGCTCGCCGACTTCATGCGCGGCCTGGTGGCCGGTGGACCGACGCGCAGCGGTCATCGAACGCCCGCCGTGATCGTCACCCTCCCCATGGCGGGCACCGACGCGATCTCGGTCCGGTCGAATGCCTGGATGATCCAGCAGGTGCTGGCGACCGGCGTTCACGGGCTCTTGCTCGTCCACGCCGAGACGGTCGAGGCTGTCAAGACGTTCGTCCAGCACTCGCGCTATCCGTTCAATCGGATCGGCGTCGGTGAGGGGCTCGAGGAAGGGCGCCGCGGCGGTGGTGGACAGGCCTCGGCCGCGGCGATCTGGGGCGTCTCGGCGCACGATTACCTGAGCCTCGCCGATCCCTGGCCGCTGAATCCAAAGGGCGAGCTGATGCTCGGCCTGAAGATCGAAAACAAGCGGGCCCTCGCCAACTGCGAGGAAACGTCGAAGGTGCCGGGCATCTCGTTCGCCGAGTGGGGACCGGGCGACATGGGCATGTCGCTGGGGTTCCCCGACAACCACGACGAGCCGTATCCCCAGCCAATGGCGGACGCTCGGGCCCGTATTTTAGCGGCGTGCAAGGCGGCGAACATCGCGTTCCTGAACACGGTCCGACCAGACGACGTGATCGAGCGGATCAAGGAAGGTGTCAAGATCGGCGCCTCCGGGCGAGCCGGACAGGAGGCGGCCGAGATCGGCCGCAAGTACACCGGCCGGACGATGCCCTGGTAGCTAGCGGATTCCCTCGCGGTCGAGACGATTCATCTCGCGTTCCAGCCGGTCGAGTTGTTGGCGCAGCGGGCGAACCAGGTCCGCCACCGGAGTTGGCTGGCCTGGCTTGCCCGGCGCGGCCTGAACGCAAATCGTGCAGGACGCGGCCGGCACCTGCCGATGAATGATGGTTTGGAGGTCGCCCTCTTCGAGCGCGAGAATTTGTCGTTGAAGGGCGTAGATCTGCCTCACCAGCTGTCTTCGGCGCGGGTTGCGGCCGGGCGACGCGACGGGACGCTGACAGGTGGGGCAGAGGGCATCAAGCTGTGCGGTGTCCATGTCGTCTCCCGAGACCCGGGTGGGCCAGCGACCCCGCAAGGGCCGTTCCAGAGTAAATCTGGTTTGACGACGGGCGGGGGGCGTGCTAGGATGTTGAAGGTGGGGCTATCTCCCACGAATTCCCTTTGTCCGGGACGGGTTGGAGGGGTTCTGACCCCTCGAAGATAGATTGACCAAGCAATAGAGGAGCGCCTGGATGATTTCCATGACGGCTTCGGCCACCGAGCAACTGAAGCAATTGATCGAAAAGCAGGGCGACGCGGACACCGCGCTTCGAGTCTTCGTTTCCCCTGGCGGGTGCTCCGGCTTCCAGTATGGAATGGCGCTGGACAACGCTCTCCAGGAGGGCGACCAGGTCTTCGAGTACGAAGGAATCAAGCTGGTGGTCGACGAATACAGCATCGACTACCTCGACGGCGCCGAGATCGACTACGTCGATGGGCTGATGGGGGCTGGGTTCACGGTGTACAACCCCAACGCGGTCTCGACCTGCGGTTGCGGTCATTCCTTCCAGACGGCCGATCACGCGGGGCAAGCTCAGAAGTGCCACTAAGGGTTTTCTAAAATTGGCTAGGGGCCGCTCCAGCGTTGAAGCAGCGGCGGCAGTTCGGAAAGCTGACTGATCGTGGCGGACGGCACCACGTCCGGCGGTCGAGGGAACGGGCGGTCGTGCTCTTTCCATACGCCGCGCATCCCTGCGTTCAACGCGCCCGCCACGTCGTCCACCATACGATCCCCGACCATGACGCACGACGTCACGTCTACGCTCAACCGCTCGGCCACCTCTCGGAAGACGAGTGGATGAGGCTTGGAGCGTGGCAGGTCTGACGTGTAGACAACGGCGTCGAGCAGATCCGCCAGACCGTGCAGCGCGAGATCCGCATCGTGCCATTCGGCTGCCCACCAGGTGTTCGAAAGAAGCCCAAGTCGGTAGCCACGCACCTTCAAAGTGCGCAAAGTAGCGGCCGAGTCGGGGAACGGAATCGCCCAGCCGACGACCGCGCGAGCGTATCCGTCGAGAGCCGTCTCGATCTCGGCTGCGACGGGCTGTCGCCCCAGTCGCCGGAAGCCTTCCCGCACGACCTCCGATGGTGGCGCGCTCGATAGCTCGTGCTCGACGAGCCGCCAGTGGGCAAGCTCGGCCTCGCGCATCGCCTGGACGTACTCTTCCCGCGACGGCACGTCTCGCGGCCCAAGCCGGGCAAGCAGGTGCTCGTGCGACATCGCCCAGCGTCGCGGGCTGCCCTCATCCCAGTCCGGCCAATCGAGGAGGGTGCCGCCAAGGTCGAAGACGACGGCGCGAATGCTCACCATGGCAACCTCGGTCGATCGCTAGAACTCTCGGGCCGCTCGCTCGTAGATTCGCGCGGCGGCGATGACCTGATCCTCCGCGACGAATTCGTCGGCGGTATGCGCCTGACTGACGTCGCCCGGCCCAAACACGACGCAGCGGATTCCGGCGTCCGCGAACTTGCTGGCATTGGTTCCGTAAGGCACTCCGACCCGCTTCGACTCTCCGCGAATCGCGCGGCAGGCCGCCTCCAACGCGCGCACGACGGCGGAATCGGCCGGCGTATCCAACCCGGACACCGCTCCGAACGGCTCGTCGCGGCGAACGTTCAGATGGGGACGTTCTCGGCGCACGTTCTCGATCGCGGCATCGACCTCGGCCAGCGCTGCCGACGCCGTCTCGCCGGGCAGGAGGCGACGGTCGATCTCGACGGTGCAGGTTTCCGGCACGATATTCACCGACGAGCCACCGGTGATTTTTCCGATGCTCCAGGTGGCGGGACCGACGAGCGGATGGGCGCGCGCGGCGAGGCGTGGCTCGAGCGCCTGGCGGAGCAGCGGAATCAGCTCGGCCATCTGGTAGATGGCGTTGTCGCCGAGTGACGGGTTCGAGCTGTGCGCCGACTTGCCCTCGGTGCGCATTTTCCAGCGGACAAAACCCTTGTGCGCCACGACGACCTCGAGGCGCGTCGGCTCGCCAACGATTGCTCCGTCGATCGTCGCTCCCGAGCGAGCGAACGTCTCGGCGCCGCGCATCAGGTACTCCTCGTCCACCGAGGCCAGGAAGACGACGTTGCAGCGGAGGCCGGCCGGGTCGTGCGCGAGCGCGGACAACGCGGTCAGCATCGCGGCCAGCGAGGCCTTGTCGTCGCACGAGCCGCGCCCGGTCAGGGTGCCGTTGCGCGACCGCGGGCGAAGGCCATCCGGGCCCATCTGGTCCAGACTGACGGTATCCATGTGGCTGTCGAGAAGAATCGCGCGACTCGCGCCGGGGACTTTGAGCTCGGCGACGACGTTCGAGCGACCGGGCAGCACCGGCTGCTGCCGGACGTCGAGTCCGAGGCGCGAGCAGTAGTCGGCGACGTAGGCAGCCACGTCCGACTCACCGCGCGTTCCACCGGGGAAGTACGGATTCACGCTGTCGATGGCGACGAGATCGGTCAGCAGCCGGATCGCTTCACTCTGGATCGGTCGCTCCGCGACTTCCATTGATCTCTCCCTTGAGCATTTGGAAAAATTGTCCGCGCAGCGTGGGAAGTTGTCAACGTTGCGACAGGGGAGTATCGTAGCCGTCGGGCGCGAGTCTGATTCGAGCGTTGCCGCGCGGCGATTCGCGACTTGGAGGAGGGGGCGTGCGATTCGGGTTGTGTACCGGAGCCGTGGAGGTCATTCGACAACTGCCCGCCTGGGGCTACGACTACGCCGACGTCGGCGGGCGAACGGTCGTTCCGTTCGAAAGCGACCGCGCCTTCGCGGAGGTGAAGGCGCAGCTATTGGACACCGGCGTGCCGATCGAAGGAATGGGCGGCTTTATCCCGGAAAACGTACGAATCGTCGGTCCCGACGTCGATTGGGCGCTGGTTCGTGGCTACCTCGAGACGACGATTGGACGAGCCGCCGAGCTTGGCGTGAAAGCGATCAACTGGGGCAGCGCGCCGTCCAAGCGCGTACCGTCGGGCTGGTCGATGTCGCGCGCTTGGGAGCAGATCGAGCGGGCGGCGGGGTTGATCGCCGGTATCGCCGAGGCTGCGGGCCTCGTCGTCGTGATCGAGCCGATTAACCCGCGCGAGACGAACATCCTCTACTACACCGTCGAAGGGCTGACCCTTGCCCAGACGATCAACCGCTCGGGCTTGCGCCTGCTGGTCGACTATTACCACGTGATGAAGCAGGATGAGCCGCTCGATCAGGTGAAGCTGGCGGCGGGCTGGATCGCCCACGCGCATACCTCTGACGACCAGCGCGAGTTTCCCTGCCTCGGCCGGTGGGACCAGCGACCGTTCCTGCGGGCGCTGCGCGAAATGGGGTACGATGGGCGCCTGTCGTTCGAGGTCAGGCGGCGGGATGAGGGTACCTACGCCGAATCCGCCCGTACCAGCGTTCGGCGCATGCGAGAGTTGTACCGGGAGATTTATACGGCTCCCTGAGAAACCTCACTCACGAGACTGAGTCGGATAGCCGAGCGCTT
>JAJPKB010000535.1 GCA_021323915.1 Chloroflexota bacterium | reverse complement strand
CCGGCGCCGATCAGCTTTCCGCCAAGCGCCCCGTTTTGCCGGGCCAGTTCGTACCACTCGTCGATCTGGCCGTTGGACATGCGCGCCGAGCGCCCCTTCTTGTGCTCCCAGTGAACGTTCATCAGCTCGGCGAAGCGCGTCAGGTCGCCCGACTCGAGCGCCTCCTTGCTCTCCCGGCCCAGATCCTTGACGAAGTGAAGGTTCGCGATCATGTCGCGATCGTTTTGCTTGCTGCGGCTGTCCTGCTCGCGCAGGACGTCGGACGCCGCCCGCGAGTAACCGGTGAAGAACAGCAGGAGGTTGTCCTCGAGGTTGTAGAGGGTGTCGGTATCCAGCTTCAGGGGCCAGGCCTCGACGTGGTCGTTGGGCAAAAAGCGGAAACAGGTGATCCCGCCGTAGGCTGCGATGTACTGGTCCTGCTTGCCGACCGGCTCCTTCAGCCGATCGATCTCGATCTGACAGGCCTGCTCGGCCAGCTCGCGGGGATGAACCAGATTCTTCTGATACGCGTGCAGCGCCTTGAGCAGGGCGGTGGTGAAGCTTCCCGACGATCCCAGGCCCGTGCCGGCCGGGATGTCGGCCATGCTGGTGATCTCCAGGTGCGAGCCATGGAACTCGGTCAGCTTCAGCGCCTCCCGAATCAGCGGGTGCTGCAGCTCGTCGACCGACTTCACCCGCTCCAACCTGGAATACTTGACGATCAGCTCGTCGCCGAAGGTCTGGTGGAGGGTGATGTAAACGTACTTGTCGATCGCCGCGGCGATGACGAAACCGCTGTGCTCGCGGTAGTACGACGGGAGGTCGGTCCCGCCGCCCCCGAGCGAGATGCGCAACGGACTTCGGGTAATGATCATTCCCCCGACTCCCCATAAATTCGCTCGACGATCCGCAGCGCCGCCCGGGCATCGTGAAGGCTGGCCGACGGTTGGCGGCCGATCCGAATGTCCTCGACAAACTCCGCCAGCTCGCGCTCCCAGGACGCGTCCGGCATCGGGTACTCCCAGGCAGTCGTCTCGGGCGGCCCCATCTCCGGCAGCATGCGATAGAAGGTCAGACGCTCGGTGCCGTAGCTGCCTCCGAGACCGGCGACGTCCAGCTTCCCCTCCCGGCCGTAGATCTCGAACGAAAACAGATTCTTCCACTCGGTGCAGCTGGCGTGAAGAAACGCCACCTGCTGGTTTGCCGTCTTGAGCAGCAGAAAGCCGTTGTCCTCGACCGACATCTCCCAGAAATAGGTGTGGGCAAATCCCTCGACCTCGACGAAGTCGCCCAGGAACCAGCGGGCGAGGTCGATCAGGTGAACGCCCTGGTCGATCAGCTCGCCCCCGCCGGACAGCCGAGGATCAGCGCGCCACTCTTTCTCGTAGCCGACGCGCCCGCCGTGCCCGTAGCGCCCGCGAACGAACATCAGCTCGCCCAGCTCGCCGCGGTCGACGATCTCCTTCGCCTTCAGCAGCGCCGGATGGAAGCGGTGGTTGAATCCCACCCGCACCAGCGCCCCGGCGCGCTCGGCGGCGGCGATCACCGGATCCAGCTCGGACGCCCGTCGCGCTGCCGGCTTCTCGACCAGCACGTGCTTGCCGGCCTCGGCCGCGGAGCGCGTGATCTCCGGTAGCACGTCGTGGGTCGTCGAGACGATTACCAGGTCGACGTCGGAACGGTCGACCAGGGCGCGCCAATTGTCCTCCACTCGGGCCTCCGGGAAGTCTCGGGCAAGGTCCTCGGCCCGCGCCGGCACCGCGTCGGCGCAGGCGACCAGCCGGCAGGCGGTCAGCGCCGCCGCCCGCCGTCGACCGATTCGGCCGCAGCCGACGATCGCCGCCCTCAATGCAGAAACGGGGCACCCATTCAGCATCGGTGCCCCGTTGTCTTCCCTCTGACCCCCTTCGCCAGGGGGAACCTTCCCCCCGGGAAAGGGATCTTTGGGGGACACCCCCAAACCCCCACCTTGCCGAGACATTAATTCATCCCCATCCTTCACCGCGATCCTCCGGCACGATCCGCCGCAGCGTGTAGATGTCCGAGCTTTTCAGCTCCTCGAGATGCTCCGGCAGCGTGCTCCACGGATCCCAGATCGCGCTGATCAGCTTGCCGGTCAGGCCGTCGCTCGCCGAGGAGGCGAGGAACACGCAGAGGGCCGCGCCGCGCTCGAACCCGGCCCCGCCCTCCGCTTTCTGCTTGACCGATTGGCGGTAGTAGGCATCGCCGACCCTCTCCGGTCCCGCTTCGAGCACCTCGTCGAGCATGCGCGTGTTCATCGCGCCCGGGGCGACCGCGTTGACGTCGATGCCCAGGCCGCGCACCTCCTCGGCGAGGGTCTCGCCGAAGCGCACCACCGCCGCCTTCGACGCGGCGTACGCGCTGAGAAAGGGAAGCGGCTTCGTCGCGCCGCCGCCGGAGAGCAGGATGATCTTTCCGTGCCGCTGCCCCTTGAAGCGCGGCAACACCGCCCGGCATACCAGGACCGTTCCCAGCAGGTTGGTCGCGACGGCTCGGGTCCAGTCATCCCAATCCACTTCTTCGATCGGCCCCTTGGGACCGTACACCCCGGCGTTGGAAACCAGCACGTCGAGGCCTCCCAGCTCGCTCAGCGCCCGGTCGACCACCCGTCGGACGTCGTCGGGATTGGCCACGTCGGCCGGAACCGCCAGCACCCGGGCGTCGCCCACGACCAGCCCCGCTACCTCGGCACGGGCGCGCTCCAGCGGCGCCGGGTCGCGGGCGCAAAGCACGACGCTCGCTCCTTCCGAGGCGAAGGCGCGCGCCACCGCCAATCCAAACCCCTGGCTGGAGCCGGTGATCAGCGCCCGTTTGCCGGCGAGCTTCATGGCCGCCGCTCGAGGAGCCAGGGGTGTTGCTCGAGGTACTGTACCGTGCGAATCACTCCCTCCCGGATGCTCAGCGCGGGGCGCCAGCCGAGGGCGCGGATCCGCGCGCAGTCGAGGAAAATGAACGGACTGTCGCCGACCCAGCCGCGCTCGCCACCGGCGTAGACGCGGCGCGGATTCACCCCGAGGTGCTCGCAGATCCAGCCGATCGAGTCGTTTACTTCGCAGTACTCGTCGGTCCCCAGGTTGAAGATGTTGAATTTGTCTGCTGCCTTATCCAGCGCGGTCAGCACCGCCGACAGGCAGTCCTGGACGTAGAGGTACGACTTGCGCTGCTTGCCGTTGCCCAGGACGTCCAGGTGGTCGGGATGGGCGCGGAGCTG
>JAJPKB010000049.1 GCA_021323915.1 Chloroflexota bacterium | reverse complement strand
GGCCCTGGGTATTCGCGGGGACGCCCACGATCCCGGAAGCGACCTGCTGATATCTCGGCTCCGCACCAGCCACGCGCTCATCATTCTGGATAACTGCGAGCACCTGTTGCCTGCCTGCGGAGACGTCGTCGAAGTCTTGCTTGCGGCGTGCCCGGAAATCCACGTTCTCGTGACCAGCCAGCGCGCCCTCGGGGTCTCGGGCGAAGTTGTCTGGCAGGTGCTCCCACTAACCGTGCCGCGCCTTGAATCGCTCGGGCAAGGCCGCCCGAAGGAACACCTCGCGGAGATCGTCATGTCCTACGAGGCCGTCCGCCTGTTCGTCGAGCGGGCGCTAGTCGCGGATCCGACGTTCGTGTTAAGCGACCGGAACGCTTTGACGGTAGCTCGGATCTGCGTGCGGCTGGATGGACTTCCCCTGGCGATTGAGTTAGCGGCGGCACGACTTCGGGGCGCCACGCTGGAGGAAATCGAGCGCCAGCTCGATCGTCGGTTTGAGATACCGGCGAACGATCGCGGCGACGTGCTGCCCCGGCACCGAACGCTTGCCGCCATGGTCTCGTGGAGTTACCACATGCTTCCGCTCGACGAGCGAATCCTCTTCGGCTGGGTGGCCGTTTTCGTAGGCGGATTCACCTTGGAAGCGGCGAAATCGGTATGCTGTCTTGGGCAGCGAGACGGGCTCGCGGACCCGGTCGCCCGCGACCTGGCCCACCTGGTCGATCGATCGCTCGTGGTAGCCGAGACTCGGGACGGCGCGGTGCGCTTCCGTCTGCTTGAGACGATACGCGCGTACGCGTGGGATTTGCTCACTTCCATGGACGAGGCCGACGAGATCCGGAGCCTTCACGCGCGGTACTATCTCGCCCTTGCCGAGCGGTCGACCCCCGAGCTATCCGGCGCGCCGCGGCGACGCTGGATGGACAGAATGAGCGCCGAGATCCATAATCTGCGAGCAGCCCTGGCCTGGTGGATGGGCCGCGGCGACTTTGCTAATGCGCGGCGCCTGGCGCTGGCGCTCTGGCCGTTCTGGTTCGCGAACGGTTATCTCAAGGAAGGAAGCGATTACCTGATCTCGTTGGCGCGCCAGGTTGGCGACTCCATCCCGGCTTTCCAGCGCGGCGACCTCATGGTCAAGACCGCGATGCTGATCGTTACCGATCAGGTCGAAGCGAGACGCCATTTTCTGGAGGAGGGCATCGCGGCCTCGCGACGCGCCGGAGATCGATCCGGCATCGCGGCATCCCTCAAAGAGCTTGGCCTGATCGCGCGCGATCAGCACGACCTACAGATGTCGCGCGCGCTGCTTGAAGAATGCGTCGCCACCTATCGGGAGATCGGCGATCGAGCAGGAGTCTCCTCGGCGCTCAACGGACTGGCCACGGTTGTTCACGGTTTGGGTGACCGGGAGGCTGCCCATCGGCTCCACGATGAAAGTCTCCTGCTCGCCCGCGATGTTAACGATCCGGTCTTGTTGGGGTGGATCTTCAACGATCGAGGAATGCTCGCGCTCGAAGAGGGAAACCTTATCCGAGCGCGTTCGCTCTTCCTCGAAAGCGTGATCCTACGGCGGCAGGCGGTCACGCCCCACGATCTGGTGTATTCCATCGGAACGCTCGCGATACTGGCCGCTGCCGAGGCAGTACGCCTTCAAGCGTCCGAATCCGACCCCGGCCAGGAACGGGCTCGAAACCAGGCCGCGCTTTCGCTGCGGCTGGCCGGAGCGCTGGACGCCCAGGGGGAGGAGCTCGGCGTCCATCTGGCGATGATGTACCGTGACAAGCTCGCCGATTCGCTGGGCAAGGCTCGGCAGATCCTTCCGGTCGACGAAGCGGCGAGCGCCTGGGCGGAGGGGCAAAGGCTTTCCCTCGATCAGGCGTTGCACGACGGGTTGGCGGAAGGGAAGACGGCCACCGATTGAGCGAGGTTGACGCGCGATGCCGACAAACCGCGCTTGTGTCGCCCTGCCGGATGCACGGCGCGCTATACTTCTCATCGCGCCGCCCATGCTCAATCGACATCTTCGCTGGGAGGACATTCACGTGGCGATTCATCACTTCGATCCGACGATTTACCACACCGCGATGGGCACCTACCCGCCGGTCCTGCGCATCGCCGACGGCGATACCGTACAGACCACGACCGTCGACGCTCGCGGACAGGATGCCCACCTGAAGCAGGTGGCCGAGCGCGGAAATCCCCAGACCGGACCGTTCTTCGTCGAGAATGCCGAGCCGGGAGACACGCTGTCGGTACACTTCGATCGGCTACGACCTAACCGACGGATCGGCTGGACTGCCGGGTCGCTCGCCGCCAACGTCGTCGACCCGGACTTCGTGCGCGACCTGCCGGCGGAGCGTGGTCTGGACGAGTGGGACGTCGACGTCGATTCGTGGACCGCGACGCTTAAGACGGCGGACACGAAGCTTAGAAAGTTGACTCTCCCGCTCTCGCCGATGCTCGGGTGCTTCGGGGTCGCTCCGCCGCGCGGTCAGGCCATCTCGACCGCGACGTCGTCAACCCACGGCGGAAACATGGATTACCGGGGCTTTGTCGAGGGGGTGACGGTGTACTTTCCGGTGGCGGTTCCGGGCGCGCTCCTGTTCGTCGGGGATGGCCACGCTATTCAGGGCGATGGCGAAATCGTCGGTACCGGCATCGAGATCTCCTTCGACGTCCAATTCACGGTTCGACTCTTAAAGGGGCAGACGATCAACTGGCCTCGGGCTGAGAACGCGGAATACATCATGACCGTGGGCAACGCTCGACCGCTGGATCAGGCACTGCAGCACGCGACGACCGAAATGATGCGCTGGTTGGGACGGGATCACGGCCTGGACTCGCGCGCCGCTTCGATTCTCCTCGGGCAGTGCGTGCGCTACGAAGTCGGAAACGTCTTCGATCCGGCCTATACGGTCATCTGCAAGGTGGAGAAGAGCATCCTCGATTCGCTCGTCGGATAACCGCGGAAAGGACCCGGACGGGACAAATGCTTTGCCTCGCCCGGGTCATTCCCGCGTTCGAAAACCCACGAACGAAAAGAGATTCACGCGTGGACGCGGGCTGCCGAGGGGGACGTCTGCGAAGGGGACGGCTCGACGTCCACGCCGCAGTACGGGCAGACGCGCCAGCCGAGCTGGAGCAGACGGCCGCAGCTGACGCACGGTCGTTTTAGCTCGGCGCGGCAGGCCGGGCACACCCGATAGTCGGATCGCACCCGCCGCTTGCAGCCCGGACAGGACTGACGATCTTCGATGTCCTGGATCAGGGACTCTTCTTCGAGCGAGCGAGCGTAGGCTTCCGCGAGCGTCTCGGGCGGGCGAAGAATCGTGTAGAGGATCAGCCCGGGAACGTTGAAAAGCAGGACGAGGGCGGTGGCAAGCACCTGCACGACAACGTCACGACTCCGCTTCTGGATGTCGCGAAAAGTCCAGACGACGAGGCAGAACCAGAAGGCCGCGGCGTAAGCCCCGACGAGTGCCAGGACGATTTGGATGATTGTTTCGAGCCCTTTGGGCAACGTTGCCTCCCGACCGGGCGTAGTGATGAGCGATCACTTGCCGTAAGTCCACTTCGTTGAGAATATATCACACGGGTGTCGAACGGGGCGCGGGCGCCTTTCCGGAGAACCCGATCACAGCACCCGCTTCGTGTTCTTGTCTCCGTCGTAGGTGAGCACGACGCCCTTACCGTTCAGGACGGTCTCCAGGTGAACCGGTCGCTTCCAGAGCTGGAAGACGTAGCGGAGGGTCTTCTCGGCGTAGTCGATATCGATCTCTTGCTCCTCGTACATGTGACGGAGATACAGCTCGCGGTTCCGTCGATAGTCACCGTCCTCCACGACGATGTACGGATAGCCGAAGTTCGTCATGCCGGCGACAACCATATCGCGGATCTTCTCGTAGTTCTTCTCGATGACCTTCCATTCGTCGCCCTCGAGCTTGTAGATGTAGAGGTCGAGGTCGTCGATCAGATCCTGGGTGAGGTAGTTTCGGATGAACGAGACGTCGCTTTCCGTCTCGCGCACCTCGAAGATCTTCGCCTTTCCCTGGCCGGGAGCTCGTCCGTAGGTTCGTTGCTCTTCGACGGTCGGATTGTCCCAGCGACGCTCGATATCCTCGAACATCTTCATCCCGACCAGATACGGGTTCAGGCTCTGTTTCGAGGGGGCCAGGACGTTGGCGTGGAGATGTGAAAACTCGACGTACTCGCTGTCGGTGAGGTCGAGCTCGCGCATGATCCGCAGGTGCCAGTATGCAGCCCACCCCTCGTTCATGATCTTCGTCTGCATCTGCGGAACGAAGTATAGCCATTCCGAGCGAACGATCTCGATGACGTCGCGCTGCCATTCTTCGAGCTCCGGCGCGTGCTCGGCGATGAACTTGAGCAGATCCTTGTCCGGCTCCTCGGGGAACTTGCGTGGGCCCTCTTTCTTTTCGGGCTCCGGGCTCGGCCTCGGATCGAGGACGAACAGGTCGTCGTAGGGCGTTGGACGGAAGCCGTCCGACTCCCGGTCCTCCTGGCGAATCTTCTCCGCGTGAGCCAGCGCCTTCTCTCGCAGCTCAGGCTGCGGATCCACGTGCTCCTGAATCGACAAGACGGCGTCGAGGAACTGCTCGACTTCCAGTCGGCCGTGCTGAAACTCGTAGCGGCGGATCCGCTCGGCGTTGATGCTGACGCTGTCCAGCATCTTCCGGTT
>JAJPKB010000346.1 GCA_021323915.1 Chloroflexota bacterium | reverse complement strand
GGTCGTCGCCATCATCGGCTCCATCAACGGCGCCACGACCATGGCCCCGATGACCGTCGGTGAGGAATTGGAGAGCACCCCGTAGGTGGCGATAACGGTCGCCAGCAAGAGCAGGGCGAAGAAATTCAGCAACCGGCGCGTCGTTCGTGGCCCCTCGACAAAGATCTTGTCCTCGAACGTCGACAGGTATGCCGGGTCGAATCCGAGATCCGTGAAGAGCGCTGACTGGGAGACCGCTGACATGACGCCTCCGTAGTGCCCGACCAGGGCGGGGGTTCGGGGGTATCCCTCGAACTTTCCATACTCCGGGGTGGGGTGACAGGGCACCAATGCCGAATAGGTGCCCTGATCCTGCGGTAGCAATCCGACGGTGAAGGCGGGTCGGTTATGGCTATAAGAAGAGGATGGCGAAGATCGTGCCGGTGAGCGGGTACTAATCCCGATGTGCGGGGTGAATTATCTCGTCGTGCGATGGGAGGATGGTGAGCGCGAGCGTCTTCTCTGATTGAGATGGGCCGTGGCCCGCCGATTGCTCTACCAGGGGTGCCGATCATCACCTCCACTCGCCCATTCACACCATCTCTCATCCTCCAGCGCTATTCGCGGGTTTCGCGTTCGACCCCGCGCCGACCAGGCGCGCCAGAAATGTACGGAGCCGCGCATGTCGAGACTTCAGGAAACGCCCGAACCAACGACGCCAACCAATGCGCAGACGGTGGAGTCGCTTGCCCGGGCGATTGTACCGCCCTTGGCTCTGGCCCAGTTTCTCTCGAGCTACGCGAACACCGTCATCAACGTCGCGATCAGCGACATCACGCGTGATCTTCAAACAACCGTCACGGCGGTGCAGACGTCGATCACGCTCTTTACCCTGATCATGGCCATGTTCATGATCGCGGGAAGCAAGCTGACCGATATCTGGGGGCGCAAGCGGACCTTCCTGTGGGGTGTCGGCGTCTTCGCCGCGGGCTCGGCCGTCGCGGGACTCTCCCCCACCATGGGCGTCTTCATCGTGGGCAACTCGTTCCTGCAAGGGTTCGGCTCCGTACTGCTGATCCCACCGATCTATATCCTGATCACCGTCTCGATCGAGGACCTTCGGGCGCGCGCCGCCGCATTCGGCATCGTCGGTGGCGCGGGAGGTCTGGGAGCCGCGGTCGGCCCGCTTGTCGGCGGGCTGATCACGACGGCGATCTCGTGGCGCGCGACCTTCGTCAGCCCGGTCCTGCTTGCCATCGTGATCCTCATCCTGAGCCGGCGCATCCGTGACGTCCCCTTCACCGGACCGAAACCGTCGCTCGACATTCTGGGCGTCCTGCTTTCGGCGCTCGGCATGGGCCTGATTGTCATTGGCCTTCTGCTGGCCGCCGATTTCGGGTGGTTGCGCGCCCGGCAGGATTTCGTGATCGGCTCGACGGTCCTGATTCCGAAGGGCGGCATCTCGCCGGTCTGGCCGTTCCTCGTCGTCGGGATCCTCCTGCTGTTCGCCTTCTACCTGCACATCCGCGCCACGGAGCGGCGCGGGCAGGAGCCCCTCGTCCACACCCGCGTCCTCGCGAATCGCGTCGCGAACCTGGGACTCGTGACCCAGGTTGCCAGCTGGTTCATGCTCATCGGAATCTCCTTCGTGGTCTCGGTATATTTCCAGGTGAGCCGCGAGTACAGCGCCATCCAGACCGGAATCTATCTAATGCCGGCCACGATTGGCATCTTGCTCGCCTCCTGGCGAGCAGGCGCGCTCGCGCGCCGGTATACTCCACGCACGCTCCTGTGGGTCGGATTCCTCGTCTCGGTCGTGGGTACCGTTTTGATGGTGTTGCTGGGTCGGGCCAGCGGCAGTGGCTGGCTTCTGGCGCCCGGGCTGTTCCTGGCGGGGCTCGGTCTGGGAACCGTCCTCGCCCCTTCGGTGAACGTCGTCCAATCGGCGATGCCCGAGCGCGACCAGGGAGAGATCTCGGGTGTATCACGGAGCGTCTCGAACCTCGGCTCATCGCTTGGCACCGCTGTCGCGGGCGCGGTTCTCATCTCGGCGCTGATCGCGGGCATGGCGTCGCTGACCCAGGCGAGCCAGGTCTTGCCGCCGGCATCCAAGCAACAGATCGCCGTCGCGCTACAAGATGAGGTCAGCACCCTGAGCGACACCCAGGTTCGGGCCGCGCTCCAGGGCCAGCCGCCGGAGATCGTCGACGAAGTCGTCCGGATCAACGCGGAAGCGCGTGACCGGGCGCTCGGCTGGGCGCTGATATCGATCGCCGTCGTCGGGCTCATCGGCCTTGGGGTATCGCTGATCTTCCCCCGGGAGGCTTTCGCCCCGACGGTTGGAGCCAACGCGCCACCCGGTCGGGTCTGACCGGCCCGATCCGTGGACCGCGAGCCTCCGACGACGTCGGAGCGGGGAGGACGTGGTCCGTTACGCCAAATGGCGTCTGCGTGGGCTCGTCTTTGTAGTCCGTGGCTCCCGCGATGGCCTGATCGGCAGTGAAGCCTCCTTCACACTTTGCTCATTTTCAGGAGAAGGGTGTCAAGACGACGAAGATTGCTGAAGCGCCTTCGTCGTCCTGGAGACCACGGACGGTGATTGCTCCAGTCACGCCTTCTTCTGCGGCGGCTTCGCAGGTTCGAATCGACGCCGCTGCAGCTCCCAGTTCCGCCAATTGAAGAACATGTCCTTGGCGTCCGGAAGGGCATCGAACACGGCTCGGGTTGCGTCGTCGACAAACCGATAATCCTCGGGACTCAGCGCCCAGCCAACGGCCCCGATGTTGTCCTCGACCTGCTCGGTCGAAGGTGCCTCGACGAGTGCGGAGCTGATGCCTGGGCGCGAGATCACCCAGTTGATCGCAAGCTGAGCGAGCGACTTCCCATACTTCTCGGCAATCGGCTGAATGGTATCGACGGCATCGACGGATCGCTCATAGGTTCCTGGCTGAAACAACACCGTGCTGAGTCGAGAGTCATCGGGGGCAAGCCTGGTCTGGTGAGTGAATTTACCGGTCAATAATCCCTGCGCCAGGGCGCTGTATGCCACGATGCCGATGTCGTGGGTCCGACAGAAGGGTATCTCGTCCTTCTCCGGATAGCGCCAGAACATGTTGTAGGGTGGCTGGATCACGTCAATCTCGCTCGAACGCTTCGCGCAGAAGTTTCGGTATCGCTCGACTTCCCCCACCACTCACCGCCCATCGCCCACGTCCCCAACCCGACGACCGAGACTTCGATTCCTGACTGTCCCAGCGGGCGACGCTCCATGACCTTATCTCCATGAACCGGCTGCGCGGATAATGGCACGCGGCGTGCCGCCCCGCATGCTCCGAGGAGTCAGGATACCGGCCTTACAGTGCCGGCTTGCTGGTCGACGCCGGTTCGTTTTAGCGCTTCAAGGCTACAGAGGGTAACTCGGCTGGTGAGTGGGAGGATGCTGGTCGGGAATGACCCCGCAGGCAGTTGCTCAGACGATTCAATTCATCATCGCGCCGGCGGTGCTGGTCACGACCTGCGCGCTCCTCTTGAACGGCTTGCTCCTCCGCTACGCGGCGGTGAACGATCGATTGCGGTTGATGGCCAGTGAACAGCTCGAGATTCTTCGGATGCTCCAGTCCCGTCATCCTACGTCAACTGACGGGTTGGATCCGCTGACCGCCGAGAGGCTTAGCCAAATTGCCACTCAGATGCCGGAATTACTCGGTCGCCATCGACTCATTCGCAACGCGATCTTGATCGAGTACAGCG